>JBBUDB010000026.1:0-6620 GCA_038057515.1 Patescibacteria group bacterium | reverse complement strand
ATTGTCCAGATCCACCTTGCCGCGCCGACCATAGAGAGACAAAAGACTAACGCTTGAAATGATAACCATGAGGCCGACGGTGATGAGTATCTCGACAAGCGTGAACCCCGCCAGAGGTCCGCTCTCCTTCAAGAGCGGCAGTCGCCTTGCCCCGTTAGAAGTCCTCGCCTCAGCGAGGCAGTCGTCTCTGGATGACTTGCTTCTAACGGGGCTTGGGCGACTTACCCCTGGTGGGATGAACCCAGATCGTGGATTATGGATCGTGAAGCGTGAAGCGTTCAGCGTTTCACGTTTCAAGATTTCGTGTTTCATGTTTCAAGATATAGATCAGAATTGCGCCGTGAGCTGATAGATCGGCACGATGATGGCGATGGCAATGGCACCCACTATGACTCCCATGAACATAAGGAGAACGGGTTCGAGAACCGAAACGAGCGAACGAATATTCGCATCGATATCCGAAGCGTAGAAGTCGGCGAGCGTCTGGAGCACTTCCTCGAGATGCCCGGCCTTCTCGGAAATCGCCACGAGATTCACGACGACCTTCGGAAAGATCGGTTCCTGACGAAAGGCCTCTCCGATCGTGAGACCCCTGGAAAGCCCTTCGTCGGCAACGCGGCGCAAGCTCGCGGCAAACTCTTCGGAGCCAACCACGTCGGCCGTAATCTTCGTTGTCTGGATGATCGGCAGACCCGCCTTCATGAGTACGCTGAAGGTCGAGGCGAAGCGCTGGACCGCGATCTCTTTATAAATGGTCCGGACAAGCGGCGCATGGCTTAGGGCCCGGTCGATGATGCGTCGGCCAACGACCGTTTTCCAGAAAAAGAACGCTCCGCCGCCGACGATGATGAAGAGGGCGGCGAGAAATAACACGATATTCTCATTGATGAAAAGACCGATGCCAAAAACGATGCGGGAGAACACCGGCGGATTGATGCCGCTTTCGAAAAAGACCTTCGCCACGCGCGGGATGGCGAATGTTACGAGAAACATCGACACGCCGAAGGCGGCGGTTAAGAGGATAAGCGGGTACACGAAGGCGGAACGAATGCGATTCCTAAGATCCGCATCGCGTTGCAACGAGGCAGAGAGGTCCTCGAATGTTTGCTGGAGATTGCCGGACGCCTCGGCGGCCCTAACCAGGCTCACGAACACCTGCGAAAATACTTTCGGGTGGTTGGCGAAGGCATCGGCGAAGGGCCGGCCCTTGCTTAGGTTTTCCCGGATCTCAAGAAGCAAGGCCTTGACCGAGGGCTTGTCGAAATCGGCGATAAGAATATTGATCGCGGACAAGAGGTCGGTGCCCACGCGAAGCATGAGCGCGAGGTACTTGGTGATGAATACCTTGTCGCCGATATTTATCCCCGACGAGAAAACGCGCAGGCCGCGCCCCGCTTCTTGGACCGGCTTGACCGATATCGGCCGCAAGTCCTTCCCCGAAAGATATCGAAGAAGCTGACCGACATCGTCGGCATCGTAGTTCGCTTCGAGGAGCTTCCCCGACTTATCAGCCGCGATGTAGTGATACAACATAGAGTAAAATTAAAAATCAAAATGAAAAATAAATTGGACGTTTCTGTCTAGTGGTTGTTTTCTTCATTCTATCACTTTGTTCCGTCATTTTGATTTTTGCAATTTCAATTTTGCTCTACTCTTTGATGACGCGCATCACCTCTTCAATGGTCGTAATGCCAAGCTGGATCTTTTCAAGACCGTCTTCGAACATCGTCCGCGACCCCTGATTGCGCGCCTCGCCGGTGATGGCCTGCAAACTAAACTGCGGATCAACGATGATATTTTTCATCGTATCGGTGATCTTTAGGACCTCGACGATAGCCAGGCGTCCCCGATAGCCCGTATCGCCGCAAACGACGCATCCTTTGCCGCGGTAGAATGTTTTGGGAACGGCCTGGGCGCCATTCGGCACGCCGAGTTCGACAAGTTGCTTTTCGATCGCCTTCTTAATGTCTTCTCCGGCATCGTAGGAGTAAATGCAAGCGGCGCAGATGCGTCGCACCAGGCGCTGGGCGATGATAAGGTTTAGGGTCGAAGCGGCGAGGAACGGCGGCACGCCGAGGTCGAAGAGACGCGGCACGGCCGTCGGGGCGTCGTTCGTGTGCAGTGAAGAAAGAAGGAGGTGACCGGTAAGCGCCGCTTGGACGGCGATGCCGGCGGTTTCCTTGTCGCGAATCTCGCCGACCATGATGATATTCGGGTCCTGCCGGAGAAGCGCCCGAAGGCCGGTGGCAAAGGTGACGCCCGCTTGGACGTTGATCTGCGACTGGTTCACGTAGCGCATGTTGTACTCTATCGGATCCTCGATCGAGCAAACATTCACGTTCGGCTTATTAAGAATTTCCATGAGTCCGTAGAGGGTTGTCGTCTTGCCGGAACCGGTCGGGCCGCAGACCAGGACTATGCCGAAGGTCTTCTTTATGGCTTCGACCACGATCGCGGCCGTCTCCTTAAGCATGCCGAGTTCTTCGAGGGAAAGCGGCTTTTGGGAGGACTCAAGAAGGCGCATTTCCACCTTCTCGCCGTAGTAGGTCGGCATCACCGCCACGCGGACGTCGACGACCTGATTCACCATCTGGTGGCGAAAACGACCGTCTTGCGGCTTGTAATGCTCGTCGATCTTCAGCCCTGAAAGGATCTTCAAGCGCGCGACGAGCGCGCTATGGACCGTCTTCGGAATGCGGATTATCTCGTAGAGAATGCCGTCGATGCGATAGCGGATCATCGTCGCTTCCTCGATCACTTCGATGTGAATATCGGAGGCGCGCATGGAGATGGCGTAAGCCATGATGCTGTCGACGATGGAAACGATCGGCACTTCGGTCGCCGCTTCTTCGCTCGTCCGGCTCGGGCTGCGCAACGAGGCCTGGATGTTCTCCTCGACTATTTTCTTAAAATCGCCCGTCGAGCGGGAGCCGTAGATCGCAAAGCCGCGGTCGAGGTCGTCGGACACGGCGAGAAAGGGCTTCACTTTCGCGCCCAAACGCTGGGTCAGGAACTCGATCGTCTCGAGGTTGCTCGGGTCAGCCATGGCGACGTCGATCGTGCCGTCCTCTTCCCGGGCGAAGGCGATTACCTCGCGCTGGCGCGACAGGTCTTCGGGCAGGAGGCGGAGCGTCTCCTCGTTTATGGTGCGGGCCGCGAGATTTGCGAGTTCGACTCCGAAGGCGGCGGCGACCAGGGCGCTTAAATAGTCCGCCGTCGCGACGCGCTCCGAAATGAGCACGTCGATCAGGTTCTGATTCTTACGCTCCGCCTCGGTGGCAAGCGCATCAAAACGCTCCGGCGTCACCAGGTTTTCCTGAGTGAGCCGGTTCTTAAGCTGATCGGCGGGGATAAATAGGTTCATGGAACTCTACGGCTCTCGGGCGATGACAGGAACCAAGACGCCCCCGGTCTCAAAACGTAAACTGCGAGAGGAGCGCCTGCGGCACATACCAATGCTTCACCAGTATACCAAAAAGCGCGAGAGGCAACCAAAGATTAGCAAGCGGCGCGCGGCCCCATCTGAAAGACGCGTAGGTAATCGTCTTAATAAGGCCGCCAAGCATCATGAAAACCGCATAAATGAGGAGTCCCGGATAGCCGGAGAGAAAGATGCCGACGGCGAAAAGCAGATATTCTTCCTTTTCGAAGAACACCTCGCCACGACGGCGGTTCAGCCACCGCAACGCGAAAAAACCGAGAACCGCCGTAGCGAGAGCCACGAACCACGGCCCCACCATCTCTCTTACGATAATCCGATCAATAAAGTACCAAATGCTCTGATGGGGCGGCAAAAGGGCTTTGGTGAACTCATTCCCTGCCCAGAGACGATGCTGGAGATACGACCACCACGCCGTCGTACCCAAAATTGCGACGCCGGCGCCCGCGCCGATCCAAAGAAGCCAGCGATTGGGGGTTATGAGCATCTTTAACCGCGCCGCAAAGGGCGCCCGGAGCAAAAATTGGCCGATCGAGAGGAGTAGGAGCGTGAAAATGGCGATGCGCTCGGTAATCAACATGGGATGCTTCCTAAGTATACTAGAACCCGTCTCAAAAAGGATAATTATATTACATCATACGGCCGTATGATGTAATATAATTATCCTTTTTGGACACCTGCGGCGCGTCGCGTCGCAAATTTAATTTTATCCAAGTCGTACTCCGGTTTCATTGATTGAAGCAAACATCCTTACAAACTGGAGTTTGTAAGGATGTTGTTGTCTTTGTTGGAACAACTTTAAGAAGTGGGGAAACGGACCCCGCCCCGTACCGTATGGTGCGGGGCTCTTGCTTAACCTACAAATCGCTCTTAGAGATCGAGTCCGGGATCGGTGCCGACTTCATAGGCGGTCGAGATGTTGCCACCATCGGTCGACATGAGCGGGATGTACTTATTGCTCTCCAAGATCGCGTCGAGCTCGTAGACGAGGGTTGATGTGTTGGCTCGGTAGGCGTAGAAGAGGGCCGCGGTGTTTGCTGGGTCGAGAGGTAACACCGAAAGCGGAGCGCCAGAGCTGATGTCGTTGAAGTTGACCGGGATCCAGCCCTGGCCATTTACGAGCGAGGAACTCGCGGCATTGGTTACCGTCGTCGTGCCAGCTGCGAAAACCAGGCAATTTACGCCCGGAGAAGTTGAAGTAGAAACGTAGCAAAGTCCGGTGTTGCCAAGAGCCAGCGTCGTGACGTCGGCGAGGTAGAGAGCGAGGGCGCTCTTCAGGGTGCCAAGGTCGGAGATGCGCGTCGAGTCGCGGGCCTGCCGGAGGAGCTGGGCGGGGTTTAGGGTGAGTAAGACGACGACCGAGAGAACGACGACGATGCCGATGACGACCAGGAGTTCAATGAGGGTGAAACCCTTGGCGTTTTTAGAATTAGAATGAGTGGCGTTCATAAATAGTTAAGTAAGAATGACCTTTGATTTATGTTTCATACGAACTTGCTGTTATTGTAGCCCCTCGCTTCGCTTCGGGACAACTGATTTGTATGATTTCATTCATTGTAGCACAGTGGCCTCGCCAGTTCGTCAAGCGGCCTGTGGATAACCAAATATCTCTATATTTCCGCCGTCTCGCCCGCCGACGCCAGGAAATCCTTGAAATCCGGTGGCAGAGGTGCTTCGATCTCAAGGCGGCGGCCCGAATCGGGAGAGAACACAATGGCCGAGGCGTGCAAAAGAAGCCGCGGCGCGGCGCCCTTCGCCCCCCTGCGACCCCCATAGAGCGCATCGCCCAAGATCGGATGATTGATCGAGGCGAGGTGAACGCGGATTTGATGTGTCCGCCCGGTCTTGGGGCTTACGCGCAAGAGCGCCGCTCGCCCGCCATCCGGGAGCGCGAGGCGGCGCACGACCTCGTAGCTGGTGCGCGCCGGTTTCAAAAACTTCGTGGCATGGACACTGCGCTTCACGCTTCCGTCCACGATGCCGATCGGTTTCTCTATCGTCCCCTTCTCCGGTTCGGGCCAACCAGAAACAACGGCCAGATATGTTTTTTCCATCTCGCGGTTCTGGAAAAGTTTTTTTAACTGCAGGAAGGCGGCCTGCGTTTTCGCGACGAGAAGAACGCCCGAGGTGTCCTTGTCGAGCCGGTGCACGATGCCCGGACGTTCATCTCTATCATCGCCGACGCCCGTTATCTCCGGTCGGTGTTTGCGAAGCCAGGCGACAATGGTTCCCTTCTCGACCTGTGGCCGCCGTCGTCCGGCCGGAAAGCCGTGCACCAGCACTCCCGCGGGCTTATCGAGGGCGAGGATCTCGTCGTCTTCGTAGAGAATATTCAAGATAACTAATTATACCTTGATCGGGCGGTGAAGTCCGATAGTCCTGCCGCCGCTTCTCCGGTTGTTGCCGTTATCGTAGCTCACTATGGAATAGCGTATGTCGTCGTCGCGCCGGATGGCAAGCGATACTCAAGCTCGGTGTCGGAGAGCCATCTCGGTTTGTAGAAATAGAGAGGTTCACCTTACGTTGCAGCATATCAGAAACTAAGATTCCACGTTCCAAACGGGACATCAAATGTCGCCGAGCCGAAGATGGCGACAGGGACGACGCCGTTCGAGCCGAGGTTAATAGTTGCCGTATCACTATCGGGTTTCACTTCAAGAATTTAAACGAGGTGAAGATTTGGTTAACATAATTATCGTATTCATGCTGCATAGTCGAACCTTCTCTCCCCAAAATAACTTTATACTGTTCAAATGGCAGAACAATAGCAACTTCGGGCAAGCCCTCAAATTCGTACTCGTATTTAATTCCTGATATTCCGGCAATGATTACAGTAGAAGTAGTTGCGCTCATACTAAGAAATGTGCGATCAGCAAATTCAGGCAAAACTACGTTCACCAAAAGAACTGTGTCTAGATATTTTCCTTGTTTAGCAACAATTTCAACGTTAAACTTGCTGTAATAGCCGCCAAAAGTATTTTCTCGAACAATCAAATTGATTGGATACTGAAATTCAAATCCCCACTGCTCGTTACGGTAGATTTTGGTTTCTGAAGTGCTGGTTGCTTGGGTAGGCGCGGTGGAGGTGGAAGTTATGGGTGCAGTCGATGTAGAAATAGCTGCGACCGGCATCGGCGGCGGGCTTTGTATTGGCACCTGTTTTGAGTTTTTCATAAATAAC
>JBBUDB010000025.1:0-5240 GCA_038057515.1 Patescibacteria group bacterium | reverse complement strand
CGCCCACGTCACCGGCGCCGATGAAGTATGTGCCCGGTTTTGTCGAGGCGGTAAACGTCGGCGGCGTTGGAGACGGAACGGGGGTTACTGCCGTCGGCGAATAACCGCCGCACCCCCCAACAAGGAACGCGAGCACCACGATGGCGCTCGCGAGTTTTTCGCGCGCCCATATCGTGCTCATAGCGTCCTTTCTCCGCGCTCACGCGGATAGTGCTAGAAACTAAAATCAAGGGCCTGGCCCCACCATACTCTTCCCTATTGGGGCGTCAATTAATCGGCGTTGCCCGCCGGTAGGCACGATAATTTTCCCGCTCTACGGCTCCACTACCCCCCTGATGCGCCGCACGCCCGCCGCAACGGCTTCTTCCTTAATTATTTTGAATGCACCAACCTCTTTAGTATGTCCAACATGAGGCCCGCCGCAAAATTCTTTGCTCCAGGCAGAATTAATGTCCTTACCGATAAAATACACGTTGACTATATTGGGATATTTATCCTTTCCGCCAGAGGCGGATCCGCCTTTGGCGGAGAAGAAGTAGAGTGCGCCCGTTTTTTCGGCTTCGGCTTTCGGGAGAACGAGTTTTTGCATCGGCAGATCTTCGGCAATTTTTGCATTCACCTTATCCTCGACGGTTTTTATCTCTTCGGGCGTGAGCTTGCGCGAAAAATCAAAGTCGAAGCGCGTCCGCTCTGTGGTGATATCCGAACCGGCTTGTTTCACTTCCGGCCCCAGCACCTCGCGAAGCGCCTGCTGGAGCATGTGGGTGGCAGTATGAAGCCGCGTCACCTTCTTGAGCTCCGCCTCGTCCTTGGCTTTGAGCTCGCCGGTGTCGAGCAAGAGCCCGTGCCCGCCGAATTTTTTCTCTGCGCCAGCCCGCGAGAGCGCACGGTGTTCATCCATCTTCACTTTGAACGCTTCGCGGTCCACTGTCTTGCTCCGACCGGTGGCTAGCTCTTCAGTGAGCTCCAGGGGGAAACCATAGGTCGAAAGAAGCACGAAGGCATCTTCGCCAGAGATGCGCTCGCCCTTCGCGGCCGCCTTCTCGAACTCCTTAATGCCGCCGCTGTATGTCTTTTCGAAAGCTAGCTGTTCCTTCGCGAACACTTCATTGATATGTACGCGACGATCGGAAAGCTCCGGGTATGCACCCGCATAGGAATCAATAAGCGTATCGATAGTCTTCGTCAAAAATCCATCGGGCAAACCGATGAGGTGGTGGCTGTGCATCACCGCGCGGCGAATAAGGCGACGCAGAAGATAGCCGCGGTCTTTGTTCGACGGCAAAACGCCGTCGGCAATAAGGAAAATGCTCGCTCGCACATGATCAGCGATAATGCGCTCCGAACGAACATTCGATTTGGCTGCCGAGGCCCGGATAGCCGTGATGAGTGGCTTTAGAATGTCTATATTGAACATATCTGGGTCGTCCTGTGACGCCGCCGCGATACGCTCGAGTCCCCCGCCGAAATCCACGTTCTGCTGGACGAGTTTTTCGAACTTGCCGTCCTCTGTCTTTTTGTATTCCATAAAAACCGAGTTGCCAATCTCCATGAAGCGACCGCAGTCGCAGTTCGGGTGGCAGTGTGCCCCGAATTTCTGGTCGTGTTCGATATTCACAAACTCGTAAAATACCTCACTATCCGGACCCCCCGGTTCGCGCGCCGGCATCTTCTCCGGCGGGCCGGACCGGCTCCACCAGTTTTTCTTGGCGCTGTAGTAAAAAATGCGCCCGCCTTGCATGCCAAGCTCGCCGCCACGCTCCGGAGCGCCGAAGATAACAGCTTTTGCTTCAATGCCTTTCGCGCTAAAAATTTTCTGCCAGATCGCGACCGATTCGTCGTCCTGGGGAATGCCATACTCGGGTGCGCCGGAAAATACCGAAACATAGAGTCGCTTCGGATCGAGGCCCACGACATCGGTTAAAAACTCAAAAAACCACGGCAATTGCTCGGCTTTGAAGTAGTCGCCCAGAGACCAGTTGCCGAGCATCTCGAAAAAAACTGTGTGGCGATTATCGCCTACTTCGTCGATGTCCTCGGCCCGAAAACACTTTTGCGAATTCACAAGAAGCTTGCCCGAAGGGTGCGGCTCGCCCAGGAGATATTTAATGAGCGGCTGCATGCCCGAACCAGTAAAAAGCGTCGTCGCATCTCCTTCTGGTAGCAAAGAAGCCGACGGAATGACAACGTGGCCGCGCTCACGAAAAAATTCAAGATATGCAGTTCGTACTTCGGCGGCGGTCATAGTGCTACGCTCTCTCTTCCAATATCGCTGATGGCAATCTGGTCAAAGCGATTTTTATCTACATCATAACGAGAAAACCTCAGATCAACGTTGGGAAGAATATCTAGTGCCTCTTTTTTTATCCGATTCAGCGCGAGCTCGCAATATTGAGGATCAATTTCCACCCCAATGCTGTTGCGCCCAGATTTCATTGCTGCGAGCATGGTTGTTCCCGCGCCAGAAAACGGATCTAAAACAGTGTCGTCAACGAACGAAAACATTCGCACAAGTCGGTATGCAAGATCAAGGGGGTACGGTGCGGGATGATGATTCTTCGTCGAAGCTCCTGTTATGTTCCAAAACTGGCGGAACCATTGTCCGTACTCCTCTTTGGAAATCATACTCGCCTCACGCTGCGCTTCGGTCGGCTTTCGGTAGCCGCCAGGCTTTCGTTGCATGAGAATAAACTCGATATCATTCTTAATGATGGCATTTGGCTCATAGGGTTTCCCAAGAAACCCGCCTCCGCGATCAACTTCGTACTTAGCGTTACTAATCTTATGCCAAATAATAGGATTAAGATTATCAAAGCCAATTTTTCTAGAGATCACAGCTATATCCGAATGCAACGGAAAAACCACATGGCGACCATACTGCTTACGAGACAAACAAACGTCCCCGACAACGCAGACAAGGCGGCCACCCGGAACCAAAACCCGATAACTTTCTTCGAGAAACTTCTTTAACTCAGAAAGAAATTCTTCGTAATCCTGGATGTGACCCATCTGGCCTTCGTGCTCGTTGTAACGCTTAAGATTCCAATACGGTGGCGATGTGACGACAAGGTGCACCGACCCACTCTCAATATGCGGCATGCTACGGGCATCTCCCTGGACAAGATGGTGGGTTGTTTTCTGAGATTTTATCATTATCCTTCAGCACCAAATGCCGATGCTTGCCCAATAATAGACCTCGCAAAAACCTCGACTGCTAAATCTGACGCTGGCTCTGCATACTCACCACCAAGCCCGCTCTGTCGATCTGATAACAAAAATGCAGCAGCGTTATAATGATTCTCCCGCACTAATCGACGACAAAAAATCTCGTACCTTTTTGCATATGACGCATCTCGAAACTCAGGGAACACCTTAAAATGTGGCTCTTTCACCGCCACGGGACTTCGCGATCCTGGACAATCCTCGAGAAGAAAGAAATATCCTAACCAAGGCTTAATCGTCTTGTTGTAAGCCCCCTCTCGGTATGCGGTCCACAAATCTAATGCGCTCCCCATCGCTTCTTCGGTCCGATTATTAAAATTATTACCAAATGATGGGCCGACTTGAGACTTCGTTTCAATCGCAATCACAAGCTGACCATCCTTTATCACGAGTAAGTCCCACTCTTTTGTGGGTCGAAAAAATCCAGGAAGCTCGACCTGTCTGTGATAAAAGATATTCTCTTTTTTAACACCAGCGCCGAGTAAAAGGTAGGTCGTCAACTCTATAAAACCATCCATGTGAGCCCCGCCAGTTACCGCAGATCGGGCACCTTGATCCTTCGATCCTGAAACGGCTTGTTTCTCGCGAGTTTTCCAATAATAGGCAACTGCGCTGGCAACAAGCTCATTAAGATTTTTTGGGGCAGAACCCATTCCCATACTCTAACTCAACTCTTCGTTGCTTACCAATCCCCATTAAAACCAACTGGTTTTCCCGGACTAAAAACTACTTACCCCTACACCTCCCCGAATCCCTCAAGCGCCTTGGCTTTCGAATGGTCGCGAATTTTTTCGAGCGCCTTCGCTTCAATCTGCCGGATGCGCTCGCGGGTCACGCCCGAAACCTTGCCCACCTCTTCAAGGGTGTGCGAGACGCCGTCTTCGAGGCCGAAACGCATGGTGAGTATCTTCCGCTCGCGTTCGGAAAGATCAACCATAATCTCGCGGATGAGGTCCTTAAGGAGCGCGCGGGAAGCGAGCTGGGAGGGCGTGACGCTCTTGTCGTCGGGGATGAAGTCCGAGAGGGTGGAATCTTCCTCGTCGCCGACCGGCGCTTCGATCGAGAGCACCTCCTGCGAGATCTTTTGGATGTGGTGGATTTTGTCGACATCCACGCTCATCTCGGCGGCGATCTCCTCGGGGAGCGGGTCGCGGCCGAGCTCCTGGATCATCTGGCGGCGGACTTGCGCGTATTTCGAAATGGTCTCGACCATGTGCACGGGAATGCGGATGGTGCGCGACTGGTCGGCCAAGGCGCGGGTGATGGCTTGGCGTATCCACCAGGTGGCGTAGGTCGAGAACTTGAATCCTTTTTTATAATCGAACTTCTCGACGGCGCGCGAGAGACCGATGTTCCCCTCTTGGATGAGGTCGAGAATGGAGAGGTTTGGCGTGCGATTCGCGTATCGCTTGGCGATCGAGACCACGAGCCGGAGGTTGGCTTTCATCAGCCGCTTCCGGGCCTCCTCGTCGCCGCCCTCGAGGCGTTTGGCGAGGTCGCGCTCTTCCTGCTTGGTGAGGAGCGCCGTCTTGCCGATCTCCTTCAAATACATCTGCACGGCGTCGGGAGTGCCGCGTTCGTAGTCGAGCGAGCGCTCGATCTCCGCCTCGCTCGGTTCTTCCGATTTCGAAATCTGGATCAGGCCGCCGGTTTCGATGATCTTGATGTTCGCCTTCTCGAGCTCGTCGTAGATCTTCTCGAGAAAAGTAATGTCTTGCTCGATAACCGGAAAGTAGTAAAGGATCTCGTTGTCGGTCACAAATCCGCGCGGCCGACCGCGACCAATGAGCTCCTGAAGAGCGTTCTGGTCAAGTTTGTTCTTCCCTTCCTTTTCCGCCTTGGCCTTGGCCGTCTTGGATTTCGAAACGGCTTTCTTCGACGCCTGTTTCGCGAGCTTTTTCCGGAGCGGTTTTTTGGCTTTGGGTTTTGCTCCGGCCTTTTTGGCCTTTTTCGCTTTGGCTTGTTTTGACATGCGGAAATAAATGTTCTCTTTACGTTTATAAAAATTTTACTGACTG
>JBBUDB010000024.1:0-12921 GCA_038057515.1 Patescibacteria group bacterium | reverse complement strand
ACCCAGAACTTTTTCACCTCGCCCGAGGTGGGCTGGGACAACTTCGGCGCCCTGAAGATCTCCGTCGTCGGCGTGTACTCGTACGAGAACGATAGATACTCCTGTTTTGAGGAAAACGAAATGCCAGCGCTCGCCCAGCTTTTCCACCGCGCGCGGCTCGTGGTGGGATTCTCTTCGAATCGCTACGACGTTCCGGTCTTGAATCACTACTTCCAGAGATTGGGAGAGAGTTCTCGTCTTAACTTGTGGCACAAAGAACGAATTGACCTTCTCGAAGAAATAGAAATGGCCTCGGGTATTCGCGTGAGCTTAAACAAGCTCGCGGAAGCGAACCTCGGTTTTGGGAAAACCGGCCACGGTTCGGAAGCCATCGCCCTCTATGCCGAGGGCAAGATGGACGAGCTCAAAACCTACTGCCTCAAGGACGTCGAACTCACGAAAAAACTTTTTGACCTCTATCGCGAGCGCGGCTATCTCTTCGTGCCCGACCGCCAGAATGCCGGCGAGGTTACGAAGGTCAACCTCGGCCGTCGCATCGCCGCCGCGAACGCCACGTTGTTCTAGGACCTCTAGTCGCCCAGAGAATAGTCGGGGTAGCGGTTTTTCGGTATTCTCTATTATGGTATGAGCCCCTGTTCCCTACCGGTACTAATCTCTATTCTCTAGTTCTCTCGCCATGCCCCGCATCTACCTCGACTACGCCTCAACGACGCCCATTTCCCCGGAAGTGTTCCGCGCCATGCAGCCGTATTTTTCAAGAGCGTTCGGCAACCCCGGTTCGCTCCACTCGTTCGGTCAGGAGGCGATGGGCGCCGTAGACGCCGCCCGCGAGACGCTCGCGGAGTCCCTGGGCGTTGATTTTCGCGAAGTTATCTTTACCGGCTCGGCCACCGAGGCCAACAATCTCGCCCTGCGCGGCGCGCTCGCGGCCTTCCGCCGGGCCTATCCGGCTCGCCGACCGAAGATAATCATCTCGGCCATTGAGCACGAATCCGTGGCGGCGACGGCGCGCTTTTTGGCGGAATCCGGCCTGTCCTCCGCAGCTTTCCAGTCGGGGGCGAATCCGTCTTTAGTGGAAGCGAAGGAGAGCGCCGAACTCGTAGTGATTCCTGTTAACGGCGTGGGTCGCGTCGATCCGGCGCGCGTCGCCAAGGCCGTCGACCAGGATACGGCCATCGTTTCGATAATGTTCGCGAACAACGAAATCGGCGCTATCCAGCCGGTGCGAGAGATTGCCGCCGTTATCCGAGCGATAAAAGAAATGAGAAATGAGAAATTAGAGATGCAGGCCCGCTCGCCTCGGAAAAAATCATCTCTCATCACCCTTCTCTCATCCTCTATTTTTCCGCTCATTCATACGGATGCCGTGCAGGCGCTTCAGTTTTTATCGTGCCGTCCGGCTGAATTGGGCGTCGACCTCCTCACGCTCTCCGCGCACAAGATCTATGGGCCGAAGGGAATCGGGGCGCTGTGTGGTAACGGCTTAGGGGGCGGCCATGCCCCGGACCCTATCGTAACGGGCGGTGGTCAGGAGTTCGGTTGGCGCTCGGGCACCGAGAACGTAGCCGCCATCGTCGGGTTCGCCGAAGCGGTGCGCCGCGCCGAAGTAGTACGCGAGCGCGAGGCGAAGCGCCTTCGTTCTCTTTCGCTCCGACTCCTCGCCGGTATCCGCCGGATCGCGCCCAAGGCCACCGTGAACGGTCCGGGCCCGAATTCTAAAAGCGCGCTTCCTAATATACTGAACATTCGTTTTCCGGGGCATCTGGCCGAGGAACTCACGACGCGCTTTGACCTTTTGGGACTCGCTGTTTCTTCCGGCTCGGCTTGCGCGAGCCGCAGGGCTGCGCCTTCGGCCACGCTTCTTGCCCTGGGCGGCGATAAGGCGCGCGCGCGCGAAAGCGTTCGGTTCAGCATCGGTCAGCCGACATCCGCCCGCCATATTGATATGGCTCTCGCCGTTATCAAGGCGCAGTCGTGGTAAAATAAGGGGAGAGTTCCCCCTCTCTTGCGGAGGGCACATGTACAATAGTGAAGGACCAGCTTTCCCGCCGGTTCCCGCCACGCATGTCCCTGGTCGTGATTTTTCGACCAGATGGCCTTGCGGCAGGAAGTTCCTTTGCGAGATGTGCGGCCACGAGGTCATCAACGTGGGAAATGTACGCGCCTGTACGCACTGCGGCTTCGCGGCTTGTCTCTGTTCCGATCACTGAAGCGAAACCGCCATCCCGGCCCCGGAAAACCGCTCCGGGGCCAGTCGTTTTTTGGCGCGGGAGACACCCCCGGAAGGGAAGATCGGCCACGCTTCACCCGTGATATACTAAAGACAAGGATGTTCGGGGCGGGCCGATTAGCAGATGCGTCCTGCTCTTGCTAACTTTTCTCCGTCACGCTACACTCACAATCACGTCATTTATCATTATCACATGGCCAACTTCAACCGATTCACCATTAAAGCGCAGGAGTCGCTCCAAAACGCCCAAGAGCTCGCGGCGGCCAAGAGCCAAGGCGAGCTTCGCGCCCTTCATCTTCTCGCGGCTCTTATCGAAGATCAGCAATCCCTGGTCCAGCCGGTTCTTTTGCGGAGCGGCGTCTCGCTCGAAAAATTTCACGACGAACTTGAAATCCAGATCGAGCGTCTGCCGAAGATAGTAAGCGAGGCCTCGGTCGGCCAGCTCTACCTCTCCCAGGAGCTCATGAAGATCCTCGATCAGGCCGGCAAAATCGCCGCCCAGCAAAAGGACGAGTTCATCTCGTGCGAACACCTCCTGCTTGCCATTCTCGAGGTGCCGTCCTTGGCGCAATCGCTTCTTCAGCAATTCAACGTGCGTCGCGAAACGGCGGTGCGCATTTTGGCCCAGTTGCGCGGCTCGGTGCGCATCACCGACGAAACGCCGGAAACGAAGTTCCAGGTGCTCGAAAAATACGCCATCAACATGACCGACAAGGCGAAGGCGGGCGCGCTTGATCCGGTCATTGGCCGTGACGACGAGCTTCGCCGCGTCATTCAAATTCTCTCGCGCCGCACCAAAAACAACCCGGTCCTGATCGGCGAGTCTGGCGTGGGCAAAACAGCCATCGTCGAAGGCCTCGCCCAGAAAATTATTTCCGGTGACGTGCCCGAACCCTTGAAGGGCAAGCAGGTCTTGATGCTCGACCTCGGCGCGCTTATCGCGGGCACGAAGTTCCGCGGCGAGTTCGAGGACCGCTTGAAGGCCTTTGTGAAAGAGATCAAGAACGCCTCGGGAAACCTCATTCTTTTCATCGACGAGATCCACACCATCGTGGGCGCCGGCGCGGCCGAGGGCGCCGTGGATGCCTCAAATCTCTTGAAACCGGCCCTGGCCCGCGGAGAACTTCACGCCATCGGCGCGACGACCATCCGCGAATACCAGCGCTATATCGAAAAGGACCCGGCCCTCGAGCGCCGATTCCAGCCCATCATGGTCGAAGAGCCCTCGATCGAGGACTCCATCGCCATCTTGCGCGGTCTCAAGGAAAAGTACGAAATTCATCACGGCCTGCGCATCTCCGACGAAGCTATTATTGCGGCCGTGAATCTTTCCTCGCGCTACATCACCGATCGCTTCCTGCCCGACAAAGCGGTGGACCTCATCGACGAGGCCTCGGCGGCGCGCCGGCTCGAAAGCGAGTCCTTGCCCAAAGAGATCAATCGCCTGCGGAAGGAGATCACCCGTCTCGAGGTCGAGCGGCAGTCGCTCGCCAAGGAATCGAAGGCCAAATCTACCGCCCGCACCAAAGAGATCGCCGCGGCCCTCAAAAAACTCAAAGAAGAGAACGACGAGCTCTCCTCGCGCTGGCGCACGGAGAAGATGAAGTTCGAAACTCTTCACGAGCTTCGGCAGAAGATCGACGTCTTGAAGCGCGAAATGGAAGTGGCCGAGCGCGACGGCAACCTTCTGCGCGTGGCCGAGATAACCTACGGCGAACTGCCGCAGGCGCAAAAAGATTTTGAGGCCTTCGAACGCAAGCACTTTTCCGTCAAAAGCGGAGGCGCCGGGGCGAAAAATAAAAAAGAAGAAGCCGCCTTCCTCAAGGAGTCCGTGGACGCCGAAGACGTGGCCGCGGTCGTCGCCACCTGGACGGGGATCCCGATGCAACGCATGCTCGAATCCGAAGGCGAGAAGTTCTTGAAGATAGAAGAAGCGCTTCACGAGCGCGTGGTCGGCCAAGACGAAGCCGTGAGGGCCGTCGCCGCCGCTCTCCGGCGCGCCCGGGCCGGACTTTCCGATCCGCACCGACCGCTTGGCTCCTTCATGTTTCTCGGGCCGACGGGCGTCGGGAAGACAGAGCTCGCCCGGGCCCTGGCCGAGTTCATGTTCAACGCCGAGAAGGCCCTGGTGAGAGTCGATATGTCCGAGTACATGGAGCGGCACGCCACCGCGCGCCTTATCGGTTCTCCGCCGGGATATGTGGGCCACGAAGAGGGCGGCCAGATCACCGAGACCGTCCGCCACCGGCCCTACAGCGTCATTCTCTTCGACGAGATCGAAAAAGCCCACCCCGAGGTCTTCAACTTGCTTCTCCAGATATTGGACAACGGGCGCCTCACCGACGGGAAGGGGAAGGTGGTGAATTTCAAGAACACCATCATCATCATGACCTCGAACATCGGCAGTCAGTACATCAAAGCAACCACCGAATCTTTCGGGTTCCGCATGGGAGACGAAAAAGGCGGCGGTGAAGCCACCGAGTACAAGACCAAGGTGCTCGAATCCCTGAAGGGCAGTTTCCGGCCGGAGTTTTTGAACCGCGTCGACGAGATAATCGTCTTCAACCCGCTGGGGGCCGAGGAGATCCAAAGAATAGTCGACCTCCAGGTCGAACTCATCGAGAAGCGTTTGGCCGAACACCGCATTACGATCGCCATCGCCCCGGAGGCCCGGAAGCACATTGCCAAGGAGGGCTTTGATGCCGAGTTCGGCGCCCGTCCCCTGAAGCGGCTCATGCAGAAGGTCATCCTCGACGCCCTGGCCGATAAGATTATCCGCGGCGAGCTGAAGGACGGCGGCAAGGTGAAAGTGAACTTTAAAGCGAACGCGCTCACGCTGAGTTAGAAAGAAAAATGGCGCAGGCCACGATCGAGATAGAGTTCCGCGCGCGTTTCGACGCCGCAACCGCAGAACGGTTGCGGCGTTTTTTGGCGGAGCATGCCCAGTCTCTCGGGGAGGATGATAAAGATGTTTACTTTTTTGCTCTTCCCGATAAGCTCTTGAAGGTGGTGGATAATGTTTCGCATAAAACGGCTAAGATCGTTTTGAAGTTAGCGAGGATCGGCCATGGTAGCGGTTTTCCCGAGATCGAGATGCCGATCGCCAGAGGAGACGCGGCGAAAGCCGTCAACATGTTTAAAACTCTTGGTTTCGGAGAGCCGATACGGTCATTTCAAAAGCGCGAGAATTTTTTGTATCACGATGTGGAGATCGCCGTAAAGCATAGCAACAACTGGGGTTATCACGCTGAGTTCGAGATTATGGTTGCGGGCGTCGAAGACCAGCCGGCGGCAGAGGATAAAATCCGCAAGGTTGCCAATGGGCTTGGCGTGGCTCTCATGACAGAAGAGGAGCTTCGTGATTTTACATCTCGATTCGAAGCGGAGCACAAAAATGTGGGGAATCGTTGATTCCTCGCCCCTCTGACTTTCTGTTTTCCTGATATTCTGCCCCTTTGAGATTTGGTGCTTGGGATTTTTTCCAGTTATACTTTCCCCGTGCTTCGCATCCATTCGGTTTTTCGCCACTTTCCGTGGGTAGTGCTCCTTAAGGCGCTCGCCATCGCGGCGTCGTGGGTCGTCTTCCCGTCCTGGATGTTCGTCGCGGTCACAATCGGTTTTTATTTCATTCCCATCTTCCAGCCGCTCTCGCTTCTTTGGCCGCTCATTCTTGCGCTCGCGTTCGCAGTTGCGATCGGTTTCGGCCTCCCCCAAACGGTTTTCGTCGTCGCTATTTTCTTTCTCATCCTCGGCATTAAAGACCTTGTCTTCATCGACCGCCGCGCGGCCTACCAAACGCTCGTGCTTCTCATGCTCTTCGCCGCGGCGCTCATTCTTTTCTTCGGCGCGCCGAACGCCTCGCGCTTATCTTCGGCTTGGGGAGCGCTCGCCTTCGGCGTCCTGGCCTGGATTCTCATTAGCGAATTTTTGCCCTATGCGATGCCCGTGGTGAGCCATTCGACTTTGCCCATGACAAGTCAGGACGAATCGTCTGTGATGAGCGAATCTGTTCCTGGCGTCGAAGCGCCTGCGGAAGCGCCATCCGAACCAATAGTGGCGGCACCGGCTGGCTCGTCCGTCGGCTTGCCCCCCGAAGTTTCACGCGAAGGGGGAGCAAAGGAGGGTCGCGTCGCCGCGTCGCTCGGCGGCTTCATCCTTTGGCAAATTTCCTGGGCGCTCATCCTCGTGCCGATGAACGCCTTCTCGCGCACGGCCCTCCTCTTTCTCGCGACGGCGGTCTTCTTGGATCTTTTCGCCGGCTGGGCGGCCAATAATCTCACCCGCCGCCTGGTGCTCACGAACGCGACCATCTTCCTTGTCTTCTTCGTCATCATCCTCACCGCCAACCAATGGGGGGTGTAAAAAAACGAAATACTTATGACAGAAAACCCCAAGAACCCGGCAGAGATCGGCGTAGAGTACGAGGCGACGTTTACGGGCATAGATAAAGACGACGTTCGCGGGCGCTTGCGTACCTCGGGAGCGGAGTTGGTGCGGCCAGAGTTTTTGCAGAAACGGGTGGTGTTCAATCTTCCCAAGGGCCACGAGATTCCCGGCGGCTGGCTCCGTGTCCGCGACGAAGGCGATAAGATCACGATGAGTTTAAAGATCGTAGATGGGAATAAGATCGAAGATCAGAAAGAGTTATGCCTGCGTATTGACGATTTTGAAACCGGGAGAAAGCTGCTTGCAACGCTCGGCGCCGAAGAGAAGGCGTATCAAGAAACGACCCGTGAGCTCTGGCGTTTGCACGGTGTCGAAATTGTGATCGACGGTTGGCCGTTTCTCGAGCCCCTTGTTGAGATTGAAGGAGCCGGAGAGGACGCCGTACAGGCCGTCGCGAAAGCACTAGGATTCAGCTGGGCGGACGCCCGTTTTTGCGCCGTGGGAACATTGTACGCCGAGAAATACAATCTTCCTGAAGATGTGATTAACAATCAGACGCCGCGCATTGTTTTTGGCATGGAAAATCCCTTCCTGCGGTAGCTGTTCGAAGGGCTGGGAAAGACGTAAACGAAGACCTTGATTTTCTTATTATTTGGTGGTATAATAGCCATCAGCCCTCCGTAAATACGAAAAATGAAGCTGGTTTCCGGACTGCAAAGCCCGGAGAAAGGAGTTCGCAGTGAAAAGACGCCGCTTTCTCTTGTCGAGCGCGGCCGTCGCAACAGTCGCTTGCGACAAAAGGCCGAAAAGAGTCAGCGAGAATCCTCTCGCCATGCCAGTCGTGGATGGCGATACCATTCTCACCGTTCATGGGGGTGGCGACGGTCGGATCTTTCCAAATCCGACCATCGTGGTCGCCGGACGCCTCCGAGAGGTCGTCCCCGACTCGTCCGGTGAGATCCATCTCGTTGGACTTGCCGGTCAGGTCGCGGCCATCTCGTTTCCGGGACACATCGCCCCCCGCGAGGTGCGTCTTGTTCCGGGGCCGCAGGATGTCGGTCTCTGGTCCTTGCCACCAGGCACCGACGTCCAGTACGCCAGGTGTCTGGCGTACAAGGACATAGTGACCGAGGAGAACCACCCGCTTTCCCGCCTTGCGAGAGGGTCGGTCGTTTACCTCTCGCTCGACCCGACGCTACTGGGGGACAGGGCGGTCGGTGCCGCCTTCGACCGCGCCATCGAGGACGCAACTCGACTGGCGGACCCATTCGGGGTGTCGTTCCAGATCACCGGAACGATTCCGGAGTTCGCGGTCGTATTTCGGGCAACGTTCGAGCCCGAGAACGACGCCCTCAAGAACGCACGGGCCGGCACCTACCGTAATTCGAACTCCGGCGGCTGGATCACCGGAGGTCGCATCGCGTTTCCGAAGCTGGAGTACGCGAGGGCCTCGGAGGTCGTTGCCCATGAGCTCGGGCATGTGCTCGGGCTCATGCACTCCTGTGACCCCGCCGACCTCATGGCCGGCTCGGCTCCGGGAAAGAGGTTCACCGTCCGCGAGGTGAATCTCGCCGAGCAGGCGTCCCAGCGCTCGGCCGGAAACATGTTCACCGACGCCGACCCCGGCACGACCAACTGGGTGGCAACCCAGTCCCTGCTCCGGGGGAGGAGGGAGGTCTTGATCGTCAACTAGCGTTCGTTTTCGCATCCGCCCGCCCTGTGGTCTTGACTGACACCTGGCGGGCTTCGTTTTTTATGGTAAGAGTTGCTTGCCGGAATTGAGAAAGACAACGATATCGGCTAGATTGAACCCGGCGTGAACATAGACAATGTTCGCCCACCACATGTATATCGAAGCGAAGCTGATTGAAAAGCGGTGCGCCAAACCCGCTGTTTACCAAGAATGTTTTTTGGCATAGAGTAATAGCATCAGTTATTTTTATGACCTACCAACGACCAGAAAAATTGAAGGCGGGCGACACCGTAGCTGTGATTTCTCCCTCTTGGGGAGGGGCTACTAGATTCCCGCATATTTACCAGAATGGTCTGAAAGTGCTTAGGGAATGGGGCCTGAAGATAAAGGAATATCCGAGCACGCGCGCAGATGTCGAGTTTCTAAGGGCAAACCCCGATTTTAGAGCAAAGGATGTTAATGACGCCTTCAGCGACTCGGAAGTAAAAGCGATTTTCTCTTCAATCGGCGGGGACGACTCCGTGCGCATACTCCCCTTCCTAAACAAAAAAGCCATTCTGGACAACCCGAAAATATTGATGGGCTACTCGGACACCACCACGCTTCACGTATTTTGCAACCAACTGGGATTGGTCACTTTTTACGGACCATCGATCATGGCGGGATTTTCTCAGATGGAAAATTTGCCACCGGATTTCGAGAAACACGTGAAGAACATGCTTTTTGGCGCCTCGAAAGACCTAGCTTACGCTCCCTACGACAAATATTGTGACGGATATTTAGATTGGAACGATGTCGCTAATACGGGCAAAACAAATGAGCTTAAGGCCGTTTCCGGATGGCGATGGCTTCAGGGAAAAACCCCAGCAGAGGGGGAATTGTTCGGTGGCTGTCTGGAGGTTTTGGAAATGATGAAAGCCACGCCGTTCTGGCCAAAACCAGAACATTGGGAAGGCAAGATTTTTTTCCTGGAAACTTCGGAAAATAAACCGCCCCTGGCCCAAGTGGAACATGAACTGCGCAACTATGGTGCGCAGGGCGTCTTTAACAAAATCCGAGGATTACTGTTCGGCCGGGCCCGGGATTACTCAGATGATGAAAAGCTCGCTCTGGATAAAGTGATAGTGAGAATAGTTCGAGGCGAATTCGGACAGGCAAATCTGCCCATTGTAAGCAATGTGGATTTCGGCCACACCGACCCTCAATTAGTTCTGCCGCTCGGAACGGTCATGCGAATAGACCCGACTAAGCGCTCCTTAATCCTTCTAGAAAATCCAGTGCTATGATCCAAGGAAGGAAACCGGTGCCACTTCTGCCCCCCTTCTTCTTTATTTGCGTCCCGACTTCCGTACGGCGGCGATAAATTCGCGAACCTTGCGGGGATCAATGCGTTGTTCGTACGCTTTTACATTCTGCTCTCCTTTTCGGTTCGAACCGCGCTTCAGGGAGGTGCTCACAATAACCCCATTTGCATAACGGAGTAGCGCATCAATATTTTTGGTGTTTGCGCCACTTCCCACGAGTATCGGGAAATTGCCGATTGCCGCTCGGAGGGCTTTAAGTTCCGCGAGATCGGGCGCCTGGCCGGCTCGAGAAGATCGATCAGGACGTCACGGAACTCCGCGGCGATATGGAAAGCCGGTTTCACGCGGTATACGAACAGCTTGACCGCATCGAACACACCATCCTCGAAGAACACGCGCGGCGCATTGAGACCCTTGAGCGGAAGATGGAGGTGCGGCCTTAGGGATTTGCGTAATATGGAGAAAAGCGAAAGGGGCGTCGTACGAGGACGCCCCTTTTTCGTGTTGATTACCGTCACTGAGGAGAAGGGAGCGGGTTTGCCAGGAGTTCTGCGATCGCCGCGGAGATCGGCAGCCCCGTCAACCGCTCGATCCACCCCCACTGACCGCTCGGGTTGACTTCAAGGAAGACATGCTCGTCGTCCGGAGTCACGATCATGTCAATAGCTCCGAAGACGAGGTTTGTCTCCCTAAGGAAACGAAACAGCATTGCCTCTACTTCGGGGGGTAGTTGGTACGGTTCGTGTTTTACCCTCTCAAAGTCGTATCGTCGCCAGTCGTCCTTGGTCCGTTCACTGTCTTGGGAATGGATCGCGCAGGCGAAGAGTCGTTCGCCGACGGCGGTGACGCGGAGCTCGATTCGCTTCGGAATATATCGCTGAAGCATCACCGGGGCGTAAGCGATCTCCCGCTTGAACAACTGGAGGGTCTCGCGCGAGACGCGGTTTGTGAAAATACTTTGCGGGCGTCCCTCCTCGTCTTTGAGCGGATGACCGCCGAATGTCTTCAGTGCCACTTCTCCGTTCCAGCGTTCGAGGAACTGCTCTGCGGCCCTCGGGTCGTTCGTGATGAGCGTTTCCGGAACCGTGAGGCCTGCCCGCGCTGCCGTTTGGGCTTGGTAGGGCTTGTTGAACTCGATTTCTCGCAGTACCGATGGATGGTTCACCCACAGTATTTGCTCACGCGGCAGCGTCGACCACAGTGACCGCAGGAACTTCTGCGCTTCGTTTTCCACAAACGACTGGTGTTCGGCGGAAAGCTCCGACGATGCCTTCGGGTTTGCGGGTCGCCGGTACCAGACCGATCCGATCTCTTCTTGGTAAACGGTTTCGCCGTCCAGGGCGAGCATCCACCCCGAGGTCCGCTCTTCGGTTCGGAAAGAGAACGAACGGCGGAGCAGAGCATCAGTATCGATTCGGATCACCCGTTCCCCGGGGAGAAATTCAAGGACTTTCTTTACGCTTGGTTCGTCTGATGCGGTAACGACGAGTATCTTTCCGTTCATTTTTCCCTCGCTTAAGCAGATTGTGGAGAACTGTCCCTATGGTAAAGTAGGGAAGGAAGATGCGCAACAGGGTTCAAATCATATTCGATAGGGCGGCGAATAACTATAAATATCATTGGGGAGTTTTGCATCTTGAGAAATTGCTTAAGGCAAACCAGGGCTTGATTAACGAAGATAGTTTGTGCAAACTCGGTCTCTTGTACGATCATCTAGCGATGCGAGAAAAAAGATCCGCCGCGCGAAGAAAATATGAGGCGAAAGCCCTTTCTTTGTACCGACAGGTTCTACGAGCTAATCCAAATTCGCATCGTGCTACTTGGGGTATCGGGCGAGTGTGGTGGCACCGGCGCAGCCGGAAAGCGATTCCCTACGCCCTCCGGGCGTATCACCTGAAAAAGCGGAGTGGAGAGAAAGTTGGCCTCTATGCGCAAAACATCGGTCTTGTGTATGAGGCGCTTGGAGATTATCGCAATGCCGAGAAATGGCTCCTTCGTGGCCTCCGCGAGAACAGGGCTGACTATGGGAGTTACCTAAATCTTGTTGTTTTTTATCGCGTGATTAAGAAAGATTTTAAGAAAGCGAGGAAGTACGCAGTAAAGTTAAAAAAATTATACAACGAAAAACAAGAATTTAAAAAAACTGCTTGGGGCAGGAGAATCACGAATTTTATAGAGCAAAACTTGGAGATAAAGAAATAGGGGGTTGGCGCCAGAGCGTCAACCCCCTCCTTTCTTTACTGGTCTGTGTGCGGATCTTCCGGACTCTGCTGGCTCGTCCAGTCGACGGTGGTGGGGTCGTCGAAGACCTCGGAGCTGCCTGGCTTCGGGACCAGTCTGAGCTCCGCCCGTTCCGCGAAGCGGACGGCGAACGGACGCGGTGCGTTCTGCGAGTCCGTGTCTTCCGTGGCACGTTCGGGCTCTTGGGCCAGCGCGAGCGCTGACTTCGTCATGTTATCACCTCCCTCCTATGATGGATTTAAGTTTCTTATCACATCTTACTTTATAGAAATTACTCTCGTCAACCTTCGCCGCAGGGGTTTTTCGTCGTATTTTTCAGGTGATGTCCCAAATGCGTCATAGCGGCAATGACGGGCGGTTCCACGAAAATGCGGTGGGGGAGGTCGTAGTTATTCTCAAAAATGACGCCATCCACCCCTCCGTCAGTCATTGTTTTTACATCCGCTAGCGCATTGCGAAGAGCGATAGGGAATCCGGGAAAATTCGGATACCCCAAAAGCGGCGGGAAATGAACCGCACCCATTATGATGCCTTTGCTTTTTCCGAATAGCGCAGAGATTTTATGTTTCACGGGGGAAGCTCGGTCGGAAGTCATGATCTGAATCTTATAGAAAACGGTCAGATTTGGAAAGTAAAAATGAGGTGGCCACCCAAACTAGCGGGTGGCCACAATCGTGATGTGCATTTGGCGTTGGCTCAACGGGCGTACTCGGTGCCGGTTAGGTCGGCGGTCTCGAGGCCGAGGATGTCGCGCATATCGGCGTGAGCGAGGTTCGCGTTGAGAAACTTCGCTCGCCAAACATGAGCGCCGGTGAGGATCGCTCCTTCGAAGTCCGCTAAATCGGCTTGGACGTCTGTCAGGTTGGCGCCAGCGAGATTTACGCCTCGCCAGGATGATCCGCTAAGGTCGGCGCCGTGAAGATCGACATCGGGGAAGTCATTGTCGTGGAAGATAGCTCCCCGGAGATCGATCTGTTCTTCGGGATTGTCTGTCCGGTACTCGTTGAACGAGGCGACCGAACGCTCCAGTAGGGCAATGTGACTTTCTTTCGCCACGCACATCCTCC
>JBBUDB010000023.1:0-9562 GCA_038057515.1 Patescibacteria group bacterium | reverse complement strand
GTCGACAGCTGATCTTCAGGCGCAGATCGCGGCTCTGCTCGCGCAGATCACGCAGCTGCAAGCCCAGCTCGGTGGTTCTACCGGCGGCTCGACTTCGTACAACTTCACCCGCGACCTCACCGTGGGCTCGAAGGGCGACGATGTCTCGGCTCTCCAGCAATTCCTCATCGGCAAGGGCCTCTTGAAAATCAGTGCACCGACCGGCTTCTTCGGTTCGATGACGAAGGCGGCTTTGGCGAGTTTCCAGGCGAGCGTGAACATCACGCCTGCGGTTGGTTACTTCGGTCCAAAAACCAGGGCATACGTCAACTCGGTGGTGGTAACGCCTCCGGGACAGTTACCTCCGTCATCGGGGCTCGTGTTGAGTCTCGCTTTGGATAACCCGGCGTCCGCGAATGTTCCCAAGGGAGCAAACGGCGTCGTGTTTCTGAAGTTCAATGTCGGCGGCAGCGGTTCGGTTGATTCTCTGGCCTTTAAGCGGACGGGCATCGGCGCCGCGGGGGACTTCCCTTCGGGCGGCATCTACCTCTATGAAGGTAGCACCCGGCTTACAAACGGTAAGAGCTTGAACTCAACCACGCACGAAGTTTCCTTCGTGAACCTGGGGCTCTCGGTTTCCGGTATCCGGACCTTGAGTTTGGTGGCCGACATCGCAACCAGCTCCACTGCGGCCAACAGGAACGCCTTCATGCTTACCGGCGCTACCGGTTCGCCAACGCCTTCCGGCAGTGTTGCGGGCAACGAGATGGCGATCGGCGGCCAGACCGTGGGCACGGTTACGATTGATGATCAATCAGCCCCGGCCAATCCCAAGATCGGCCAAAAGAAAGCCCCCCTCCTTGAATTCCAACTCCAGGCGGGTTCGGCTGAAGACATCTTGATTAATCGCGTTTCCCTGACCGAGGGCGGCTCGATTGCCAACACCAATCTTTCCAACTTCGTTTTGGAACAGGCTGGCAGTGTTGTTGCCACCGCGTCCGCGATCGGCGCCAAGGATCTGGTCACCCTGAACTTTACGACCCCGTTCTCTCTGGAGAAGGGCCAAAACAGGAACTTCATCCTTTACGGCGACGTTTCCGGTTCGACGCGCGCGGCCGACACGATTGTCTTCTACGTCGATAGCAAGTCCGATGTCTCGGCGACCGGCAAAACCTATGGTTTCGCCGTTACGCCCGACATTACCGCTATCGACACGACTTCGGAGAGCGACACTTTGACGGTCGCGGGCGGTGATGTGACCATCACCTTCAACGGTCCGATCAAGGGCGATGTCGCGCTCCGCGCGCAAGACGCGCTCGTCTTTGACTTCACGATCGCTTCCCAGAACAACATTGAAATCAAGAACCTCCGCTTCAACGCTACGACCACGGGTCTTATCTCGGGCGAGGGCTTTAACGATTTCAAGGTTTGGGACGTGGCTTCAAACGCCCTCCTTTCGAGCGCAACCGACGTAACCACCTCCACGGCGGTGACCGTTACTGACGTTATTAACGTCAATGCCGGCCAATCGAAGCGGATGAAAGTTACGGTTGACGTTGACTCGGACAACGACGACGGCGATGACATCTTGGTCTCGCTCCTCGCCTTCAACGCAACGGACATTCGCAACCTCGACAACAACACCAATGTTGCGACGAGCACGATTGTTCCGAACTCCCAGATTGCGGGTAACGTGATGGACACGGCCGCGCCGGCTTTAACTCTGGCTTTGGCCGGTTCACCCAATTCGCAGTCGGTGGTGAAGGGCTCGCTCAATGTACCGCTTGCCGGCTTCAGCTTCCGCGCCAGCAACGATTCGGTTAAGATCAATTCGATCACGGTGAGCGCTTCGACGTCGAATGCGACGGGCACGATTTCGACCTTGGTGGCCGATATCTTGAATGTTGCGCTCTACGACGGTTTGACCATCGTTTCGGACATTAAGTCCTTGAGCGGTTCGGCTCTACCGGCGACAGCGGTCTTCTCGAGTCTGAACTACTCGGTTCCCAAGGGCGAGACCAAAGTCCTGACCCTGAAGGCCAATGTTTCGAACGCCGCGACGGTTGATGCGGCTTACTTCGCCTACATCGCGACGCTCTCCAGCGACGTCTCGGCTACGGATTCAAGCTCCAACGCCGTGACCGCCGGCGGCGTAACCGCGAACTCGGGCGCGACCGTTGCCGTAACCGTGCTTAACGCCGGTGACGTGACCGTGGCGGCGGCGACCGCTGACAACGACACGAAAGCCGGCATCGTGCTTGCCGGTCAAGAAACGATTCTCAGCAAATTCAAGTTCACCGCTTCGAATGAAGCGATGACCGTGAACAAGTTGAAAATCTCCGTGATTCCCTCGGCGAGCGTGACCGCCACTTCGGTCGCCGCGATCGACGAGGTTTCGACGATCAAACTCTACGATGGTACGACCCAGATCGGCTCCGCCGGCGGCTACTCGCTTGACGGTTCCGGTAATCTTGCCGGCGTCGCGACCATTGAAGGTTTGGGCTGGACGATTCCGGCAAACGGAGAAAAGACACTTGTCGTCAAAGCTCCGATCAGCGCCATCGACCTGAACTCGGCGAACGGCGCCGATGCCGGCGCTTCGGTTTACGCGAACGTCATGGATTCTGGTTTCGAAGCGGCCGGCACTACGGCGCTCGACACCGCAATCGCTGGCGCACTTGGCAATCAGAAGGTTGTCTACCGCGGCAAACCGACCGTAACGGTGCAAGCCTTGCCTTCCCTGGTTCTCAACACGAACCCTGTGGCGGCCCGGTTCCGCGTTGCGGCGGGTGCGACCCCGATCTCCTTCAAGAGCTTCTCCATCAAAGTTGAGCCCACGGGCGCGACAATGACGGCGGCGACGACTTCGACCGTAACGGTTTACGACATCACCCAGAGCGCTTCCACGGCCTTGACTCTGGCCACTGCCGTGAGCGGCGCAACAACCGCCTCGACTGGCCAAGCGGCAATCGTGGGCGGCGCCACCGGTTATGTCACGGTCTACTTCACGACGGCCGAAGAAATTGCGGCGAACAGCTACTCCGACTACGACGTTCTCCTCACCTTCAGTAATATTTCTGGAACGGTGGGAGGGGCGAAGTTGTCCACGAAGCTAAACGTCGCCGAAACTTCGATCCCGACCGTGGGGACGTTCGCTTCGATTGCGGCCGCAGGCGACGACGGCAACCCGGCGTTCATCTGGTCCGACAACTCCAAGCTCAGCCATTCGGAAACGACGGCTGACTGGACGAGCGGCTACCTGACTGAAATGCCGGTTTCCTCGCCGTGGCTCCTCTCGAACTAAGTCGTTCTTGAGAGCTTGAACGAGCGGAAATCCCCCCGGCTTGGCCGGGGGGATTTTCTTTGCCGCTCAATTGGCGCCGGTTGAATTTCAGCCGGACTTGAGTATGATTAAGCCAGAGATATGAATTTTCCCCGCCTGATCAGATTTTTTCTTTTCGCCGCCGCTTTTACGCCTCTCATCCTGTTCCCTTTTCTGCCTTTTCCTTATACCGCGAGCAAATCGTTTGCTTTGAAGATTTTCGTCGGCTTGGCCCTTATCGGATACCTTGCCGCCGCGCTCCGAGGCCGCCCGGACGGGCGTCTCGCTCTGCCGCGCAGTTTCCTCTTCAAAATCAGCGGCTTATTTTTTCTCGCCTTCGGCCTGAACACGATTTTTGCCGTTAATCGCTATCATGCTTTTTGGGGGAATATGGAAAGAGGCGAAGGATTGTTTTTCTTTATTTTTCTCGCGATTTTTTTCTTGCTTTCTCTGCTGTTTTTCGATCGCGAGGCCTGGCTCAAATTTTTCAAGTTGTCCCTGGGCGTCGGTTTTATAGTTATTTTTTATGCCTGGCTTCAGTACCTGGGGATAGAATCATTCCCCTTTGCCCTTGCGACCACGTGGCGGCCGGGTTCCTTCGCCGATAATCCGGCTTTTCTTGCCAGCTATTTGATCCTGCTTTTGGTTCCCGTCGCCGCGGTTTTCGCGCGTGCCCCCCGGTCTTCTTTTTGGCGAAGCGCCGCGCCGATAACGGGCATCTTGATCGTGTTGACGATTTTTTTGACGAATACGCGTGGCGCGATTTTAGGTCTTGCCGCCGGCTTGTTTTTTGCGCTTTTTGTCTTAAGCTTAAAATCCAAACGCCATCGCCGGCTCACGACCGGCGTTCTGGGGTTGATTCTTGTTTTCCTCACGGGCTTTTGGTTCACGCGCGGAGCAGGCCCCTGGCAAAAAGTTCCCGGATTTAACCGGCTGGCGCGGTTGAGTCTCGATGATCATTCCATCAAACCCAGGATCATCGCTTTGGACGTAAGCTGGGAGGCGCTTAAAGCCAAACCGCTTTTGGGCTGGGGGATAGAAAATTATAACGTAGCCTATAACGCGCATTACAATCCCGATTTTGAGGCCTACGAAGAATCCTGGTTCGACCGCGCCCACAATAAGCTGGCGGAAGTGGCCGTAACGCAGGGAGTTGTCGGACTCGTTATTTACCTCGGCTTATTCGCGGCGCTTTTTTATGAATTGTTCAGGGTCCGGGACGGGGACAAAAAAGAGCCGTCGTGGTTCTCTCCGGCGGCGGGAGCCGTTTTCGCCGCTTACTTTGTGCAAAATCTTTTTCTTTTTGACTCGCCCTTGAGCCACCTTTATTTCATCGCCGGTTTGGGTTTCGTCCTGCGGGAAAAATCGGCGGACCAGGCAGGGGGGGCAGGTTCGGCGAGAAAGGGGCCGACCGTCCTGCCTGGTTTTCTGGCGGGGATTTCCAGCCTCGTTCTTATTTATTTTTTGTACGTTTATATTTTTGTGCCCCTAAAACAAGCGGCGATTTACTCGGTTGCGGTTAAAACGGAAATCGGCAGCGTGATCGTTAAGGCCTCGCCGAGATTCCTTGAACCCTATAATTATTTGCAGCCGAGTTTGCGCTTCCAGTTTTTGCAACTGGCGAACCGCGGCCCCAATCTGCGCAATCCCGAATTCGATCCTTTGACCACGCGCGCGATCACAAGCATGGAAGAGGTGGTGACGAAGGAACCTGATTACGAGCCGCGCTACCGTTTGATCCTAGCCGAAGTTTACAACGAACGGGGCAAGGATCAACCCGAGCTTTTCCAAAAATCAGAAGCGCATCTGCGGCAAGCGATGAAGATTTCGCCGCGGCGCCAGGATTCGTATTATCTGCTCGCCTTCGCTCTGGCCGCGCAAGAAAAGTTTGCTGAAGCCGTGGAATTGATGCGCGAAGCCGTGAAATTGAACCCCGGCGTCGCCAAGGCGCATTTCAATTTGGGGCTGGGGCTGGCTTTGTCCAGCAGGGAAAACTGGCCGGAATCCTTGCGGGAGATCGACACGGCGTTCCAGATCGGTTTTTTGAACCCTACGGTTGGCGCCACGGATGCCGCCAATATTGCGGTGATTTACGAACGCATGATTGCCGCCTATATTCTTGAGCGGAACGGCCAGGGGGTAATCGAACTCGCGAAAAGATTCAAGCGGTTGGATGGTTCCAAGTATGCGGCGGACATGGATACGATCATTGAGCTCGTGCGCCGCGGCGAGTGGGATGTCTTACGGCAAACCGTGATAGGGGAGTAAGAACCCATCTCAAGAATACCTCCTCTGGGGTGGTTTCTCCTGGGTTGCTTCCCCAAAACCCCTTGTTTTGCTACACTTCAGGGGAGTTACAGCAAAGGTCGAGACCAAGTTTTAGGGGTATAGGGGTATAGGGCGTAGGGCTTAGGATAATTAAACCTAGTCACTATTCCCTAGTCACTATTCCCTTTGTATTCAAATGACAAAAGATGGATTAGTCGAGGCCGTAATGAAGGCCACCGGCATGGAGACCAAAGCGGCCGCCCAGCGCGCCGTCGAGGCGGTCTTAGACAGCATTGTAAAGACCATGGGCCGCGGCGAGGACGTCGCCATCACCGGATTCGGTACCTTTCGGGTGCAGAAGCGCGCCGCGCGCGAAGGCCGGAACCCGAAGACCGGTGAAAAGATCCAGATCGCGGCTTCGGTGAAGCCGAAGTTCCGCGCCGGCAAGCTCCTCAAGGAGGCGGTTGCCTAGTTCGCCAACTGGCAGAAGCCAGAGAGTGAGCATCTCGGAAACGTATACGTTCCAAACAAAAACATCCGCCTCGGGCGGATGTTTTTGTTTCGGAGCGGGCGCGGGTTTACCCCGTTAGAGGTCAGCGCCCTCGTTGTTTCGGAGCGCGCGCGGGTTTACCCCGTTAGAAGTCCGCCCCGGCAAGGCCACGGCGGTAGCCGCCTCGGGGCGGTTTACTTCTAACGGGGTAAAATATCTTTCGTCGCCTCCGAGAGATCAAAGAAGCTCTTGTAGGTCGCCGAGAGCGCTTCGAGGGACTGCTTGATTGGCAAGAGCGTGTCGCCCTTGCCGGACAGGCCACCCTGGGTCGGCGTGCGTTCGATGATGTCGTCCCGAACGGAAATATTTGCCGTCTCCGCCGTTTCAAAATTTGTCCGGGCCGCGGCAAAAAGCCGGGCGATATCTTCGTTCTCGGTGAGTTTCAGGCGCGAGACGGTGCGTTCGATATCGGCGAAGCGGTTGCGCGCGGCGGCGAAGAGTTCCTGGTTTTTCGACCAGACAATAATGTTCAGGGTTTGTTCGGCAAGCGGCGTGTAGACCTGGCGGCGCCACTCGCGGAGTTCGCGGGCGAGTTCCTGGCTGTCCCCGAGGCCAAGGCCGTCAATTTTTTCTCTTTGGGCTTCGTAGTGCGCGATGGCATCTCGGAGTCGGTCGATCACCCGATTGCGGGGCGTCGCGGCGTCTTGGGGGATATTCGTTGTCTCGAACTTATTTTTAAGCGATCTAACCTCGGCCGCGCCGCAGCCCGTGATGCTTCGAAGAAGTTCTTTGCGGAGACCGAGTTCGGCGCGGATGGCAGAGAGCGAATCAAGCGAGCTGTCCGCGCGGACAGCTTCAATCGCATCAAGGCGCGGACCAAAAATGCAGTCGAGGTCTTGGGCCGCGGATGCCGGACGGGGCAAAAAGATCGCCGTGGCGAGCACGGTCAGGGCAATAAAGGCGGCGCCGGAGCGACGAATTATCATAATTAACGGGCAAAGATACGCTGATTATTCGGCGAGCCGATCAAGGGCTTCGTCGATGGTTACGACCGGCTTTGAGGAGGTGGGTCCACCTGCCGGCGGATCGACGCCAAGATTCTTTGCCAACTCGGCGACCCGAGCGGCGTGGGCATCGGCGGCGATCTTGGGCGTGGTGGCCGCGCCCCCCGCCGGTTCGCTATAGTCGATGTTCGTGAGCTGGATCTGAATATCAACCGCTTGCGCTTCGGCGCGGAGGCCGACCGGATCAAGCGAGGCGAGCCGGAAGGGGGAAAGGAATTTCCATGTTGAAAAACCGCCAATCACGAGCACCACGAAAATACTGGCGAGGGTAACGGCGCTGCCGAACTGGAGGCCGTGAACGAGCACCTGCCACGGAGAGGATTTGCGCAACGTTCCCGTCTGCCAGCCCGCTTCGCCAACAATCGCCGCCCGCGAGGAGCGAACATAGTCGGAGTCGGCTTTGAGCGTTCGGATTTTTTTGAGAAGTTCGGTGAGTTCCATGAGTATTACTAGTTGGGTTCACTCGCGAGAATATCTTTGAGTTGCTTCAGGGCTCGGTGCTGGATGAGTTTTACGGCTCCTTCGCTCTTATCGATGGCCAGAGCGACGTCCCGAACGGGGAGATCTTCGACGAAGCGCATCATGATGACGTCCTGATATTCTGGCTTGAGACGGCGGATGGCGGCGAGCACCCGGTCGAGTTCGAAACGCTCGTGCGCGAGGGACTCATGGCTTTCGGTCGCGAAGAGATTGGGATCAACCTCGTCCAGGCCGACCGAAACCTTTCTCGTGCGGTAGTGGTCGATCACCTGATTGCGGGCGATTCGATACAGCCACGACGAAAAGGGATAGCCGACGTCTTTATAACTGCCGATGCTCTGCCAGGCGGATAAAAATACCTGGTGGGTGAGATCCTCGGCTTCCTCACGGCGAGCGACTTTGACCCCGATAACCCGATAGATCTTCGGTTGATAGTGGTCGTAGAGCAGGCCAAAAGCCGAGGACTCACCCCGGACGGCGCTTTCTATAATGACTTTTTCGCCATCTAACATAGGAAACGAGGGAAGGGGCTCTTGAGTTACGAAAAGGGCCATTCCTGACCCATCCCGTCAATACTAGGTCTTTCGAGGTCGTTCGTAAAGGGAGGCGTTCTTACGTCCCGCCGATGGCGGGGCACTGGATTTTTCCATCAATCGCAAGCCGTCCTTGAAATGGGCGGCTACTCTTGGGAAAAATTCGTGAGCGGGTAAGGGGAGTCGAACCCCTGTCTACTCCATGGCAAGGAGTCATAATACCGTTATACGATACCCGCGCGCCTCAAAATCTACGGAGTTCAGTTTAAAGATTTTGGTAATAATTGCAACCAGGTATTTATTTTAACCTTTAGATACGAGCTATTTACGGTAACCGAACATACGCCGTAGGGCACCCGGCGGCTTTTGTGTCTTCCTTGGATGATGATTGATTTGTTGAAATTTTTGCGGGACAGCCCAGAAGAGCGAACCCAGAGGGACAGGCATTTTTTTGGGTCGAGGTCAGGGTACAGCAAAATGTACGCTCGTATTTTCGATTGCGGTATGTTGCAGGTCATTTTCAAGAAATCTACGAATATTCCCATCATGATGGGGTCGGTATTTCCTAGCCGCACAAGATGCTTTGATGCTTTATCGCCCTCGCCCCAATAAAGACTGATGCCGGTAATAAAAAGCGGGCTACGTTTTAACGCAGAAAATTCACGCCTCGCCTCTTCGGCAGCTTCTGCATAAAGGCGAGCAAGTCGTTCCCCGCGGACGGCATTCATAGTGCGTATGCGGACACGCTGAAGCTCTCGCGCTTCCTGGGTTAGATGCTCTTTCACGTTTATCGACCAGGGTATCTTGCCAAGCCAATCTGCAACCGTGCTTTTGGGGACACTCAAGGACTTTGAGATTTCGCTATAACTCCTGCCCTTTTGACGGAGAAGCAGTGCGCGGGGCCTTTCTGTCCTCATGTTACATAATATTATCACAAAGGTGCGCTTCTTGTGAACAAAAAACTGCCGTCATTTCGTTTTTAGTAATTCGGCGGGTTGCTCTTCGGGCCGATGATGTGGGGCGGGCCCGAGGGTCCGCGGAAGGTGTTCGGCGCGAAGGTCGAGGCCGGGACGATCCATCGTTCCCCGGGAGCCGTGTTTGCCGACGATGGTTTCTCGTTCGGCGCGGTGGGGGCGAGGTCGATAGGAACTCGAAGATTTTGAATAATAATACCAACCCCGACGAGGGCCGCGATAACAATGACGACGGCAAGAGTACCCATAGTCGACCTCATGGCCCAAGGAAAGAATATTTATTCGGGAATGCCATTCCAAAATCAGCATAGCATGACGCACTGCAAAACCTTAGCGAAGCGGCGCCCCGTAAAGTACCGCAGAGCAACTTCGTCGCCATGGAACCACGCGGTGCGCCCACGAGGAATCGAACCTCGATTACGGGATCCGCAATCCCGTGTCCTATCCGTTGA
>JBBUDB010000022.1:0-6973 GCA_038057515.1 Patescibacteria group bacterium | reverse complement strand
GATCCGAGAGGCGCCGTGCGGCACGCCGAAAAGCGTGAGGGCCTGAAGGATACCGAGGCCTATCAGCGTGTAGACCGTGAAGAGCCCGGCGATGTAGGTGCCGCCGACGGCCAGTATCCCCCGCCGCGACCGACCCAGGCTCATCAGAAACCCGATGGTAATGATAAGAACCGAGAACGCGCAGGGATTCACGGAATCAACGAGCGCGGCCGCCGCGATGACTACCGGCAACCACGCGCCGCCGGTGGCGGCGATGGTCAGGACCGCCGCCGCGCCGGTGAACTTTAGCGCTAACGCCGCGCCGAAAAGCGTGATGAGGAGCGCGAGAACAGCAACTGTCTGCTTGCTCATATTTACTGGTGATGATGCATGTCCATTGTAGCGCGCGTCTCTTTGGGAGCGAAACGGCGAAGGCGCAAACTATTACCGATGACGCTCACGCTCGAAAAGGCCATCGCCCCGGCGGCGATCATCGGGTTCAAAAGCCCCAGCGCCGCAAGCGGCACGGCCGCCACGTTGTAGGCGAACGCCCAGAAAAGATTCTGGCCGATGGCGCGAAAGACGCCTCGCGCGAGAGTGATGGCTTCGACGACCTTCATCGGACTTCCCGCAACGAGGACGATGTTCCCCGCTTCAATGGCGATGTCGGTGCCCGTGCCAAGCGCGATGCCGAGATCGGCCACGACGAGCGCCGGCGCGTCGTTCACGCCGTCGCCCACAAAAGCAATGCGCTGGCCCGCCGCCCGGAAGCGCTCGACAGTGGCGGCCTTATCGGCCGGCAAAACTTCAGCGACAACCTCTTCGATGCCCACTTCTTTGGCGATGGCCTCGGCCGTCAGTTTGTTGTCGCCAGTAAGCATCACCACATGCACACCCTGACGCTTCAGCTCCGAAACTGCCTCCTTGGCGTCCGGCTTCAGTGTGTCGGCAATGGCGATTATGCCGAGCGCCTTGCCACCACGAGAGACGACAACCGCCGTCCGTCCCACGGATTCGAAATCTACAACGCGGGACTCAAGATCGCCGAGCGAAACATTTTCTTCGCGCATGAGGCGCGGACTGCCGACGATGACGATCTCTCCGCCAACCTTGGCGCGCGCGCCCCGACCGGCAAGATTTCGAAAATCGGTGGCGGGTAACTTCTTGGAAAAGTTGGCTTCAACGATTGCCCGGGCCAGCGGATGCTCGGACAACTCCTCGACCGAGGCGGCGGTCGCAAACAATGTTTCCTTATCGGTACCAGCCGCCAGGGCCGTATCAACCACGGCCGGACGTCCGGCCGTAAGCGTGCCGGTTTTGTCGAAGACCACGGCGTCGATTTTCTTGGCTCGCTCCAGGGCCTCGCCATTTTTGATGATGATGCCCCGCCGCGCGCCGATACCCGTACCCACCATGACCGCCGTAGGCGTGGCGAGCCCCAAGGCGCAGGGGCAAGCGATGACGAGGACCGCCACGGCGTTCACGAACCCGGCCGTCCAGTCGCCGAAGGCCATGCCCCAAACTATCACGGTTAAAGCGGCGATAACGAGAACAACGGGCACGAAGATGCCAGCCACGCGGTCGGCCAGCTTCTGGATCGGCGCCTTGGCCACTTGCGCGTCCGCCACAAGGCGCACGATCTGCGCGAGCATCGTCCCCTCGCCTACGACCGTGGCCTTGATTTCGATCGTTCCGTCTGAGTTCATCGTCGCGCCGAACACGTTGTCGCCGAGGCGCTTCTCGACCGGCAAGCTCTCGCCGGTCAGCATCGACTCGTCCACCACCGATGAGCCCTGAAGCACAACGCCGTCCACGGGTATCTTTTCGCCGGGGCGCACGCGGAGAACATTCCCAACGACAACATCTTCAATGGAAATCTCCCGCTCCGAACCGTTCTCGATGAGGCGCGCGGTCTTCGCGCCAAGTTGCATGAGCTTCTCAATGGCCGCCGAGGCCTCGCCGCGGCTTCGCGCTTCGAAGTAGCGCCCCAGAAGTATGAGGGCGGCGATCACGGCGCCGGTTTCGAAATAGAAACGGTCGCCGCCGATCGCGAACTCCACCACGCTGTAACCAAGCGCGGCGAGCGTCCCAAGCGAAATGAGCGTATCCATGCTGGCCCGACCGGCGCGTACTTCCTTCGCGAAACCACGGTGGAATTCCCAGCCGAAACCAAGGATGACGATCGCCCCCAGCGCCGCCTGGAGCCAAAGGGCAAGGTTCTGCCCCAAAATCTCAAATGGTAGCGTGATACTCATCATCGAAATAAGCACGGCCGGGAGCGCCAATCCAAGCGCCCAAAACGCCCGCCTCTTGGTGGCCGAGAGGTTCTCTGCCGCCATTTCATGATGAGCATGGTCGGCGCCCTCTCCGGCAAGAACTTTGTATCCGTTCTTCACAACGGCTTCGTGCAAGGTGGATTCTTTTATCTTCGTTTCGTCGAACTCCACCGTTGCCGTCTCGGTGCCAAAATTAACCGAAGCCGCCGTCACGCCGGGGAGCTCTTTTAAACTACCTTCGTTCGTAGCCACGCAGGATGCGCAGTGCATCCCAACGATTTTGAATGACGTTTTTTTCATATGAGTGATTTAGTTTAGTGATTCGGCGGCGACCACGGTGAATGCCGAGTTGGGCGTCGCCATGCCCATCGAACAATTGAAGGCGATGCGACCGGCCTTCTGGGGCGTGAAACGAATGATAGTTTCGCCCACTGACTTCATGAATTCGTTGACCCTGATCGAGGGAGCCGTGATGATCTGCGCGCACCCTGTCGCCGCTTCGCCGTTAATGCGCCATTCGACGGGAACTCCCGCCACCACCGTAAATTTATTCGGCGAGTAACCGTATCCCTTAACGGTCATGCGGGCCACCTGCACGCCGTCCACAAACTCTACGTTCGTGGCATTGTTTCTCGGCGCGGAATTTTCTCCGGATGGCAAGAACGCGGCCAGATCAAAATTCATGCCCGCCAGCACCGTGCCGGCGCGAAATCCCAAGATACCGAGGAGTACGACGAGCACGCCCGCAACGCGGAAGAAACGCTCGCGGACCGCGCCCTTCGTCCAGCTCGATATGGCCCCGACCGAAAGCAGGGCTGGCGTCGTGCCGAGCGCGAAGACGAACATCGTGAGCGCGCCGCGGACGGGGTCGCCCGCCGAGAGCACATAGAGCTGAAGCGCCTGGGTGAACCCGCAGGGCAGGAAGAACGTCGTCGCGCCAAGGAGAAGCGCGCCCATCCGGCCGCTTTTGCCAGAGGGGTCGGCGAACCGGTGCGCGATGGCCTTCGGCATGCGCGGATAAAATCGCCGGAGCGACGGGAAGATACCGAGAATCTGGAATCCCAGAAGGATCATGACGGCGCTCGCGAGAATCGTGAGATAGCCCGTGGCCGCCCCGGAGAAACTGACTATCGAGCCGAGCGCTCCAACCACGCCGCCCAAAACGCCATACGAGATAAGACGGCCGGCGTTGAACCAGACGTGGGGCACAAATTTTTGCTCCGGAGTGAGCGTTGGATTGTCTTCCGCATACCGCGCGGCCACCGCAAGGAGCAACCCCCCCGTCACGGCCATACAGGTCGAGAACGCGGCCACGATACCGATGCCGAAGATAAACCAGTAGCTCATATTTCCGCCGATCGTAAGACCTCCCACGGTGAAACCGAAACGCGAGAGAAGAGCGTAGACGGCAAGAAACAGGATGGCGATGCCGCCGATCTCGGCCCATATTCGGGCCGTCGGCCGGGAAACCTCGTTCGCTGAAGCGTCCGACCACCTGGAGACGCTGTAGCCGGTCGAAGCAATGGCTCGTTCCAACGTTTCCGGCCGGGGCGTTTCGCCTTCGTAGATCACCTCGGCGCGGCCGGAGGCGTGATTCGATTTCACCGCGACTATCCCTGGTATCTTTCGCCACTCTCGCTCGACGAGAACTTCACAGCTCGCGCAGTGCATTCCCCTGACGCGAAACCTTATCTTTTTCATGTTTTCGTGATGAGACATAATTTCAAAGACTGATTACTGATTAATAAATACTACAAAAACGCCCAATTCAAAACAGCCGTTAATTCCGAAAGCGGAAAACGGCCTTGAAGCTTAGGCGTAAACGCGGGCGTGTAAAACACCGGCACGCAAAGCGGCCCGGAATCTGTCGTAAAGAGAAAGTTCAACGCCCCGAAGACGATGGCGGAACGGCGTTCCGGCCGAGAGCGCGACAATTTCAGGCCGAACAAGGGCGATGGCGAAAAACAAGATCGTCACCGTGAATAAGGAAACGACCGTCTCCGGAGTCGCGGCGAATGACTTCTGCCAGTTCGCAATGTGCGTGAGAAGCGCCACCGGACACATGGTCGCGCCCTCTTTCATGAGGGGGCAAGGCATCGTGATTCCCCCGTGCCCGTCGGCGGCGAAGACGACGCCGAAAAAGGCCGCCCAGAGGAAGGCCGCCCCACCGAAAAGAACCAAAAACCGGCGTGTCATATACGGAGCCAGTATAGCACGCCGGCCAAGGACTGGCCAGGAAAAAGTCGTGGCTTACCCCCAATCACTGTCTAGTGGCTAAAACTCCACCCCTAGTTTGGCCAGCTTCCCGTCGTTATAAGGATGCTTCAACTCCCGCATCTCGGTTGCGAGATCGGCCCGATCAATGAACTCCTGCGGCGCGTCCCGGCCGGAGAGAATAAGGAGTTTGTTTTCGGGATAATCCTTCACGGCCTCGAGCACCTCCCCTGCCGTTATGAGGCCGAGCGAGACGGCCACATTCACCTCATCGAGGATAATGAGCCCCCAGGTGTTTTTCGCCGTTTCTTGTTTAAAAAATTCGAGGGCGTCGCGGGCGGCACGAATATGGTCTTCTTTCGGTAGTTTGTCGCCCAAGATTCCCACGAACCCCAGCCCCATCTTCTTTATTGAAAATTGAGAATTGAAAATTGAAAATTTCTCGGCGAAGCGGTCTTCGCCGCTCTCCCATGGCCCCTTGATGAACTGGATCATCAAGGCGCTTTTGCCTCGACCCGCAACGCGCACCATCTGGCCCAAAGAAGCCGTGGTTTTGCCCTTGCCATCACCAGTAAATACTACAATCATATTTTTTCTTTCCCCTTCTTGCCCTCCGTAAAAACAATAACCATCTGGTTTTATCGTAGCACAGCTAATAAGGAAATCCTTCGACTTACGCAATTATCACCCCGCCGCCGAGCATGCGTCCCCGGCGGTCGTAAAAAACAGCCGACTGGCCTTCGGCCACGAACTTCTGGGGTTTGGCGAAAATAAGTTCGAATTGTTCGATGTTCGAACTGCTTGATGTTCGAGACGTACTCCCCGAACGTTTCGAACTTCGAACGGGCTTCGTGGGGCGAAGCGATCGAACCGTTTGGCGAACACGGAGCACCGCTTTGCCGAGCGGCTGGCGATAGCGCACGCGAGCGTACACCGTAACGGGCTTTTTCGGTTTCGGCGCGAGGAAGTTGAGGCCGGCAAGGCAAATTTCTTTACGATAAAGCGATTCGTGCTCCGCGCCCTCGGCCACGACAAGCGTATTTGTTTTCGCATTCTTCGCCGCCACATACCTCCGAGGGACATCAGCACCCGCCTTGACACCTGATACTTGATACTTGATACCGACATGCCTCTGGCCGATGGTGTAGAACCACGCGCCGTCGTGCTCGCCGATCACGCGCCCGTCGGTCGCGAGAACCACGCCCTTCTTCGCGGGAATGTAACTCTTGAGAAAATCCGCGATCGTTACCTTACCAAGGAAGCAGATGCCCTGCGAATCCTTCTTCTCGGCGGTCGGGAGTCCCGCCTTGCGGGCGATGGCGCGCACCTCGGGCTTCAAGTATCCGCCAATGGGAAAAAGACACTTTTTTAATTTCGCCTGCGGTACGGCCCATAAAAAATATGATTGGTCCTTGTTGTCGTCCTTGGCGATATAGATATGAGAAGTGAGAGATGAGATATGGGGACTACTCCTTTCTCCTTTCTCATTTCTCATTTCTGCGCCCCGCCGCAGGCGGACGTAGTGTCCGGTCGCCACATAGTCGGCGCCAAGTTTCAAGGCGCGGTCTAAAAATAATCCGAACTTCACCTCGCGGTTGCAAGCCACATCCGGGTTCGGCGTGAGGCCCGCCCGATAACCCTCGACCATATATTCGACCACGCGCTCCTTGTATTCTTTTTCGAAATCCCAAACATAAAACGGAATCTTGAGCTTCTCGGCTACCCGGCGGGCATCTTCAGCATCCCGCTCGGCGCACCCGTCGATGTTATAGCAACGCAAAAATACGCCTACGACATCTAGCCCTCGCTTTTTCAATAGGTACGCCGCGACGGACGAATCAACGCCGCCCGACATGCCGACGAAGACCTTTCTTTTAAGAGGGATATTTGTTTGTTTATGCTTATTCCAAATTCTGGTCATATTCGTCTCATTCACCGGGCCTAACGTGGCACCGGCATTAAAAGAGAAATCACTGCCGGTTTCTTTGGGCATTTCCTCGAGCTCTTGTTCGATCTCCTTTCGACGATCAAGTATTTGTTGTTTTGATTCGATGTTCATAAAAATTTGACGCGAGCTTGCTCCGCAAGCGAATGCAAAGGATCAAAGACTCCAAGAGCCAAAGTGTCAAGAATTATAAAGAAACAAAAGATTTAAGATTCAGACTTGCGGAGACGGAACACGAACTCGTGGCCCGGAAGCCACCCGCTGTCGGGTCTCGCCCAAGCGTCGTACAGCCACAAACCGTCGCCGCTGCGTCCCAGCCTGAAGACGCCCGGGTAGCCGCCGGAGCCGGTGATTTGCTTCATGCCCATATAAATCCATTCATTCAAGGGTTGGTTTCGATACTTCAGACGATAGTTGGGACCGGTATCGGCAGGACACAATTCCAAACCGAGAATTTGGGCACGCTCATAAATTTGGTCGGTCGTGGCACTGCTCTTGAATCCAAGATCGGCGACGGTCAAACGAATAAGCGTGGCTTCTTCCGGATTTTTACCCGGCA
>JBBUDB010000021.1:0-13367 GCA_038057515.1 Patescibacteria group bacterium | reverse complement strand
TCAGAAAGGTGTCAAAGAACTTTCGTTTGAGCAGGTTGATAGGCCTCTCAAACGTATTTCCATTATACCATATAAAATGCGGAAATGTCAAGTTGAGAAAAGGCCAGAAAAACGCTATAAAACAAGGGCTTGCTGGGGTGGTGAAACGGTAGACACGCGGGTTTTAGGAGCCCGTGCCGCAAGGCGTGTGGGTTCAATTCCCACCCCCAGCACACATGAATAGGGGTAGGGGTTAGACCTACCGGCAGGCACGGGTTTCCGCCGAAGGCGGATTCTCCTTCGGAAGACAACTCCTCTCGGGAGCACTAGAAAGGGAAGAATTTTAACCGAGACATCGCCCGAAAATCATTTAATCATTTACTTGCTTATATTCCGATCGGAACATAAGCAAGTAAAATCACCCCAAACAAGATCTGTTCAGGCAAGATTCGCCCAGGCAATACCGTTCAAGCTCATTACTCAAACAACGCTTAAAGCGGCGCCTAGACAACGTGGCGCAAGGTGCCGGTTTTGCTTACTTCAAAGACTTCGACATAGTCGGTGATTCGAAGATTGTTAAGATCGGTCACAAAACGAGCGGGAAGTTTAATGCTACCCATCCACACGCTCTTGTGGATCATTCGCAGGCCAAGCTCTCTCAGGGCGCGCCGAAGCCAATTGCGTTTTCGCTTTTCGGATTCAGGAATATCAAAAGTTACGATTACGACGCGTTCATTTGCGATTTTTTCGTAATGCCGAGGCGGCAGGGCATCCTTTTGCTCTTTATGGAGAATATTGAGCTTTTCTTTCCCCTTTCTGGTTAAGGCAAGCATTCTTTTTCTACCTCCGCCGGTTTCGCGAATTAAGCCGTCTCGTTTAAGGCGAGCGAGATACTCGTAATATCGTTGCCGCCGCATGGCTTCAAACCTGGCCCGATCCCTGGCGTCTGCGAGAAGTCCCATGGCGCGTTGCAGCTTGCCGTAAGAGGCGCCGTGGCCAGCGGAGAGAAAAGCAACCAGAAGATCAGCCGACGCTTGAGCCGTGCCGGAAAAAGACTCGAGAAGAGTGGTTAGAATTGAGCCGCGCATGGAGAGGTGGGGATCGGGAGAAAAGTCATTTCGTCCGAAATCGAGCTACTTGTTTATGTTCCGATCGTAACATAAACAAGTTCGCGATACGAGCGCGATATGAGAATTGTCCCCATTGTTGGGGGGAGAATCGGGACAATTCTCGATAGTGCAAGCGTAGCGGGACGGTAGAAAGATTTTTAGGCGGCAGATCTATATATAGTCACTTCTTTCGTCTTCGGGCGTGGAAGGCCTCGTGGACTTCGCGGAGCTGTTTGTTGGTGATATGCGTGTAGACCTGGGTAGTGGCGATATTCGAGTGGCCGAGGAGTTCCTGGACGGATCGGAGGTCGGCGCCGTTTAAGAGCAGGTCGGTCGCGAAACTGTGGCGAAGCTGGTGGGGGTGGATGTGTTTGGGAATGCCGGCAGTGAGGGCCAGGCGGGCGACGAGGCGCTCGACGGCCCGGGGGGTGATGCGGCCGATGACCTTTCCTCCGGAGGAGGACCCGCCTCCGGCGGGCGGCTTCTTTGATTTTGTGATGCTTACGAAGAGCGCGCCGTCGGTGTCGGTGCGCTTTGCGAGATACGTTTTAATCGCCTGGCGGGCGCTATCGGAAAGAAAAACGACGCGCAGTTTGTCGCCCTTGCCGCGCACGGAGAATTCGCCTCTTTCCATGTCCAGATAGCGGTCGAGGCGGCAGAGTTCGGCGAGGCGCAGGCCGGTCGAGAAAAAAGTTTCGAGGATGGCCCGGTCGCGGAGCGAGCGCAGGTCGCCACCCGAGGATACGCTCATGAGCCGTTCGAGGTCGCGGTCGTCGAGGACATCAATCTCGCGCTTCGGAATTTTCGGCAGTTCGATCTTGTCGGGCGCAAGCACTTTGAGGTCGCGCTTCACAAGATACTTCAAGAAGTTTCGGATGGCGATGACGTAGTAGGATTGGGTGACGCGCTTCATTTCGCTCGCTTCGCCACGGGGCGTTTTTCGCGGACGGGCCAGGGCGAGACGGAAGTTGCGCACGAGTGCCTCCGTGATATCCTCGGGCCGCTCGACGCGGGCGAAGGCGAGGAACTGCCGCAAGTAGTGCTCGTAATTCTCGCGCGTTTTGGGCGAGCGATTCTTCTCGATCTCAAGATAATTAAGGTAGTCGGTGAGGAGCAGTTCGACGCGGCTCACTGCAGGCGATTCGACGCGGGTCATGGGAGTATTCTAACGCATCTGTCGGAAAATATATGCTTCCCGGCAGGAGATGCCCCAAAACTTGCGCAAAATCGACTTTTCGGATACAATACAAAAACCCATGTTAACGAAGCGAGTGAAGGCCAAAATTGCGAGCGAACACGGTCGCCACGAGAAAGACACCGGCTCGGCCGAAGTCCAGGTGGCTGTTTTGTCGCGTCAGATCGACGAACTGGCGAAGCACCTCAAGAAAAACCCCAAGGACAATCACTCCCGCCGGGGCCTCCTGAAGATGGTCTCCCAGCGCCGGAAGTTCCTTGATTACGTCAAGAAAAACAACCCGGCCGTTCACGCGAAGCTCGTGAAGAAGCTCGACCTCAAGAAATAAAATAAACCCCGTACGTCCCGGGCGAGGATAAGCCAGCCATATATCATGTCAACAATTTTCGTTTTGATTGTTCGCCAGGAAAACGTCGGAGCTTTTGGGGTTGTATCGGGGTAAATGCAGCCAGCGCGCGCTGCGGCGCGACCGAAATCAGGAGACCTTCGCCCGGATCAGCGGGTGGGCATCTTTATCGACGTTTCGAATTTGTATCATTCGGCCAAGAACCTGTATCACGGCCGGGTGAACTATCAGGAACTCCTGAAGCACTTGACCGGCGGTCGCCAGCTCATCAGGGCGATGGCTTACGTCGTAAAGAGCGAAGGCATCGTCTCGGCGCAGGAGGCGGCGGGGCATTCGGGACGGATTCGAGAGGTCGCGCCCGCCGACAAGGACGCCCTACCTGTTTCCGGCGAGGCCGCATTTTTTGAAGCCCTCGAGAAGGCGGGCCTCGAGCTCCGTTCCAAGGACCTCCAGGTCTACGGCGATGGCACGAAAAAGGGGGATTGGGACGTGGGACTCGCGGTCGATGCTATCCGCATGGCCCCGTTCCTCGATGTCATCATTCTTGTGACCGGCGACGGCGACTTCCTGCCGCTCGTCGATTATCTGAAATGGGGGCAAGGACGGCTGGTCGAGATCGCCTCGTTCCATCGCAGCGCTTCGGCGAAGTTGCAGTCCGCGGCGGACCGGTTCATTAACATCGAGGACATTCCGCGCGTTATTATGCGGAGCAGTCGGTAGAAAGTTTTCCGCTTCTGGCCTTGCCTGCCAAAGGTTTGGCCAGTCGGACAAGTAAAAGGCGTCCTGATTCGGGCGCTTGTCGTTCACGAACATAAACATAAATACATAAATAAAAATCATGATTCCTAAAAAACAATTCACCACCGAGGTCGGCGGCAAAACGCTCACTTTTGAATTTTCTCAAATGGCCGAGCAGGCGAATTCCGCCGTGCTCGTGAAGTATGGCGGCACGGCCGTCTTGGCTACCGCCGTTATGGGCCGCCACGATGTGCCTCTCGATTATCTGCCGCTCAAGGTGGACTACGAGGAGCGTTTTTATGCCGTCGGGAAGATATTGGGCAGTCGGTTCATGCGCCGCGAAAGCCGTCCCTCCGAGGACGCCATTCTTTCGGGACGCCTCATGGACCGCACCATCCGGCCGCTCTTCGACTATCGCCTCCGCCGCGACATCCAGGTGGTGGTGACCGTTCTTTCTTATGATGAAGATAACGACCCGGACTTTCTCGGCCTCATGGGCGCCTCGCTCGCGCTTTCGACCTCGGATATTCCCTGGGCTGGGCCAGTGGCCGCCGTGCGCATCGCGAAGATCGGCGAGCGTTTAGTCGTGAACCCGACGCGCACCGAAATGGCCGCGCCCGGTTTTGTCTTTGAAACTTTCGCCGCCGGGCCGAAGGGGAAGATCAACATGATCGAACTCACCGGCAACGAAGCGAGCGAAGAGGATGTCGCGAAGGCGTTCGAGTTCGCGCAGAAGGAGATCGACAAGCTAATTGCGTTTCAAAGCGAGATCGTCGCTAAGATTGGCAAGCCGAAAGCCAAGGTCACGATCGCCGAAGCCGACCCGGCCCTCAAAGCCGCCATCGAGAGCTTCCTCGCCGACAAGCTCGAAGAGGCCGTCTTCCAGCCGACGAAGATAGATCAAGAGGTGAGGCTCGCGAAGATACGCGAAGACCTCGCCACACACCTCACGACTGTTGCACCCGAAGCGAACCCGAAGGCCGTGGAACACCTCGTTGAAGAGATGATCGATCGCTTGGTCCACGTTGGCGCTCTCACGAAGGGCCGCCGTCCGGATGGCCGTGGCTTCGAGGAGGTCCGACCCCTTTCGGCTGAAACCGGTCTTTTCGAGCGCACGCACGGCTCGTCGCTTTTCATTCGCGGCTCGACCCAGTCGCTGGCCGTGACGACGCTCGCCGCGCCGGGCTCCGAGCAGCTCATCGAAACCATGGAGACGACGGGCAAGCGCCGCTTTCTTTTGCACTACAACTTCCCGCCCTATTCGGTGGGCGAGACCGGAAACTTCCGCGGCCCCGGCCGCCGGGAGATCGGCCACGGCGCGCTGGCCGAAAAAGCGCTGAAGCCGCTTCTCCCCACCGCCGAAAAATTCCCCTACGCCATCCGCGTGGTGGCCGAAACGCTTTCCTCGAACGGCTCGTCCTCAATGGCGACCGTGTGCGCTTCGGTGCTCTCGCTTCTTGATGCGGGCGTGCCCTTGAAGAAGATGGTCGCCGGCATCGCCATGGGCCTCATGTCCGACGACGAGAGCTTTAAGGTCCTGACCGACCTTCAGGGCTATGAAGATTTCTACGGCGACATGGATTTCAAGGTGGCGGGCACCTCTGACGGCATCACCGCCATTCAGCTCGACACGAAGATTTCCGGCCTCACCCTGGAGATCATCCGCGCGACACTTGCCCAAGCCAAAGTGGCGCGGATGAGCATTCTTGGTTTTCTCGGGACGGTCCTTTCCGCTCCGCGTCCGGAGCTCTCGAAGTATGTGCCGAAAATCGAGACCTTCCGCATCAACCCTTCGAAGATCGGCCTCGTCATCGGCCCGGGCGGCAAGACCATCAATGGCATGATCGAGAAGTACGGATTGGCCTCGATCGACATCGAAGAGGATGGCCAGGTGTTCGTCTCGTCGAAGGACCTCGAGAAGGTGAAAGAAGCCGTGGCCGAGATCAAGGCCATGACCCGCGAGTTCGTCGTGGGTGACATGATCGAAGGCCGCGTCATCAAAATAATGGAGTTCGGCGCGATCGTGGACCTCGGCGGCGGCGCCGACGGCATGATCCACGTCTCGGAGCTTAAGGACGGATTCGTGAAGAACGTCGAGGACGTCGTTCACGTGGGCGATTTCGTCAAGGCAAAGATAATCAGCGCCGAAGACAATCGCATTCGTCTTTCGATCAAACAGATCGACAAAGAGAAGGCCGCGTAGACGTTGTGTCGCCAGCCGCGCCCCATCCCCGCCCCGCGTTCTCGCGAGGCGGGGCATCTGGTACAATAGGGTCGTACGGCCGAGAATCGCACATCGCGGCCGGAAAGCGGGTTTGGAATGGACTCTAAAGATTTTAGTCAAAGTTTGTATACGGGCACGCCTTCCGTGCCTCCGCCTCCCGACGCCGATTCGTCGGCGGCTCTGGCCGAGGTGGTGATCCGGACGATGGCCTCCGACATCGAGCTTCTTGGCGAAACCGGCGGTTCGGCGCCAAGGGGGACGACCGTCGCCGTAGCAGCCGTCCCCGGGCGCGAAGCGGCCGAGCAAGACGGCGCCTCGGCCGAGGAGTCATCGCCGCCGCAAACTCGCTCTGGCAGGCGCATGGTCTTCTGGTCTTTGGGCGGCATCGCGCTCATCGCCGGATTGTTTTTTGCCGGCTACTATCTCATTCCCTTCATCGTCACCCGGCAGTCCGGCCCGCCGCCAGTCGCGATCCCCCGGTCGCCTCAGGCGACCGGGGCATTGCCCGATTTTGGCGATGTTGGATTCGTCCACGAGTCGTTCTTTGCCGGCCCATCGGATGCCATTATCACCGTTTCACTCGATGACCCGGCTATCTCGGCGGAAACGCGACCGTTCGCGGCCCAGGTGGCGTCACTCTTAAAGAGCGCCAACCCTCAGGCAAAATTTTTTGAAATAGAAAATCGTCTGATGAACGACAGCATGGCTCCGTGGAATGCTTTTGCGAGTTCAACCGGACTAAACTTGCTCTCCGCCGATTTCGTCTCGGCGCGGTTCGATCCGGACTTCACCGCTTTCGCCGTTCGCGACAAGGATGTCTTCTGGCCGGGATACATTTTGAAGCTCAAGAAGGGCCAGACCCCGCTTACGCTCCGCATCCAGGCGGCCGGGATGATCGAGGGCGCCGCGCCGAACTTCCCGGGGCTCTTCTTGACGCCGCTTCCGACCTCAAGCGCGACATCGACGAATATTTTCCAAGACGCGCAAGTTAATAACCAGTCGGTTCGCCTCTTTTCTTTCGGACGGCCGAACGCGCCCGTCGTGATCTATGGCTGGTTCTTCAATAGCTATCTCGTGATCTCGACCTCAGAAGACGGTCTGCGTCAAGCCGTGTCCCGACTGTAGTCTCTAAAAAACAAAACAGCCCGGACGCACTTTTGCGGCCGGGCTGTTTTGTTTAAAGCACTACTCCGTTTCCACCTTCACCTCGGCGTGCGTCATGGCCTGGACGATTTTCGTCTTTAAGGCGTTCAAGAGCTTCTTATCGCCTTTTAGTTTTTCGCGTACCGCATCAAAACCAGTGCCGAGCTTTATCGCTTCTCCGCCAGAGGCGGATCCGCCTTCGGCGGAGAAACTATAACTTGCGCCGGACTTCGCCACGACCGCGTACTTGATACCGGCATTCAAAACGTCTGCCTCATAGGAGATTCCCTCGCCATACATGATGTCGAACTCGGCCACCCGAAATGGCGCGGCCACCTTGTTCTTCACCACCTTCGCCTTAACGCGGGAGCCGACGACATCCTCGCCCTTTTTAACTTGGGCGGTGCGGCGCACGTCGATACGCACCGAGGAAGAAAACTTCAGCGCCTTGCCGCCGGGGGTCGTCTCTGGATTGCCGAAGAAAACGCCGACTTGCATGCGGATCTGATTGATGAAGATGATGAGCGTGTCCGACTTCGCGGCGATGGCGGTGAGCTTGCGGAGCGCCTGGCTCATCATCCTGGCCTGAAGACCGATGTACTGCGCGCCCATTTCGCCCTCGATCTCCGCCCTAGGGGTCAGGGCCGCGACGGAGTCAACGACAACAACGGAGATCATGTTCGAGCGCACGAGCGTTTCGAGGATGTTCAAGGCCTCCTCGCCGTTATCGGGCTGGGAGATAAGAAGATCGTTTATTTTCACGCCCAGGCGTTTTGCATACTCCGGGTCCAGGGCGTGCTCGGCATCGATGAAGGCCGCTCGGCCACCTTGCTTTTGGGCTTGGGCGACGACCGTGAGGGCCAGGGTCGTTTTGCCGCTCGACTCGGGGCCGAAGATTTCAACGACGCGTCCGCGGGGGAGACCGCCGACGCCCAAGGCGAGATCGAGAGAGAACGAACCAGTCGGGATGACGGCCACGTTCACCTTGCGGGCATCGCCGAGCGTCATGACGGCACCCTCGCCGAACTTCTCGCGAAGCGAGGAGAGGAGGTGAGTGAATTCGCCGCTCTGGCCAGCGGCACTCGGGGCGGCGTCCTTCTTTTTTGGAGTAGGCATATGAGGTTAAGTGTAGGAAAGCGGCCGGAGTTGGTCAATCGGGGGTTGAGCGGAGACAGCGCTCCATCGCCTGCTTCTTGCGGAACCGCGGTCAGCTTGCTCCGGCGGCAAGCTGCCACTGCCTCTCGGCGAAAAAATCCTTCGGATACCAAGCTTTTTCGCCTCCGAGAGCTTCCTTAAGAAGCGGGCAACGGAGCGAGCTTGTTTCCGGGCAAAGTCAGGAACGTCTTTTATCGCCATGGGGGCCCCATAGCTCCGGCCGCTTTTCGTTTCTAGGGTGTCGGTGCTGGCTCCGAAGAGGCGCTCGCTCCCGCCGCTCCGCGCGGCTCATAGACGATCTGACGAGTAACAACGACCTCTCGGCCGAGGAGCTTTTTAGCCGAAATGACAAAGGTGTTGAGCCCCGGCTGGAGAGAGACGCGTTTTAGCCAGGTTCCGTCGGCCAGGGTGGTCACGGGCTCACCATTTATAGAAAGTTGGTCGCCGTTCTCTAAGCGGCCCGCGAGCGTCAGGATCCCTTCGGTCGTTGCCGCAAGAGTCGCATCGGGACGGTCGATAACGAGAACCGGTCGGCCGATTATTTGCGAGAACCGGAAGCCCAGATAGCCGAGGAGGAGAACTCCGAGAATCGCGGCCCAGATATACTTTCCGATCGGTTTCGCCGCGAAGCGGTTCTTCGGCAACTCATCGGTAGCGCCGGAACGGACGACGAAGCCCCCTTCTTTTATTTGCCGCCACCACTCTTCCGGGTCGAACTCGAGGATCTCGCCGATAGCAGTCAGATAGCCGCGGAGATAGGGCGCGGCGGGCAGTTTGCCGAAGTGGCCGTCGGCCAGGTTCTGGAGATGATTCGGGGCGATGCCGGAAACTTCGGCGAGCTTTTTGAGACTCATGCCGCGGGACCGCAGCCGTTCAGCCAAGAATGAGGGAAAATCTAAATGCTCCATGTAGGTTTTTCGCCGCTACTCAAGCGGCGGTTTTTCTAAGAAAACATCGCGGGGCTTCGCGCCTTCGCCCGGTCCGATGATGCCTTTCTCTTCCATGAGGTCAAGCAATCGTGCCGCCCGGGCGTAGCCCACCCTAAGGCGCCGCTGGAGGAGAGAGGCCGAGGCCTTCTGCGCCTCCGCCACCGTTCGCACCGCCGCGTCGTAGAGCTCGTCATCATCGCTGCCAGAAAAATCGTCGAACATATCGCCGTCTCGGGCCTCGGTCTTCGCCTCGCCGAAACTAACCGGCGCCTCGCCCCGAGATGCGGTCGATCCGCCAAGATTGTGCTCGCGGATGAAGTCGGCCACTTTATTGATTTCTTCTTCCGATATATAGGCGCCCTGGATGCGCTTTGGCTTCGAGAGTTCGGCGGACTGAAAGAGCATGTCGCCGCCGCCCAAGAGTTTCTCGGCACCCGCGGAGTCGAGGATGGTGCGCGAGTCGATCTGGCTCGCGACCTGGAGGGCCACGCGGCCGGTGACATTCGCCTTGATGAGGCCGGTGATGACCTCGACCGAGGGGCGCTGGGTGGTGAGGACGAGGTGGATGCCGACGGCGCGCGACATCTGGGCGAGGCGCACGATCGAACCTTCCACTTCGCGGCCGTAGGAGGTCATGAGGTCGGCGAGCTCGTCGATGACGACCACGATAAATGGTATCGGATCATCCTTGCCGCCGTTCTTGTTGTAGCTCGTGATGTCGCGGCTGCCGGCGGCCTCTAAGAGTTCGTAGCGGCGGTCCATCTCGCCGATGGCCCAGCGGAAGACGCCGACCGCTTTTTTGTTTTCGGTGACGACCGCCGAAACGAGATGGGGGATGCTCTGATAAATAGAAAGCTCAACGCGTTTCGGGTCAATCATGACGAACTTGAGCTCCGCCGGAGAGTTTTTATAGAGGAAGGAGGTAATCATCGAGTGGATCGCGACCGACTTGCCCGAACCCGTGGCGCCGGCGATCAAGAGGTGGGGCATCTTCTCGAGATTGGCGAAAATCGGTTCGCCGGTCACATCGCGCCCGAGAACAAAGCCCAGGGGTCCGGAGGCGTGGAACTCGGGGTAGGCCATGAGAGAGCCGAGGCGCACGACCGCCGCCGCCTTGTTCGGCACTTCGATGCCGACAAGCGACTTGCCGGGAATGGGCGCTTCGATGCGAATGGGGTGGGCGGCTAAGGCGAGGGCGAGATCTTGGTGGAGGGCCACGATGCGCGAGAGCTTCATGCCCTCGGCCGGCTTCAGGGTGTAGCGGGTCACCTTCGGGCCGATATTGACCTCGCCCATTTCGACCGGAATGCCAAAGCCCTCAAGCGTGCGCTTGATGATGTTAGCGTTGGCACGAAGGTCGCCGGTCGTCGGTTTCTCGACGGAAGATTTTAGAAGATCGAGCGGCGGGGCGACGTAGTTCTCGAATTTAGGCGCCGGCCCCTTTTTCCCTCGACCGCCGAGGAGCGTCGGGAGGGCGATGCTTATCTCCGGCGCTTCGTCTTCGGCGCCTTCGCCATCCTTGTCCCTTTTCTCTTTCTCATCGGCCTTCGTTTCTTTTTCCGTCTTGCCCTCGCCGGTTACGACCGGTTCGGCGTCGCCTTCGTCTTTATTTTTAAAAGCGAAGCGCGGCAGACGGAGCGGCGCGTTCACCGTGACGAGCGCGGCAATCGTGAGGATGATAATGTTCAAAACCACCGCCGCCGCGTTGCCGAAAGGGATTTTCAAGGAGCCGAGCGCGAGGCCGAGCCAGCCGCCACTCCTGGGGCGGGCGATATCAATGAGGCCGAGGGCGGCGAAGATGATGAGTCCGGCGCCGAGGGCGGTTACGCCGACCACTCGCTGGCGTTCGGAGATAAGAAGCACGCCGGCGACGAGGAAGGCCGAAAGCGGTAGGATGAAATAGCCGATACCGACGAGCGCCTCAAGGCCTTGGTAGATCATCTCTCCCGCCGGCCCGGCCTTCTCGAATCCGGCCAGAGTGAGAATTATCGCGAGACCGACGAAGCCGATCGCCCAAATGCTCTTTTTTGTCTCGGGGCGAAGACGATACTCCCGCTTTCCGGGGGTTTCTTCTTCATCGCGCCGTCGCTTGCCGTTGCCTTTCATATGCAGGAGTTTACCGTGTGCCATTATTGTCGGCTAAAGGCCGCAAAAATTCAACTCTCTGGCATCCAAGGCGATCCTGATTTTTCCGATGAACCGAGACCACCCCCTTCGGAGTTTTCTAATGAGCTTGGCTTGCGGCGAGCCGTGTCGAGCCGTATGATTGACTCATAAGTCCAGCCAGAAGATGAAGTTTTTTATCCCCAAGGCGCTCGACCGAAAAGAGCTCATTGTTTTCGATCTCGACGGCACTCTGGCGAAGACGAAATCCGCGATGGATGCCGAGATGAACGCTCTCTTCGCGCGACTTTTGGTCATCCGGAAGGTCGCAGTCATCGGTGGCGGAAAATATTCCCTCTTTCGAACGCAGCTTCTTCGGTCATTGCGGTGCCCCCGACGGCTTCTCCGGCGTCTCTTCCTTTTTCCGACGACATCAACGTCTTTCTATCGTTATAAGAGCGGGTGGAAGAACGTTTATCGCCACGAACTTTCGTCTCGGACGCGGGAGAAGATCAAGCTGGCCTTTAAGGATGTGTTCGTTGCGGCCGGTTACGTTTATCCAAAGAAAACTTATGGCCGGGTTATTGAGGACCGGAGGACGCAAGTGACATTTTCCGCGCTCGGGCAAAATATTGTCGCCGTGCTCGGAGAAAAGAAAGGCGTAGCTCTTAAAGAAAAATGGAAACGCGAAAACACCGCCCTGAAACTAAAAATGGCGAAACTGCTGGCGAAGCGATTGCCGGGACTTGAAGTTCACGCGGCGGGATATACGTCGATCGACGTAACGGCGAAGGGCATCGACAAGGCCTATGGCTTGAAGCAGATCAAAAAGCATCTTCACGTTCCCATCAAGAAGATGCTTTTCGTCGGCGACGCCATTTTCCCCGGAGGCAACGACTACGCCGCGAAGCGCACTGGGGTAACATGCGTCGCTGTTCGGGGCCCGGAAGACACGAAAAAGCTCATTCGGCGGATAGTTTCGGCGGGTTGACCCGCGCCCGCCGGTTGGTATGCTGAAGGCAGAAACTTTACATCCCGCGAAGCGACAACACTCCCCATCGCTCACCCGAAAGGAGGTGGTGCTATGAGAGCGACAGTTAGTCCGCTGGCCTTGGGTCCCGAGACCATCCGTCTCGCAATCGCGAACGAACTTCTCGACCGGCTCGAGCTCCTGCGTGCCGAGTTTTTGAAGGTGCCGCACTGGCGCCTGCCGTTCCAGCCCCGCAATGACCGGATCCAAAGACTCCGGCAAAAGTACAAGGATCTCGTGCGCGAGGCACGCGAACTTGTCCCTCGCGTAGAGGGCTGTCAGGCGGATCGGATTGATGCGTGCCTCGTGCGATTGAACGAGGCGTTCGCCATCGCTCAGGGATTCGTTACCCGCCTGGAAAAGCTGGAGGACCAATGACTTCTAGGGGGCTCGCGTCTCAAATCGGCGCCTGATCGGTTCATCCCGACAGGCGCCGCCACATTTTTATAATCAATCGGTAGTTGTTATTATTCTGACTCGCAACTCCTTCATCTGCCATGGTGAGCCGTGTCGAAATTTCTTACTATCGTTATAATTCAATTGAATTATAACGATAGTAGCTTCGCGTGGCGTTCATTGGTGGTATCCCAGTTGCGCTTTCTGGGGATTAGGTATTTTATACAATCAGTTCGGTTTTCACCCGCTTTGTTCGCGGGAAGAGGAGAGCCAGTGAAACACCAAGAGTATGGGCCAAATGAGGCGGGTCCGCTCGGTTCAGCGACGACCTCGTTCGTCAAGAATCTGGGCTTCCTGGTAGCCAATCTCGGCGAGGTTGGCACCACGAAACGGGAGGGGAACCTTCGGTTGTTGTTTAGAGACGTGGAGCATGGGCGCTGGCTATTCGAGCAATCGCTCGAGTTCTCGTCGCTCAAAGTTCAGCGAGCGGAACTTCTGGCCGCCTGCTTTCTGGCCATTGAAGCGTACAGAGGCGCCAAGATCGTTGGCTTGATCTCGCGAGAGAGCGCTCTCTCCTTCGCCGCCGCCAACGTCCAGTAGGGACACATCATGATTTTCATCCGCGTCCGAGGCAACTATCCGCCCCGGACGCAAACGTTTTTATCCCGTTAGAAACAATGTTTCTAGCGGGGAGAACGTGGGTTACCGCCCGGAGTAATTCATGCGGATATTTCAATACCCCACGGAAATTTCTAACGGGATTTATTCTCCGAGACGAGAGAAATTTATGATCGCGCGATTGACACGTTGGCGGATTCGAGAGTAGAGTACGGTAAACAAAGTCAAAGCGTAAATATCAAAATTCAAAATTGTTTAATTGTTTGCGTGAAGCAATAACTTATTCATTTTGATGTTTGATCTTTAATTTTTTCATCATGAGCGATACCCTCGTTTTCGACATCGAGACCCAGAACTTTTTCACCTCGCCCGAGGTGGGCTGGGACAACTTCGGCGCCCTGA
>JBBUDB010000020.1:0-6659 GCA_038057515.1 Patescibacteria group bacterium | reverse complement strand
TCCCCGGGTAGGATTCGAACCTACGACCTTATCCTTAACAGGGATCCGCTCTACCACTGAGCTACCGGGGAATGACGGAGGAGAGTATACCAACGGCGAGCGGAGATTTCAACTCCCTTATTCTTCGGGCGTCGGCATCTCTTCCGTTAAACTCATGATTCTGTTCCGGCCGGCTTTCTTGGCCGCATAGAGGGCCTTGTCGGCATCGCCATAGGCGGCTTCCACCGCTCCCTCAAAGTCGGGTTTATGCGGAAAGGTGGAAAGTCCGCCGGAAATCGTTATCTCGAACTCCTGGTCGTCGATCTTGATTTTCGGGATCTCGATCCGGGCGTTTTGCCCCCTCTTGAGATCCATGCCGAATTTTTGGAGAACGGCTTTTTCGTTGGCGCCCGGCCAGGCGAAGGCGAACTCCTCGCCGCCCCAGCGGGCCACGATGTCGCTCCCGCGGCCGATACTTGAGAGGTGTTGCGCCACGGCCTGAAGCACTCTGTCGCCGACCTGATGTCCGTATTTATCGTTGAAGTCCTTGAAATGGTCGACATCGAAAAGACCGATGGTGATGTGCTCGATGCCCTTCTCGCTTTCACCGCGGCGCTCCGCTTCGGGAGTGAAGAACCCAGCCGTAGCGGTATGGAGCGTCTCTTCAAAACCTCGTCGATTACGAATGCCCGTCAGGGCATCTATGGTGGCGTGCCCTTGGAGTTCCTGGTTCTCGCCGACAAGCCGTTCGCCGGCGACCTGGAGGTCTCCGAAGATGTGCTCGAACTTGCCGCGCTGTTCGTCGGTTTTCTTCTTGAGCTCCTCGGCCGTCTCGGCCGGAACCCCGTCAGGTTTTGCTTCCGAATCCTCCGGCGGCCACTTGTCGCTTTTCATAACACCTTCACGTTAGCAAAAAGAAAGCCACCTGAAAAGGCGGTCTTCTTTTTCTGGTTCGGGCGAGGACAGAGCTACCCGCAACGGGAAAATCCGTCCATTCGACGTGGCTCAGGGCGGATTAACTTACCCACACCTTGAGAATCCGCACGACTTACAGCTCATACAACCCTCCTGGAGAGTAAGCGAGCCGCCGCAGTCCGGACAGCCGGGCATCATGCCGAATTCGGCGATGGTTTTCTTGGCGGCCGAGGCGCCCGGGCCGGGTTCGGCCACTTCTTTCTCCGCCGCCACGGCGACTAGTTCGTCCTGTGTTTCTGGCGTCTGGCCGATGCGCGGCGTGTTCTCTCCGGTCGCGGTGCGGGCGTGCTCTTCGAGAATCTGGCCGATGGCATCGGGAAGGGAAAGGATGGTGCCTTTGTTCGTTAGGGTCGGCATCGGGCCGCGGATGCCCTTCAGATTGTCAATGATTTCTTCGATCTTGATGCCCGAGCGGAGCGAGAGCGAGATCATCCGGCAAATGGCTTCGGATTGCTCCTGAAAGAAGCCGCCGCTCTTGCCGAGCGTCGCGAACACCTCAAAGGGCACGCCCCGCTCGTCGTTGTTGATGGTGATGTAGAGGCGGCCGTAGCCGGTCTTCACGCGATAGGTGCGGCCGGTCATGACGTCGGGCCGGGTGCGGGCGGCGATGCGACCGGCATCCACGCGCGGGTCGATGTTCGCGACAGTAACATTCGCATTGTTCTCCGGCTTCGCGCTGATCTCGGTCGGGGAGATGATGTTCTCACCGGTGCCGATATTCAAAATCTGCACATTGCGGCTACCATCGCGGTATACCGTGGCGCTCTTGCACTTTAGCTTCCAAGCCGAGACGTAGCCGTCAAAAACCTCCTGTTTCGTGGCGCTATTCGGGAAGTTGATGGTCTTTGAGATCGAATTATCAACATTTCTCTGGAAGGCGGCCTGCATTTTCATGTGGCCATCGGCCGAGATGTCCATGGCGACCACGAAGGTCTTCCGGAGCGCCTCGGGAAGGTCTTTGAGGTGCTGGATAGTGCCGGTCTTGATGACCTCTTCTTTTACGGCGGCGAGCTTCTCGGGCGAGAGCTTGGCGCGCGTGAGGGCCGCTTCGAAGAAGCGGTTCAGATACTGGTACTGGTGGCCGTCCTTGTCCTGTTTGATGTAGGCCAGGGCGAAGTTCGGCTCGATGCCCGACGAGCAATCGAACATCATGGAGATCGAGCCGGTCGGAGCGACGGTCGTGAGGGCCGCGTTCCGCATCTTGACCTTCTTGTTGGCGAAGACCGAAAGATGAATGTTCGGGAAGGAACCCTTTTCCTTGGCGAGCGCCTCTGACATCTCATGGGCGGCATCGTTCACGGCCTTCATCACTCGTTCGCCCATCTTTTGACCTTCGGCGGAATCGTATGCTAGCCCTAGCTGGTAGAGCATATCGGCGAAGCCCATGATGCCGAGTCCGATGCGGCGATTATTCTGAGCGAGGTCGGTGACTTGCTTCACCGGGAAGTCGAAGGTGTCGATGACGTTGTCCATCATGCGAACGGCTGTCTTCGTCGTGAACTTCAGATGATTCCAATCCACTTGCGGTGAGCGCGTCGAACCCGCCTTGCCGTCACGAACGAACTCCGCGAGATTGATGGAGCCCAAGTTGCAGTTGTCGTAGTGGTGGAGGAACTGCTCGCCGCACGGATTGGAGCAGTCGATGGGCCCCAGTCCCGGCAGGGGGTTAGTGCGATTCACTTCGTCGATGAAGACGATGCCCGGTTCGCCGTTCAGCCAGGCGTAGTCCACGATCTCGTCGAAGAGCTGCTTGGCGGTGATGTCGATATCTTCGGCGCCTTGGACCGAGCCGTTCTTCGCGCGAGCCACGCGATGCGGTTTTACTTTTTCCCCCTTCCAGGTGCAGTACCATTGCGTGTCCGGTTTCTCGGTGAGCTGAGCCATGAACTCGTCGGTCAGCTTGATGGAAATATTGAAATTGCGGATCGCGCCCTCCACCTCTTTCGAGCGGATGAAGTCCAAGACGTCCGGGTGATCGATCTGCATCATGGCCATATTAGCGCCGTGGCGGCCCTGTTGCTTGATGATGCCGAAGGCCTCGTTGTAAACCTTGAGGAATGAAACCGGCCCCGAGGAAACGCCATTCGATTTTTTCGTGATCGACATCGCCGGCCGGAGATGCGAGAAGTCAAAACCCAGACCCGAACCCGCCTGTTGCAAAAGCGCCGCGTCTTTCAGCGTTTGAAAAATGCTTTCCATCGAATCCAAGACAGGAAGCACGATGCAGTTCGCGACGACCGGCGTCGCCGCGCCTGAATTCGTCACTGTTCGTCCCGCCGGCGTGTACTCCTTGCGCGTCATTACCCCAAAGAAGTCCTTTTCTGTCTTTTCGATGAACTTTTTGTCGTGACCGTATTTCGTTTCGACGCTTGCGAGCGCGTGGGCGATGCGATGGAACATTTCTGTCGGCGTTTCTTGCTCGCCGTTATCTTTTTTCTGGAGATAACGCTTCTTCATCATCTTCAGGGCGTTCTCCGAGAACGATTTATTAATGCGCTCCGCTTCGGCCTTGGTCGCGACGTGCCGTGGGGACTTCTCCACTACGCTCATGGATGTGTTTGGGGACGGGTTAATGAGGGTTCGAACCTTTTCGTTTTGGGTTCCTTCATTGTATAAAAATTCTGCCCAAAAGATACGGTCGAAGTTATCCCCAAAAACACCCAAAACGACACGAGGGTGGACAAAGTTCAAGGATTGGGTGGCGACCCGCGCTTTCACCTCGCGAGTGGTGCGTTTTGCTGGCACTTGCCGCCATCTCGCCATCGGCTCGCCCTCTTTTGGACAATTTGCTACTCTAATTCAGACGTCCTTCATCCGAAAAACATCCTTCGGGAGTTGATTTTTCGGAATATCACTCCATGGACCATCGTGAAGACGAACGGTCGGAGTTCGGGGAGCCGGGAAGAGCCGGTTCTCGTTTTCGGTTGCCGCGAAATTTTGTTTTTGGGCTTGGCGCCCTCGGATTATTCCTCGGCGGCGTCGCCCTCGGCGCATTAGCGCCGAATTTTTTTACAGCGTTGACCATTTTTTCTGCGGCACGTCCTTCGAACCAGGGCGTGGCCGCGATCGCGTGGCAAACGCTCGGCGAACTGTTCTCCGGGCCGAAAGAAACCGGGAGCGTGGTGGAAATTCCGCTAGGCGATGCGTCGCGAGCGGTCGCACCGACCCCGGGAATCACGAACGGGGCCGGAAAAACAAGGTTATCCGGTTCGTCTCCGGAAAAAATTTCGTCCTTAGCTTCCGCCGAAGATAGCAGATCGTTATCCGGAGAAAAAACTACGAAAGATAAGTCGCCGCAAGCATCACCGCGAGAGGAAAATGCTCTCGCGCCCGATGCAAAAACTTCGGAATCGAAAGGCGCGGCGGGCGCGCCGCTTGCGCCCTGTTCGTGGAACGCGTCGGGCGCGCCGACACGGGAAATTGTTTTGAACGAGATCGCCTGGATGGGCTCGCCGGCAGTGAGCGCCGGAGCGGCAAGCGCGAACGAATGGCTCGAACTTAAAAATTCTTCGGGGCGGTCTTTTGATCTTCGCGGCGTGCGCGTCCAAGTGGGCGAGGGGGAACTATTGGCGGCCGTTTCGGAAACGAAAATTATTTCGTCCGGCGGTTTCGCGCTCTTCGAGCGGAGCGATGACGATTCGGTGCCGAACATTTCGGCGGAGGTAATTTATTCCGGCGCACTTTCAAATAGCGGCGCGTGGCTAAAACTTTTCGGCGCCGATTGCGGGTTGCTCGATGAGATCGACGCGCGAAGCGGTTGGCCGGCGGGCGAAGCGCCCACTAAACGGACGATGGCTCGCCGCGCCGATCTCTCGTGGTTTACTTCCCTAGAAGTCGGTGGCACGCCGAAAAAAGAAAACACGCTACCGATCGGCGGAACCATGTCGCCTCCATCCGCTTCTTCTTCGCAAACAACGCCGCCGCCACCGACATTGCGCACGCTCTCCCTCGTCGTGCAAAAAGAATCCGGCGCAACTGGCGCCGTCTTGGGGAGCGGTCTCGACTGCGCGAGCGACTGCGCAAAAACTTTTTCCGATGGCACGCACGTTTCACTTTCGGCGACCGCCAGTACGGGGAGCATCTTTACCGGTTGGTCGGGCGCGTGTTCCGGCGCGAGCGGGTGCGATTTTGATATCACGAGCAATGTTACGATCACGGCGAGCTTCGCGTTAATTCCCATTCCGCCGCCCACACCAACCTCGACGCCGCCGCTTCCGGGCCAGGTCGTCATCATGGAAGTTATGGTCGGCAAAGACGGGGCCTCAGCCGACGAATTCGTCGAGCTATATAATGTAGGCGAAACTGCTATTGATCTTACGGGCTGGACAATAAAGAAGCGCTCATTAACCGGAAACGAATCAGCGCTTGTTGTCACATCCCGCCTTACCGGAAAAAGCATTCCACCTGGAAAGCATTTTTTGCTCGGCAATGAAGGAGGATATGCGGGTGCCGTGCCTCCCGATGCCTTCTGGGCGACTTCAAATGTGCTCGCGTACACCAATAACGCGGTTATCCTTTATAATGCTACCGGCGTGAAGATTGACGAGGCCTCCTGGACGGATATCCCGCCGGGAGCGAGCATTATGAGGCCTTCTCCTTCGGCAGCTTTCGAAATAAATTCCTCGCCGAATCCGGAAAATAGCACCCAGTAACCACTAATGAAAGACAGGGATATCATCGCCGTGCTTCACAACGTGCGGAGCGTTCATAATGTAGGGTCCATTTTCAGGACGGCTGACGCCGCTGGCGTAAAAAAGGTATATTGCGCCGGTATCACGCCCGCGCCTCTTGATCGTTTCGGTCGCCCGCGGGCAGACCTCGCGAAGGTGGCGCTTGGCGCCGAGAAAAATGTTGCTTGGGAAGCGGCGCGTTCGACCGCCGCGCTCCTCGCGCGTCTTCGCAAAGACGGCTATGCGCTCCTCGCCCTCGAACAGGACAAGCATTCGATTCCGTACGATAAAATTCCTGTGGCCATCAGGAGGCGGAAGTTGTGCCTCGTTCTCGGCGACGAGGTGCGCGGCTTGCCGAGATCGCTCCTCGCGCGCGCCGATCGCGTTCTTGAAATTCCCATGCGCGGGAAAAAAGAATCCTTGAACGTGGCCGTCGCCTTCGGTATTGCCGCTTACGCGCTTACGAACAATTGACACAGGTCCCAGATTTCCGGTACACATAAGGGTAGCAACCGCATGGGGCGGTTTTCCATAGAACGACCCCGGTGCCACGCGGCATCCGGGGTCGTACTGCGTTTCCGGGCTTCTATATATACCAGGGCGTTAAATCGGTTATAATGGACCCATGCGCATGTCGCTTCTTATCCCTGGCATTATTATCATCGTCGTCGCAGTCGCGGGCATCATCTTTTTTGGCCTTGATGGTCGAAGCGCGCTTCGTAAGGCGCGAGTCCTCGTCGCCGGAAAAACCATCCAAGTCGAAGTCGCCGAAACGGTTCTCTCCCGGGCGCAGGGACTTTCTGGCCGGGACGGTCTCGATTCCGATTCTGGCATGTTGTTTATTTTCACCTCCCCGGGCAAGAACGGATTTTGGATGAAAGACATGAAGTTTCCGATCGACATGGTGTGGATCTCCGGCGATCGCGTTCTGGGAGTAACCGAAAACGTCCAACCGGAGCCGGAGAAGAGCATATTCCGGCTCACGGTTCACTATCCGCCCGACCCCGTCGACAAGGTGCTTGAGCTTCCGGCCGG
>JBBUDB010000019.1:2787-8551 GCA_038057515.1 Patescibacteria group bacterium | reverse complement strand
GAAAGCCCCATAGTGATTGGCTAAATTGTCCTCGCTACCCCTTCATTCAGAGGCATAGCGAGTGAAGGGGTGCGTGAAGGGGTAAACTGCCCTCAAAAAATCACAAATTACGACTAAAATACTTCCGAGTTTCCGAGTATAATGCCACGAACAAAAAATCTTCCCCGACCCGAAAGATCGGGGAAGATTTTTCGGAGTCCCGACGGAGTGAAACGACGAGAGAGCACCTTAGTGTCGAGCGCAACGACAAGGGCAACATTCGTAGCCAGCTTGCGTTGCCGTTTACGTGGCGTACAATGGTCCTTATGGGAATGTTTAGAGGAGAGGGCCACCTGAAGGAAATCCACGCCGCGAACGAGAAATTTGGTGGTTTCTTGGATATTTTCGCACGTTTACATCCCGAGGAGCAGAAGGAAATTTTAGAAAGGATTAATGAACTTAGGATAGAGGCAGGCGATAATAAAGAGGGTTTTGAGCGGAGGGTGAAGGCGCTTGCCGCGATGTACGGTGCGGTCGTTGAGATTGGGACGGAAGAAGAAAAGCCAGAGAAGCGTCAGCAGTTTCTAGTCGCTCGAATCGAAGAAATGCACGGTGCGGCCGAAGCGCTTCGAAATGCGAGTGAAGGAGTGGCGGGATATGGCAAATGAATAGCCAGAAACCGGGCGCCCGGTTTTTTGTTATGATGACGGGGTGAATCCCGTTAGAAATCGCGCCCGCGCGCAAGCGCGCCCGAAAGTCCTCGGGCGCTCTATTTCTAATGGGGTGAAAATAATCGGCATAGACGAGGTCGGTCGCGGACCACTGGCCGGTCCGGTGGTCGTCGCGGCAGTTTCTCTCCCCAAAGGTTTTCGACTGCCGAAAAACCTCGGGCCGTTACGTGATTCGAAAAAACTCACTCATGCGGCCCGCGAGCGGTGGTTCGGATGGCTAAAAAACGAGTCGCGGCTGAAGTTCGCGCTCGCCCGCGTTTACCCGGCGACGATCGACCGGTTGAATATTTCTCGGGCGGCGAATCAGGCGGCGCTCCGCGCATTTACGCAGCTCACCGCGAAGCATCATGTGTCACGTGTCAGGTGTCAGGTTTTTTTAGACGGCGGCCTCTATCTCGGCTCGAAGCAGGCAATGCCAAAGAACGCCCGGACGGTCATCCGGGGGGACGAGCGCATTCCCGCCGTGGCACTGGCCTCAATCGTCGCCAAGGTCACCCGCGACCGCTTTATGGCGCGCCTCGCGAAGCAATATCCGGGCTACGGCTTTGAACGCCACATGGGCTACGGCACGCGCGGGCACTACCTTGCCCTAAGACGCCTCGGTCGGACTCCGGCGCATCGGGCCTCGTTTTTACCTCGCTAGAAATAAGCCGCCCCAGGGTGGCTGCCGCCACTCCGAAGGAGGGCGGATTTCTAATGAGGTTTGCGGTGAGATTTGATATACTAAAGCAAGCACCAGGTAAGACACCCGAGTTTGCTGGTTGGCCGAAACTGGACGCCGCCGCGATTCTCGAGTCAATTGAGTAGCGGCATGGAGCGATACATGAAGAAGAGACGGCAGTTCGGCTAGACAAGCGGCCGACGAAGACGATCGTGGGTCGGGGACATCGAGTCCCCGACCCGCATTCATTTTTTATCCAGACCGGTTGCCGGAAGAATGACCCAAAACTCGCCCCCTTTTCATTTGGCGGGCTCTGTAGTACGATAAGAGAAATAACAGTAATATCCATATTCCATGGGAGGCGTACCGCTAAAACATCATTCCAAGGGCAAGGTTGGCCGCCGCCGCTCGCACCTGGCCCTCAAAAAACGAAAGATTCTGGTGTGCAAGAATTGCGGCGGGCCGAAGATGGCACATCGCACCTGCCCGCAGTGCAAAGAGAAGTAATTCGAAATCTGCCGTGACCGTTTGCTCTTTTCCTTTTATATATTACTCTTGAATCCCCATGGCTACCCGGCACCTGGTTCGAACCGTTGTTCTTCAGTCGCTCTACGAGTGGGACTTTTACCGGAAGAAGCGCGATCTGGTCGCGATTTTGGACCGGAATTTGAACGAGTTTGCGCCCGGCATAGATGAGCCGGACTTTCCGTGGAAGATTCTGAAGCGCGTCGTTGATCACCTCTCCGAGATCGATAAGATCATTGTTTCGTCGGCGCCCGAGTGGCCGATGGACAAGGTGGCCATCATCGACCGGAACATTTTGCGCATCGGTATCTCCGAATTGCTTTATGCGGACAAAAACGAGGTGCCCCCGAAGGTCGCCATCAACGAGGCCATCGAGATGGCCAAGAATTATGGCGGACCGAACTCCGGACGTTTTGTGAATGGTGTTATGGGCACGATTTACCGCAAAATAAAAGAAGGAAAAGAAGAAAGGGCGTCCGCGGATGGCGCGGCTCCTGCTTCGCCCGAACCAAATTTATGAAAGACCTGAATGATCTGGAGAAAACTATCGGCGTTCACTTCACGAACGCCGATGTACTAAAAGAAGCGCTCACGCACCGCTCGTATTTGAACGAACATCCCGAATGGGCTCTGCCGCACAATGAACGGCTGGAATATCTCGGCGATGCGGTGCTCGAACTCGCGGTGACCGAGGAGCTTTTCACGCGCTTTCCCGAACTGCCGGAGGGGGAGCTCACCGTCTATCGCGCGGCGCTCGTGAACTACCAGCGACTGGCCATCGTGGCCGGCGAGATCGATCTTCAGCAATATCTCTTTATGTCGCGGGGCGAACAAGCGGACAATTCCAAGGCCCGCGAAGTGATCCTTGCGAACGCCATCGAAGCTCTGATCGGCGCCATCCATCTCGATGGCGGCTACGAAACAGTCAAGAACTTCATTCATCGGTTCGTGCTTGTCCATTTGCCGGAGATCATAAAGACGAAGAGTTATCGCGATGCGAAGAGCGAACTTCAGGAGATCGTTCAAGAACAGACGAAGATCACCCCGAGTTACCGCGTCCTCGGCGAATCGGGCCCGGCGCACCGGAAGGTATTCCAGGTCGGCGTTTTCCTGGGCGAGGAAAAACTCGGCGAGGGTTCTGGCGCCTCGAAACAGGAAGCCGAAGTTGAGGCGGCGCGCAGCGCCCTGGAGAAAATGAACAATCGGCAGTAGCGATGGCCAATCTTTTAAAAGAGCTGGAGCTTAATGGTTTTAAATCTTTTGCGCAAAAGACAGTTTTCGATTTTTCGCACGGCATTACGGCCATTGTCGGCCCGAACGGTTCGGGTAAATCGAATGTTATCGACGCCATCCGCTGGCTCTTGGGCGAACGCGAGGCAAAAAACCTTCGCGGCGTTAAGTCGGAAGACCTTATTTTCGCGGGTACGGCCAAGCGTCCGCGGCTCGGGCAGGCGCAGGCGAGTTTGCGCTTTGAAAACAGAGACAATTTTTTCCCCGTCGATGTCGCCGAGGTGGCGGTATCCCGCCGGGTAAATCGCGACGGAACCAACGAATATAGTTTGAATAAATCGGAGATTCGCCTCAAGGACCTGGTGGACTTTTTCGCCCAAGCGCGTCTGGGCACCAAGGGTCTCATCGTCGTTTCTCAAGGTAATAGCGATATCTTTATTCAATCTGTCCCTGCCGGCCGACGAGAAATGATCGAAGAAATGCTAGGTCTTCGGGAATATCAGATCAAGCGTACCGAAGCCGAGCGGCGGCTCAAAAATACGGCCGTGAATATCGACAAGGTGAGGGCTCTAACCGAAGAGATCCTGCCTCACCTCCGTTCCCTGAAGCGTCAGACGAATCGCTGGGAGAAGCGCGATACGCTTGCCGTGGAGCTCCGCGCGCTCGAAAACGAATTTTTTGGCCGAGAATGGGCAGAGTTCAGCGCCAAGGCCGAGAAGGTCGCGAGTGAGGTCGCCGCGCGGAAAGAGCACCTTGAAACGCTCCAGGCCGCTCGCGTCGAAACCAAACGCCACCTCCGCGAGGTGGAGGCCGCCCAGCCCGAAGAACGGAAAGAAATCGAGACGATCAAGCGAGAAACCCAGGCTCTCTTCGAGCGACGGAGTGCGCTTCAAAAGGAAATCGGTCGCCTTGAGGCGCGGATTGAGATGGCCGTGAACTCACCAGAACCATCTTCCGGAGGTGCGCCGGACGCCACCGCCCTTCACGAGCTTGTGCGGCGGATTCGGGCGAAACTTCAGGACGCCGCTGATCTCGTTTCAGCGGTCCGCGAGGTGATCGCCGAAATCGACCGCTTGCTCGCCGAACCCGCCATGCCCTCCGCACCGGCACCAGTCGCCCCTGATCTTCGGGAAGATTTTGTAAAGATAAACGTCGATCTCGCTGGCCTTGAAACACAAATCGCCGAACTCAAAAAAAAAGAGTCAGCACTCGAAAAAAATCAGGAGCAGTTCTATCACGCCTTTAAGGCGGCGGTCGCGGGGCACGAAGCGGCGAAGGATAAAATTGAAAAGTGGGAGTCCGGCACCCAACAGCTTGCCTTTGAGGGCGAACGATTGAAATTACATGAAGACGAGTGGCGGCACCAAGTCGAAGCCGCCGGTCGCGAGGCGAAGGAGCTTAAGAATTTTTCACCCCAAGCGGAGCATTTTGACCGAGGCGAGGCCGAACGGCGGATATTTCGTTTGCGCGGCGAACTGGCGGCCATCGGCGAGATCGACGAGGCCCTCCTCAAAGAAGCCAGGGAAACGGAGACGCGCTATGAATTTTTACAAAGAGAATCAGGTGATCTCGAGGAGGCCAAGAATGATCTCCGAAAACTCATCACCGACCTGAATGAAAAAATATCGACCGAGTTCGGTAGCGCCCTTACGAAAATAAACACCGAATTCGATAAGTTTTTCGGATTGATGTTCGGCGGCGGCACGGCGCGCTTACGTCTCGAGCGGCCCAAGCCCAAAGCGGTGGCCGTGCCGGAAGAGAGCGAAGGCGCGCCATCGTCAGAGGCGATAAAGGACGCCGTGCGCACGGAAGACGAAGAGGAAGAAAGTGAGAACGACGAAGGCATCGAGATAGATGTGAAACTTCCCCAAAAGCGCATCACCTCGCTCGACATGCTCTCGGGCGGCGAGCGCTCCCTGGTCGGTATTGCCGCGCTCTTCGCGCTCATTTCAGTTTCGCCCCCGCCGTTTTTGGTTTTGGATGAGGTCGACGCCGCGCTCGACGAACGGAACGCCAGGAGGTTTTCGGAGATGCTTAAGGACTTTTCCAAGAAGACCCAATTTATCATCGTCACTCACAACCGGGCAACAATGGAGGCCGCCGACATGCTTTACGGCGTCACCCTGAACGAAGACGGCACCTCGAAGGCGGTTTCCCTCAAGCTAGAGCCACCAGTCACCAGCCACTAGCCAATAGTCGGAAGCACTTGCTTTCCTATGGATTTTCGGGTATCGTAGAGCACGTCTTGCCCTAGTGGCTATTCGCTATCAGCTAGACACTAACCATTATGTTAGCCCTAAAGCTTCAGCGCATCGGCAAAAAGCACCAACCCAGTTACCGGGTTGTGGTGGCGGAGCGTCGTTCAAAGCTCATCGCCCCGCCTATCGAAGACCTGGGTTCCTACAGCGTCATGACGAAGAAGGCCCATCTTAAGGCCGACCGCGTGGCTCACTGGCTTGGCGTTGGCGCCCAGCCGTCCGTCACCGTTCAGAACCTGCTTGTTCGCGAAGGACTCGTGAAGACCCCCAAGGTAGCCGTCAAGATGAATAAGCCCAAGGCCAAGCTGGTAACCGCCGAGGCGGCCCCGGTGGTTGAAGTAGCTCCGGCTACCGAGGCGGTGACGGAAACTCCGGCGGCG
>JBBUDB010000019.1:0-2687 GCA_038057515.1 Patescibacteria group bacterium | reverse complement strand
TTTTTTCTTTCTCTTTCAAAAACGCTACAATAATCAAGTAGTCCCGAAGCGAAAGGTCGAGTGAACTTCTGAACGCACATGAAAGACGAAACTGATAAGGAATTTTTGGAATACGTCGTGAAGGCGATCGTCGATCATCCCGAAGACGTCGGGGTTCGCCGCAAGGTCGATGAAATGGGCGTGCTTCTTTCACTCAACGTAAACCCCGCCGACATGGGTCAGGTGGTCGGGAAGCGTGGCGCAACCGCGCAGGCCCTCCGGTCGCTTTTGCGCATCGTGGGCGTTAAAAATAGCTCCCGCGTGAACTTAAAGATCGAGGAGCCGGAAGGCAGCACCTTCCATCGCCCTTCCGCCCCGGACCTACCCGGTCAGGGCGGGGCAGGTGAGACGCCAGCCGCTGCGGCTGGAGACGCCGAAGACGAAGACGCATAGGTTTTGAAGAGAACGGGAGAAATGGGCCGATTTGAAAAAATCGGCCCCTGGCTTTTTTGGGCGCTTTTCGGTACAATCCTGACCGTTCCCTTAATATTTCTAGTCACTAGTCACTAATCTCTAACGTCTCGCGTCAATGCTATCTTATACCGAGCTCACTAAAGGCGTGATGTTTATCTACGAAGGCCACCCCTACGAGGTCATTGAGTCGCATTTTTTGCGCATGCAGCAACGGAAGGCCGTCGTCCAGACCAAGATCCGCAATCTCATTACCGGCAAGGTTCTGGACCGGAACTGGCAGGCCTCCGACGAATTCGAAGAGACCGAGGTGACGCGCAAAACGGCGGTGTTTATCTACGAAACCCGCGGAGAATACTGGTTCCACGAGAAAGGAGACCCGAAGAACCGCTTTGCTCTCGCGGCCGAGCTCGTCGGCGATCGGGGTCAGTTTTTGAAACCACAGACCGAGGTCACCGCCTTCGTTTTTAACGAGAAGGTCGTGAAGATAGAAATTCCGATCAAGATGGAGTTTAAGGTTGTCGAGGCCCCGCCGGCCCTGAAGGGCAACACCGCCCAGGGCGGCTCAAAGCAGGTCACCCTCGAAGGCGGCGCCAAGGTGAACGCCCCGCTTTTCATCAATGAAGGCGATATCATTCGCGTCAACACAGAAACAGGCGAGTACGTGGAGCGGATGGATAAGAGATAGCTCGGCGCTCGCCTTGTGCGAACCGACATCGCCCCGACTCCGGCGGTCGGGGCGATGTCTGCATCTCGACGGGCCGGCTCCGATGTAGAGACCAAGCCCGGCGGGCTCCGAAAGCTTCCCGTCTCGAATAATGCGAGCGGCGTTACAATAGGGGGGGGATAGAAATATGAAAAAAATGAGGGGCTTAAGTTTCAAATGGCTTTAGGCCCACTCAAGTTTGAACCCTTGGCGCGATTTGCTTAAGTTAAGCCGATTTGACATCATTTCTCCATGTAAATGTTCACCAGAAGCTGATTGGTAAGATTGCCCAAATGAATTTTTGCTAAAGTAAGCTTATGGAAAAGCCAGATTTTCTAAAAGAAAAATATGCCGATCTCAATAAAAGCCCAGAGGTTGACTCGGCTGCTCGGCGTACTAAAGCGCGTACCGGTCGTGAGCTACCGATGATGGCGCCAGATGAGCGTATACAAAATTACCTGTATCGGCTAAAAGAAATCCTTGAAAATCCGGACGCGGCCAAACGAGAGCGAGGCATTGAATTTCTCACGCAGAAACTACGCGAACAATTTGTCATAAAACCCGAAGAAATACCCGAAGCATATTTTGAATCTATAAAACGCAAACATCGGGAAGAAGGACATGGTGACATTGAAATCCCCGAGGACTACCGTCGCGAGCTGTCGGAAACGGTAGTTGCTGATCAAGTGCGATCACTCGACAACTGGATTGATTACCTGTCTTCCGGTGACGCCAAGTATCCGGATTGGTTGAAATACTTTGCCATCCGGAGCATGTTGCGCATGGGCAGATATGATAAGAAAAAGAAATCGTTTACGGAGCGCACAGGCGGCACGACGGCTCCATTTCCCGATCTCAACCACGAGGCGTTGGCGATTGTGCTTGAATCATTTGAACGGCAGGCCAAAGGTGAACAGCCAAAATTCGGCTATGACATTCACGAAGATACAAAAAAACAATTCGTTGAATTTTTAGGGAGAAAGAATTTTGCCAAACTCTACGCCTTGGCAGTAGAAGAATTTAAACCCATTGCCGAAGAATTGCTAAAAATCACGGAGGGTGAGTGGCGCACATATCCACGTGGCTCTGATCCGAAACCGCTTGTTGAGTCAATCGCTCCTTATGGTACTGGTTGGTGTTTGCGCGGCGAAGCCATGGCAGAACGCTATCTCGTGCGAGACAAAAACGAACTCCAAGTGTTTTATTCCCTCGACAAGGAAGGTAAGCCAACTGTTCCTCGTGTGGTGACTGTCGTCAATGCAAATAATCAACTCACCGAGGTACGCGGAGTTGCGCCGGATGAAAACCTCGATCCCTACATAGGTTCAACTGTTGAGAAAAAACTCAAGGACTTTTCTGACGGGGAAGCATACCAAAAGAAATCAGCCGACATGAAAATGCTTACAGCAATGGAGCAGAAGGTTAAACAAAAACAAGAACTGACCAAAGACGATCTTGTTTTGTTGTACGAAATCAACGGCACGATCGAAGGATTCGGATATCAGAAAGACCCTCGCATCGCCGAACTTCG
>JBBUDB010000018.1:0-13457 GCA_038057515.1 Patescibacteria group bacterium | reverse complement strand
CAATTTTCGAACTACTTGCAGTTTGAAATAATGAGCCTTGTCCAAATTTTCCATAACTAGAACTATATGAAATATTTGTATCTGTTCCGTTATTACTTCCTTTTGAATCATTAGAATTTCCTTCAAAGCGATAATAATTTAATAGATTGGAATCACTAAAAAAAGATGTGGAATAAAGTTCACTCGCTGCGCGAACGGTTCGTGGAACAGACAAAAAGAACCCTAAAACTAAAATCATCAAAGCTATGATGAGCCTGACGTCACCAAATAAGGTGCGTGATGGCTTAGTAAATGTCATGGATATATTATAGCAAACCAGGCTAAATGAGCTGTGGAGAATAAGGGTAATGGCGCCTCTACTCTTATCGCAAAAATAACTACACAATACTTACTCATATGGATGATCTATTCTTTTTCCTGAGGCGAGTATTTGGTCGAAGATTATTACGATGGCTTGCGGTAGGAGTCTTCGTTTTGGCATTACTTTATGGCTTAGTCACTTGGAATTCACAAAATATTGGGAAATTTTAAATCGAAGGTATGCAATGGGTTACAAAGCCCTTAGTCGATCGTGCCATGAATCGGTTCAACAGAACTATGGAAAGATTGAAGCCTACTTTTTCCAATAACGGAACAACTACTTCTCCGTAGGTTACAACGAGGCTCTGTTCCTCCTTTCTATATTTTTGAGCAACTTCTTTTTCATTTCCAGGCGCAACATCTCGTCTTCTGGATATGGAGCATTTTTTCCAGGGATCTGCGGTTCTGCCAGAACCTCCTTTTGTCGTTGCTCCCATCTGAGGAGTCCTTTATTTTTCTTACGTTTTGGCCGACCCCATGACTCATCATGCTTTTCAAGATAACGGAACGAAGCCTTTACATCACCTTGCTCAATAGCCTGGGCAATCGTTTTTCTGGCCAGTATAGTTAGATAACATTTGTACATTTCGCGAGCCTCATGAAACCAGGGGTGTAGCGAGGTAAAGTATTTATATTGTCGAAGAGTAATACCTGCCGTAGCACAGGCTTCTGGTATTGTTCCTCCTATTCGGAAAGCATAAATCAGAGCGTCCATTTTTGTCCGATCCATCCACCAGGCATTGGCGCTGTGAATGATACCCATATCACCCCCGAGAATATGCAGGGAGTAAGTAAAATGAGGATGGGCTTTCGTATGGATTGGTTTTGCCAGTTGAGTCTCCATAGCCTTATAATACTAAAGAAAGAAATAGTTTTGTACCTACCCATTTTTACCGGATAATCACCCTCACTCCTTAGCAAAAAAGGGCTTTTGATAAAAGCGGAATACCCTGATTTATGGGATTTTAGGTACAAAAGTCGTCTGAAAGGATGGATCAGGAGGGGTCACAAATCCCGACGAGGAAACTACAAAAAAGCCTTTATAAATGGGCTACTCCCTGGTCCTGAACAAGGGATCACAGCCGTCTTGAGATAGGTTCAGATTCCGAGGAGCATCGGAAGTACGCGGAACCTGCGGGGTAATCTCCGTACAGTCCACAGCATACCGGGTGAGCCCCGTATCCAGAGAAGAAAAACGAGTCCTGCCCTGGCTATGGTTAATATCATCGCCCTCTGGTTCGCCATTTTCTGGACCGTGAGCGCCTTCCACAAGATTTCCCGCCCGGCCACGTACCTTCTCGCGCTCTATCTCCTCCGGGTAAGCTTTGCCTCGTATTTGAACTACGCCATTTGGACGCTGAACTAATCAAATCCATCCGGAACCAGGAAAATAAGGCTTTTTTAGCCATTCTGGGGCTTGGGCTGAACTAGGAAAATATGCTAATCTCATGGTGATGATTAGGCGGTTCCACTCTAATCTCTTCTACGCGAGCGATCTTGGTAAAACCCATGAGTTTTACAAACAACTCGGTTTTGACGCTAAAAGATTGGAAGACGGCGTTCGCGTGAAGCTCGGCGATTTCACTCTTGTTTTCATCGACGAGAAGAAAACTCCCATCCAGAACGAGTCGGGCAAGACGCCCAAGGGCCTCGGTATTTATACTTATGTCGAGGTGGATGACGTCGATAAGTATTTTGAAATTATAAAAAAGAACGGCATTACGCCACGTACCGAACCGAAAACGTGGCCCTGGGATAAGCGCGAGTTTGTTGTTAAGGATCCGGACGAGTACAAACTCGTTTTTTATTCCTCCATAAAAAAATAAAACCATGGAATGCCAATCGTGCGGCCTGCCTCTTAGGAAAGACCCCGGGAAGGGAGGCACGAATGCTGACGGCTCGAAAAGCGCCACGTATTGCTCCCTTTGCTACGAGGGCGGAAAGTTCAAGGACTCGTGCGCTGATGGGCGGGAGATGCGGCACTACGTCAGAAAAAGAATGCGCGCCGAGGGACGAAACCCGATAGCGGCCTGGTTTCAGACATTTGATATTCCGCATCTCGATCGCTGGCGGCAGGAATAATGCGACGCGTTTCGCGGCCCTACTTCGTCTACCTGCTACTTTGTGACGACGGCACGTTCTACGCCGGCATCACGACCGATCTTCATCGGCGCCTCAAAGAACACAAGGCGAAGATAGGCGGCCGCTACACTCGTGCGCATGGCGCCAAAAAATTCGTCCATACCGAACGCTTTGCGACGAGAAGCGCGGCCTCAAAGCGCGAGGCCGAGATAAAAACCTGGCGCCGAGATAAAAAACTTGGCCTTACCGGAGGGAATAACGCCTAGCGGAGCCCTCGCCTTGCCGAAACCAGCGGCGTAGCGCAGGTCGGCGCAGGCGGCGGGGAAACTACTCGAGCATCAACAAAACCAATAACATACCAACAAACTGGAGTTTGTAAGGATGTTGAGGTAGTCCGACCCATCGGTGGCTTCTCTTTTTCCAGAAGTTACTTCTTCCGCCCTCTCCCGGAATGGCGACGAAGAAGACTGGGTACGCTACACTGGGGCTATGGCCAAACAAGCATTGATTTTCCTTGCTCTCGCGCTTCCCTCTCTCTCTTTTGCCGCCCCGGCGGTAAAAATTACGCCCGAGACGCCGCTCCAGGGCGAGCCGGTGATGATAGAGATTGCGACCCCCAACCCGCTCGCCGAGGCCACATTTGACGGCGAACCGCTTCGCACCGTCCCCTATGATGGCGGACGGCGTATCTTTATCGGCATCGACCTTAGCAAAAAACCGGGCAATTATTCCCTACGCCTCGTCTTTCCGGGCGGCGAGACGGTCGAGCGAACGATTACCGTTATCGCGCGGGAAAAGATAGAAGCCCCGCTCGGTATCCCGGAAAAACTCGGCGGCAACACTCCCGCGAGTCAGGCGGCGCTCGTCGCAACGCTTGCTGAAGAAAACGCTCTTCTCTCTAGCATCAGAACCGGCGCGCGCGCGTTTTGGAGCAAGCCATTTCTGCTGCCGCTCCGCGCAAAAATAGTGATCACCGACTCCTATGGCTACACTCGCCAAACAGGCGCTTATTCTATCGCCCACAAAGGCACTGACCTCCGCGCCGAAGAAGGTACGCGCGTCCGCGCGATGAACCGCGGCGTCGTGCGTCTCGCGCGCACCTTTCGAAACTACGGCAAGACCGTGGTCGTGGATCACGGCCTCGGCCTCCAAACATTCTATATGCACCTCTCGCGGATCAACGTGGCCACCGGTGAACTGGTCGTGCCGGGTCAAGTTCTCGGCCTCTCGGGGCAAACGGGCTACGCCGAGTCCCCACACCTTCATCTCACCGTGCGCCTGAACGGCACTTCTATCGATCCGATGAAGTTCCTGGAATTTTTCAAATAAAACCCGCGGCGTATAATAAATAGTATACTGAACGTATGGGTATCGTTTTTGCGCTGACCGCGCTCTTTGCTTGGGGTATCGGCGACTTTCTCATCCAACGAAGCGCTCGCAAATTCGGCGACTGGGCGGCGCTTTTCTTTATCGATATTTTCGGCACGATCGTTTTGCTCCCCTTCGTCTGGCAGGATTTCCCGGCGCTTTTTCGATCGCCGGAACACCTTGGCATTCTTCTCACCGCCAGCATCCTGCTCACTTTCGCGTCCGTCTCTGAATTCGAGGCGATGCGCGTCGGTAAACTCTCCGTCATTGAACCGATTTACGCCGCAGAGGTACTCGTCACCGTCCTCCTCGGCACCTTTATCGCTCGGGAGTTCCTTACGATTGGACAAGCCGTTCTGGTGGGGCTTCTCGTCGGGAGCATTTTTCTCGTCGCCACCAAATCCCTCCGCCACCTGCGACATATCCACGCCGAACGCGGCGCTGGGCTTGCTCTTATCGCCGCCATCATGATGGGCGGCGTAAATTTCCTTTTTGGCATCGGCGCGCGCGAAACGAGCCCGCTCATGATCAACTGGTTCGCGAGCGCCTTCATTATGCTTGTTTCGGGTGCCTACCTCACCGCGCGTGGCCGCTGGCACGGGGTTCTCGCGGATTGGCGGCGAAGCCCGGGCCTTATTTTAAGCGTCAGCTTCTTTGATAATCTGGCCTGGGTTGCCTACTCGGCGGCCACGCTCTTCCTGCCGATTGCGATCGCGACCGGCATCAGCGAAAGCTACGTGGCGCTCGCCGCCATGCTCGGTCTCGCGGTAAATCGCGAAAAGCTTGCCGGCCACCAAAAAATCGGCTTGGTTGTTGCCGTCATCACGGTTGTCATCATCGCTTCGCTCTACGAGTGAATATCACGACCCCTCGCCGCTACTTCACAATGAGCGTGCCCCGGACGCGGGTATAGACAGAATAGTAAATCCGGTTTATTATTAGGGTAAATCATCCATCCTCCCTCGACGGGAGAGGACTCGAATCTCTGGTGTGTCAGCGTAAGCGGCCCCTAGTTCCAGAACCTCGGGTCGCATTTTACATGACCACCATGTCTACCCCTCATTCACCATCTGGTTTTGCCGAACTCGGCCTTGCCCCGCGAATTCTGGCCATTTTAGGTCAGCTTAAATTCACCGAACCCACGCCCATCCAGCGCGAGGCGATTCCCATTGCGAAAACCGGTAAGGATCTCGTCGGCATCGCCCAGACGGGCACCGGCAAGACGCTCGCCTTCGGCCTGCCGCTCATTGAGCGCCTCATGACAGAACCAGGCACCGCCCTCATCATCCTCCCGACCCGAGAACTCGCCATCCAGGTGGACGAGGTGCTCGCCAAGATCGGCGGCCAGCTCGGCTTTTCCACCGCCGTCCTCATCGGCGGCACGCCGATGGGCCCCCAGCTCGCCATGCTCCGCAGAGGCCCGCGCATCGTCATCGGCACACCCGGACGCATCATCGACCACCTTGAAGGCCGCCGCCTCGACGTGAGCCGAACCGCGATCCTCGTGCTCGACGAAGCCGACCGCATGCTCGACATGGGCTTTGCTCCGCAGATCAAACGAATTCTCGGAGCCATCCCTCGCGAGCGGCAAACGATGCTCTTCTCGGCCACCATGCCCGAAGAGATCCTGAAGATCGCCACCGGCCACATGAGACTCCCCGTGCGCATCGAGATCGCGCGCTCCGGGACGACGGCCGAACACATTGAGCAAGAGTTTTTTGTCGTTGGCCGACATGACAAGAATCGTCTCTTGGACAAGATCCTTGCCGAAACTCCGGGCACGGTCCTTGTTTTCGCCCGCACCAAGTTCGGTGCCAAGCGCATCACCGGCATCGTGCGCGCCATGGGCCACTCGGCGGCGGAAATTCATTCGAACCGCTCGCTTGGTCAGCGCCGCGACGCGCTCGAGGGCTTCAAGACGGGCCGCTACCGCGTGCTCGTCGCCACCGACATCGCCTCGCGCGGCATTGATGTCAGGGGCATCGCTCTTGTCATAAACTACGATTTGCCATCGGATTCGGACGATTACGTCCACCGTATCGGCCGGACGGGCCGAGCCGGTATGGCCGGCAAGGCGATCTCGTTCATCATGCCCGAGGAGCGCCGCAAGCTTCATGAGATAGAGCGGCTTATCCGCAAGGCGATCACTGTTTCGCGCCTTCCTGATCTTCCTCCCGAGCGGCCCCAAGCGAGACAGGCCGCGGCGCGCGTTTTCGCGCCCGCTTTTGGCGGGCGCCAACACTCGCCTTATCGCGGCACGCCTTCTCATGGAGGACGATCATCCCCCGGCTTCCGGCGCCGCTTCGGCGGTCCGCGACCAAATCGGTCAGGGACCGCTCGCGGCTAAAACACGACGCGCATTTATCGGTCGCCTCAGGCGACCGATACTGTTTTCCGGTCTAAATATTCCCCGCGGTCATGTTCGGAACTTATCTCTTGTTCGATTAGATATCGAAGAGCGAGATACACGACGAGGTTCACCGCGAGATGGAAGATGGCCGAAAGCTGTTCTCTGTAGAAAAGAAAGAATTGCGTGAAAAATATTGATACGAGAACCGCATATTTATATGTTTCGTAGGCGGCGATGTGGCGCTCGCGCCGGAGAAGCCAAGTGCCAACAATAACAAGAACGCCGGAAACGATCGCCGTTACTATCTGACCGAGATCGACAAACGATTCGGCGGAACGGAATAGAATCAGCGCCCTGCCAAGGTTTACGATCGAAGCGACAGCGAAAAAAATAATAAGAAGCTTCTGAAACCGGCGAGAGTGAAGCGTCCGCTTGCCGGCAATTTCGAAACGCGCCTTGAGCCCAAGACCACTGGATGCTGTCTCTGCCCGAAGGGGCGCTCCAAAAAACGCTTTCCGAAAGGCAACGGTCGCCGGATTCATCGGATCGGACTGGTCAAGAAAGGCAAGCGCCTGCCCCTGCTCATCGGCGGTGAGACCGCGCGTGAACGCCTCACGAAATATTTCGAGCGCGTTCGCGGCATAGTCCTCCGGTGCCAGTCGCAGGTAATGTTCTCCCGCCCGGACGACAATGAAAATAATGACGAAGACCGCGTAAATGAGAGCGATCGCTGGTTGAAAAAAATAATCGTTATCGCGCGTGATGAACTTACCAAGCTCATCGATGAAAAGACCAAAGCCAATGCCGCCCACAACGCTCGCCACCCGCCGAGCCGCGCTACCCAGAAATCCGAAAAGAAGAAAGAGCGCCCCGAGCATCAAGAGGCCGCCCCAAAGCATGTGGGCAATGTGATAACGCTCTCCGCCCAGCTCTGGATAATCCGTGAGATAAAGGAGGATGCGAACGACGATAATCGTGAAAACCGCCGAGATTACGAAATTCTCAAAAAGTCCCCCGAAGGAGGCGTTACGAGCGAAAAGCCCGAACCGGGCCGCGATTCGTTTCGGCATTATCAGATATTGGTTCTAATTCTTGAGATACCGACGAACGGCCACGAAACTCGAGAGCGCGCCCACGCCAATGCCAAATAAAAGTTGATAACCGAAAAGCGATAATAGGTTCGCGTAGAAGTAACGGAAGATATTCAACCCCGGGATGAAGACGCTGAAGTAGGGCGAAACGGCGTAGGCGATCGGCGCCGTAACAATGATGCTCACGACCGCCGAAAGCACGCCGGCGATGACGCCCTCGACCATAAATGGGCCGCGCACCAGGCTATTTGAAGCGCCCACGGCGCGCATCACGCCGATCTCGTCGCGCGAGGAGTAGATTGCCAGACGAATCGTGTTGAAAACCACGAGGCCGGCGATGAGCGCCAGGACGATGGTGAGGATGAGACCGCCGCGATTCACGTTTTCGATAATCGCCACCAGGCGGTCGATAACCACCTCGTTTTTCGAATAGCTCACGTTGTCCACCCAGCGAGCAAGATTTGGCACCTGCAAATACTGCGCGATTGAGGCATACTGGTCCGGCCGTCTGGCTTTCACGTTCAAAGACGCGACGAGCGGATTACTGCCAAGCTCCGTGATCGCCTGGCTGATGGTGGGATCGTCTTTATGGTTTTCCTTGAATATTTCGAGGGCGCGGTCGGCAGAAACATACTCGACCGATTTCACCTCCGACAAACTCTCGACGGACTGCTTGATGCTTAAGATCTCATCCTCCGGCGTACTCGTTTTGAAGTACACGCTGATGTCTATCTTGTCCTGCACCGAGGCGATCGCCTGTCCGGTGATGACATTGAAGAAAATAAGCCCGAGGAAACCCATGAGGGCGACCACCATGATAGCCACGGTCGCGGCCGAGGGCCAGCCGTTCCGCCAGAAATTGGTGAAGCCATAATGAACGATACGCGAAATGACGGTAAACATATTCTTTAGTGTACTAGTTATCTAGCGACTAGTCACTAGTTGACTAATTAGATGGGGCGCTAAACCAGTATGTACCGGCCGCCCTCCTCGTCGCGGATGACCCGGCCCCGATCCAGGGTAATGACCCGCTTTTCGACGGCGTTCACGATGTCCCGGTCGTGGGTGGCGAGGATAACGGTCGTGCCCAGCTGATTGATCTTTTTCAAGAGATCGATGATCTCGGCCGCGTGGAAAGGATCGAGGTTGCCCGTCGGCTCGTCGGCGATGATCACCTCCGGGCGGTGCACCATGGCGCGGGCGATGGCCACGCGCTGTTTTTCACCGCCCGAGAGCTCGTGGGGGAAGTTCTTGGTCTTGTCGCCCAGACCCACCATGTCGAGCACCTGGGGCACGAGATCGGCGATTTCGCGCTGGGGCCGACCGGCGACCTCGAGGGCGAAAGCCACGTTTTCATACGCGTTTTTGGCGGCGAGCAACCGAAAGTCCTGAAAAACGATGCCGATATGGCGGCGGAATGGAGGCAGATCTTTGTCATTCAGCTTATTGATCTCATATTGGCCGAAGAAGATCCGGCCGCGGTTCGGCTTTTCCTCACCGATCAAAAGCTTGATGACCGTGGACTTCCCCGCTCCCGAACGACCCACGAGCGAAACGAACTCTCCGGGATTCACCCGGAAATTCACATCCTCAAGCGCCGTGGAGTGGCTGTTGTAAATTTTATAAACTCCTTGAAAAGCTATCATGGAACGATAATTAACGTGGCAATATTCATAACAAAGACAAAAGGGCCTAGAACCTTCTAGTTCCCTTTCGGTAATTCTACCTCTGCCTCGATGAACTTGTCGAGGTCGCCCGCGAGCACGCTCTCTACTTGGGTCGATTCGACTTCGGTACGATGATCTTTGACGAGTTGGTAGGGGTTCAGCACGTACGAACGAATCTGGCTTCCCCATTCCGGTTTCACTTTGGTACGAAGGGCGGCAAGCTCGGCCACCTGATTTTTCTCCATGAGCTGGAAGAGCTTGGCTTTCAAAAGCTTCATGGCTCGCTCGCGGTTCTGGGCCTGCGAGCGCTCGACCTGCGAGGCGGCGGTCTGACCGGTCGGCAGATGAACGACGCGCACGGCTGTCTCCACTTTGTTCACGTTCTGCCCGCCGGGACCGCCCGAGCGGAAGAATTCGACTTTTAGATCTTTTTCCGGAATCTGAAATTTCGCCTCGTCGTACTCGGGCAGATCGGGCACCACCTCGACAAGCGCAAACGAGGTATGCCGGAGTTGTTGGGCCGAAAACGGCGACATGCGCACGAGACGGTGGACGCCGGCCTCGCGCTTCAAGTAACCGTAGGCGTGGAGGCCCTTGATTTCCATGGTGCGGCGATTTGGACTGTCGTCGAGTACGCTCGTCTTCCAGCCGCGGCGTTCGGCGTACTTGCGGAACATCTCGAAGAGCATCCGCGCCCAATCCTCGGCGTCCTCGCCGCCCGCGCCGGGATAGACCGAAAGCACCGCCGCCTGCTTATCGTAGGTGCCCCCAAAAAGCTCTTCGAGCTCGAGATCGCGGAAGAGGCGCCGCGTCTCGAAAAATACATTTTCGTCGAAGGCGCCCTGAAGCGCGGCGAGGTTTTTTTCGATGGCGTGATAACGATCAATAATCTCGCGTATCTCACCGAACTCTTTGATTTGTTTGTCGGCCACGGCGCGGTTCCCCCAAAAATCAGGGTCGCTCATGGCGGCCTCAATCTCCTTTAGGCGAATTTCCTTCGCCTCTACCTCAAAGACGCCCGCCTAGGCGGCGGGCTTCGATCGCTAGCTCTTCCAGATTGTTAGAATTTTTCATGGTTCTTCAATGGTACATCTATTTAACCTCGATGACCAGAGCGGTGTCTTTGTGATTCCGCTCGCCTGCCCGCCTCTTGGGGGAACCTGGGGGTTAGGACAACGGCGACGGGAAATGACGGAGGCGCGCCGATCCTATTGGGGTGTTAATTTGAGACTGCCAGCGGTGCTGAAATCTATATTGCTGGCGCTACCGTAAATATTGGCCGGGCAAGTAGAAGTGGAGCCGCTCTGACCGCCGCTCCAGTTGGTCTGAACGCACGCTTTATTTCTCCATCTCATTATGTATTCTCTCGAAACAATCGGTTCGGCGTCCGGCCAGCTGACCGTCATTGTGATTTTTTGCGTTGAGGGGTCGTCATTGGAAGCGTTGTAGGTTGTTTCAATGTCGCGAGAGGATGGATCGCGGCTGACGTTGTCAATCGTAAAATAACGCGTAAAAGTTATGCCGCTGACAATAACGTTCTCGCTACTCGAGGCGATTGTCCATTTGCCGCTGGCTTGTTGGGGATAATATTGAGCCGAACCCTTGGTTTGGTTGTAAACGTCTTGCCACCTTTCCGCGGCCGTATTTCTGACAGCTTCAAAAGTTTCTTCAATCAACCCCAGCGCCATGTTTCTCTCGCCGGCGGCTTTGTTGCTCCTCATGCTGACAATAAATATCTGGGCGCTGATGCCGGCGATTACCGCCACCGCCGCAATGACAATTAAAAGTTCAACCAACAACTGACCGCCCCGCCTGCCATCGCAAGCAGAGTTTGCGAGGCGTTGCGGGCAGGTCTCGCTAATTTTGGATTTTGACATTATGCGGGGTATCTTGTGATCTTTTTGACAAGCTGAGCCATGATTTTGGAATTGCGGTAGATTAAGGTGATTAAGCAGTAGGTCTATTAGTAGACGTTTCCCACGGGCGTCACGGTTACGGTTTTTATATCGCCTTCGGACGAAGAGACGCTTACGGTCGTAGCTGTCGCAACCGTGCCCCGAATTTTGCCGAAAATAATCGTTGAAGAAGTCGTCGGCTCAACGAAATAAGCGGCGCCCGGCAAATAAACGACGAGGCCTATCGTCGTGGAGGCGCTGGTATAATCCGCGGGAGTGGAAAAGAGCTCGTAGTAGTCGCTGGAACCGTTAACGAAATGAATCCCCCATTTTAATCCGTCCTCTCCGGCCATTGATTTCGCTTGAGCGCTCTTTAAGTCAAAAACGATTCCCTTCGCCAATAAATCCAATTCGGAACTCTTCGCGAAATTCCGGTAAAGCCCGAAGCCGGTAAACGCCAAAACGCTCAAAATAGCGACGACGATTAGAACCTCAAGCAAGGTAAGCCCCATCAGAGACCTTTGACGAAAAAGAATTTTGCGCGAAAATTCTTTTTCGCCGGCCTTTAGCGAAACCGATATGCCGGTATCTTTGTTCTTATTATGAGATATAGACATGGGCTGCGGGCGGATTTCTAGCGGGGTAAGGTCCTTCCGTTACGCGAATTTTCCGACCAATTCATATATCGGCAGAAGAATTGAAAGCGCGATGAGACCGACTACCAAGCCCATGAACAGAAGAAGAATCGGCTCAAGAACGGTGGTTAAATCTTTTAAGGCGTTATCCACTTCTTCGTCGTAAAAGTTGGAAAATGTTTTAAGGATGTGTTCCAGGGTGCCCGTTCTTTCCCCTACCGCCATCATATTTATCAACAAATGAGGAAAAAGTTTGGGATAATTTCCGAAAATTTTAGACAAAGGAACTCCGCTTTTTACTTGAGAAACCGAACCCAAAATGACGGCCTTATAGGTTTCGTTGCTGACGGCTTCCGCCGAGATGTTGAGCGCCTCAATGACGCCGATGCCGCTCGAAAGCAAGCTGCTCAAGGTCCTTGCAAATCTCACTAAAGCCACTTTTTTCACTAAATCGCGCGCCATCGGAATCTTCATAAAAAATTTCAAGAAAATTTTTCTGCCCGTTGGAGTCCTGCGAAAATAAATGAAAAAACAGAACAGGGCGGCCACCGCAAGCAAATCCAAAACCGGACTGTACATCAAAACATCACTTGCCTCGATAAGCGCTTTCGTTATAAAAGGAAGCTCCACCTTGCTCATCTCAAAAGATTTTGCCAATCGCGGAAGAACGAATGTCAGAAGAAGCGTGATGACGCCGGCGCTGGCCACCAAAAGTATTGCCGGATAAGCCAACGCCGACCTTACTTTCCTTACTAAATTGTATTCTTTGATAAGATACCCGCCCAGTTCTTCCAGCGTGCTATCAAGACGACCGGATGCCTCTCCGGCCTTAACCATTCCGACGAAAATCGGCGGAAAATATTTTTTATAATAGGCGAAGGTTGAAGAAAGTGGTTGGCCCCTTTGAAGATTGAATTTCGCCTGAGTAAGGATGTTCCGCATCACGTTCTTCGTGAAATCGGCGATTAAGATGTCCAGCGATTCAATGATGTTGAGTCCGGCTTTTATGGTCGCCGAAAGATTGCGCACCAAAAGAATCCGGTCAATGGGCTTCACCGTCTCAAACAGGACGAAAGATAATCCTTTGATAGTCGTGGTTTCGCCTTCTTTCTCAATCGCAATCGGAATAAGATTTTTTCTTCCCAGATACTCAACGACCTCTCTCCTATTTCCGGCGGCGAGTTTTCCTTTTTCTATGTTTCCATCTTTGTCTGAAGCTTCGTAGATAAATGTGCTCATGACTTATAACTAATGACTAAAGAGTTATTCGCGAACAACTCTCAACACCTCTTCTATGGTGGTTATCCCTTTTTCGATTTTTCTCAGGCCGTCTTCAAACATCGTCTCCATCCCCTCTTTAATCGCCTGTTTTTTGATTTCTCCGACAGGAACGGATTTAAGCAAAAGTCCTTTCACGGCGTCGCTGACCCGAAAAGTTTCAAAAATTCCAATCTGGCCGTGAAGTCCGGAATCGCCGCACACCTTACATCCCTTGCCCCGGTAAAGCCGTGTCGGAATATCCTTGGTTTTAATGGTAGCGTCGGGAATCAAATCCAGTTGGGCCATAATCAATTTTTTAATTTCCGGCGTGGTCGTATAGGACTCAATGCAAGAAGTGCAAATTTTTCTCACCAATCGCTGGGCAATCACCAAATTAATCGTGGAAGCGAGCAGGAACGGCACGGCTCCCATATCCAGAAGTCGCGGCAGGGCACCGGACGCGTCGTTGGTGTGGAGCGACGAAAGCACCAGGTGTCCCGTTAGGGCCGAATGCACCGCGATATCCACGGTTTCGTTGTCGCGGATTTCTCCGATCATTATGATGTCCGGATTCTGACGCAATAAACTTCGCAAACCGTTAGCAAAGGTAATGCCAGCTTTAACATTGACCTGCGTCTGATTGACTCTCGGGATTTCATATTCAATCGGGTCTTCAATGGTGATGATGTGAACTTCCGGCATGTTCAAAATATGGAGGATCGCGTAGAGCGTAGTAGTTTTGGCGTGGC
>JBBUDB010000017.1:0-44522 GCA_038057515.1 Patescibacteria group bacterium | reverse complement strand
TCGGCATCAGGATTATCAGCAAAATACATTCGAACTTTGTACAATGAATACCGCATTACCAAAGAACGATACCCACAAGGGGCATCGTTCTTTGGTAATGCGGAGGGGGAGGGATTCGAACCCTCGGTGCCTTTCGACACACACGCTTTCCAAGCGTGCGCACTAGACCGCTATGCGACCCCTCCAGCGCTGGTTTTACGAAACCACGATACCATCCGCGCCACTCGCCTGTCCAACGATGGCGATATTATTTGATAGTCGTTCCGACAAACGGCTTTCCCTCGAGTAGGCGCGCGAAATTCTTGAGGTCCTTGCCATTTATAATGATGGCGGCAAGATGCGCTCCGTGCGCCAGGCGCGCGGCCACCGGGTCGACCGGCGCATGGGAGCCGGGCGCCCATTTGGCCGGGATGAGCTTGCGATAGTGGGCCCAGGAAATCTCTTTGAGCGGCCTGGAGTCCGTGTGTTTTTCCGGGTCTTTGTCGTACACGTGCGCCGGCTTTCCGGCCACGATGAACTCGCGGGCGCCGAAGTCCTTCGCGAGCGCGGTGGCCACGTAATCGGTGGACCAGCCCGGCCGCCAGCCGGAAGCGATAGTGACCGGATGGGTCAGTTTTTTGAGACGGTGCCGCTTGTCTATCACCACCGGGTCGGCGATATCGCGGAAAACGGTGCGCAGAAGATGAGCGTGAAGGCGCGTGGCATGAATACCGATCCAATCTTTATCTTCGTTCGTGAGGCGAGCCACCCGTCCGGCGGCATCCTGAAAGCGGCGCGAGAGTCGCCCGCCGCCGACGACAAGCACGAGGCGACGACCGCGACGGGCGGCACCGCGCACGAACTTGGCAAATTGCTTCAAGAATAAAACGTCTATTTCGTCGGGGTGGAGAATGGAACCGCCGAAAGCGATAACGATGGTTTTCGAAGCGGATGGCCTCATACTGTGGCACCCTCGACGGATTTCGCCGCCGGCGCTTTGATCATCTCTCGCAACCTCAACCAGGCGCGCCGCCGATGATTCACTTCCTTGTGCTCATCGGGGGTGAGATCCTGATACAGCTTTCCGAATTGCGGCAAAAGAAAAAGCGCCCGGAACGGAAATCCCTTCTCCTTGATCGGCGCGGCCTTATTGGCAACGAAACCATCAACGCTCTCGCGCGCGGTCAGCATCCGCGTGCCATCAAAAAAGGCAACCACGGTCGTGAGATGAGCCGAACGCAGGTCTCTCGGCATGCCGGAAAGTTTTTCGAGCGTCATCTCTACAAGCTCTTCGTCGGTCGCTTCACGCCATGGTTTGCCCTCGATAACTTCGGCCATAGAAGGCCAGCGACGGCTCAAAACGCCTGGTTCGCCGCCCAAAACATCGATTTCGAAACCGCCGTCATCAGCGATCGTCGGTAGGCCCGAAAAATCGTGATACGCCTCGGCCTTCAGCTTGGCGTTTTCTTCAAAGGTCCTCCCCGACTCTTCGACATCCGGCGCGTTCGGTAGATCGGCAAGAGAAACTATTTCGAACTCCTCGCCCAAGATCTCCTTCATCTCCCGCGCCTTGGCCTGATTTTTGGTGCCAATAAGAATTTTCATGATCATTTAACTTGCATACCCCGCAAGGCGGCAATTCTTTCTTCGATGGGCGGATGGGTCATGAACAATCTGTGCCACCACGACTTGCGATTGTCGCCCGTGAAGGGATCGTCTATCCAAAGGTGCGAGGTGGTGTTCTTGGCCGTGGCCATGGGCACGACATCGGCGGCGATCTTTTCGAGGGCTTTGGCGAGCCCCTCGGGGTAGCGCGTGAGGAGCGCGCCGGAGCTGTCGGCCAAAGATTCACGCCGCCGTGAAATAGCAAGCTGGATGAGAGTCGCCGAAATGGGCGCGAAAATGGCGAAAGCGATGGCGATAAGGAGCATCACCCCGTTTCCGCTTTCACGATCGTTGCTTCGCCGCCCGCCCCACATCATGGAACGCATGAACATATCGGAAATAAGAGAGATGAAACCGACGAGGACCACGGCTACGGTCGAAACGAGAATGTCACGGTTACCGACATGGGAAAGTTCGTGCGCCAAGACGCCCTCAAGCTCCGAACGGTCGAGTTTGGCTAATAGGCCTTCGGTAACTGCCACAACAGCGTGCTCCGGATTTCGGCCGGTCGCAAAAGCATTGAGTTGTCGTTCGGGAATGATGTAAATGCGCGGCATGGGTAGCCCCGCAGTGATGGCGAGGTTCTCGACGATGCGATAGAGCTCGGGGTTGTCTTTCATCGCGATGGCCCGCGCATTCGCCATCCGAAGCACGATGCTATCGGACCACCAGTAGCTTATAAAGCTCGTGATGGTGCTGAAACCCACGGCGATAACGAGAATGCCAGGGTCGCCGTAGACCCGCGAGAAGACCCAGCCGACACCTATGACGACGGCAAAGAAAAAAGTAAAGAGCGCCCACGTGCGGCGGATGTTCGAACCGGATTGCGTATAAAGATTCGGGGCGGTCATAATGATGAGATGGTTAGAAAACTAGAGACTAGAGGAGAGAGGAATACGAATAACAGCGCCATTATCCCAAATACGAGCTAATTCAGCAACAATAGCAAGGTCGTATAAATCAGTTGTCCCGAGCGAGGTCTCCCGAGGCGACCGACGAGGGGCAAGAATTGCCCGGAGAACCTCATTAATTAAGTAAACCCCGTTAGAAGCTCACGCGGGGCATTAAACCCCGTGTTCGCCAAAGAGTAGTATTGGCATTCATCCCTGCGGCAAGCCGCGGGGCATTTTGCTTCTAACGGGGTAAAATTTTATCCACCGACCGGGATTTGCCGATTTTATCGTTTTCTGCTTCACTAAAAGTAGCAGGAGTCCGCTCCGGGCTTCATTAAGGAGGAACGTCATGTCCACCCTGCCCGTCCGGCACGGCGAGCACGATGCGGGTTTCACTCTCGGGAAGGTCCTCGCGATCGTCCTGGGGGCGATGATTCTCATCGGCCTCGGCTTTCTGGCCAAGGGCACGCTCGGTCCGTCGTCCGACGCCGCCGAGATCTCCTCGGCCCTCACCGGCCGATAGGAGGTCGACATGAAAGACACATCATGAAGAAGCCCGTCCATGCGTTGGACGGGCTCTCATCATTTTTATGGTCTCTGGAAAATATTTTTAGAACTTCACCTGCACCGGCTTTTCGGTTTCTTCTTCGGCGTCGTAGAACGGCAGAGCCGTGAAGCCGAACATCTTGGCCATGATATTCGTCGGGAAGGTTTCAATGGCCGTGTTCAAGTCGCGCACATTCGTGTTTGAGAACCGGCGCGCCGCCTGGATCTTGTTTTCGGTGTCGGCCAGCTCGCGTTGAAGCTCCAGGAAATTCACGTTCGCCTTAAGCTCGGGGTAGCTTTCGGAAACCGCGAAAAGCGACTTCAGCGTGTTCGAGAGCATATTTTCGGCCGCGAGCTTTTCCTTGGGGTTCGTCGCGCTCATGGCACGGCTTCGGGCCTCTGTCACCTTCGTGAAAACGCCTTCTTCATGTTTGGCGTAGCCCTTCACCGTCTCGATGACGTTCGGGATGAGATCGTAGCGGCGCTTTTGCTGGACCTCGATATCCGAGGCGGCTTCCTTCGCCCGGACGCGAAGTCGGACGAGCTTGTTATAGTCGAGAATAAGCCAGGCCGCGACTACGACGACCGCGATGAGTATGTAGGTCATAACTCTTGTATTATACCACCCGTGTCAAGAATCAAAAACCCGCGCTGGGAAGGAGCGCCCAAGACGCCTCTATAAGTAGACCGCTTTGTTTGACAGACGCCCTGGTTTTTTCTACCCTTCCGACAGCTTCACTCGAACCTAACGCTGGAGGTGCGCTGAAATGCGATACATGATGATAGGGCTCTGGTTTCCCAGCATCGTGACGGCCTTCGATGATCCAAGGATCAACGACATCCGGCGGACCATCGGACGCTTCAACGGCGAGATCTTGACTGACCGAGATGGACGCTTCACCGGCTCGGTAACGGACGAGAACGGCGAAGCCCGCATCGTGGGCGCCATGGTTTCGGGCCAGTGGAGATCGATGGTCTTTGAGAAGACCTACCTGAACCCGCCCGCGTGGGCGGCCAAGGGGCCTATCACCTACGCCCTCGTGAACGATAGCATGGGCGGCTGGTATGGCACTTGGAGCGCCATAAACGGCGAAACCAAAGAGATATACGGGGGCAAGGCCATCTGCGTGCTCATCTCGCAGCCTCCGGCCTAGTCAACGTAGCTCGAACACAAACCATCCGCCGCACCGGAATTCTCCGGTGCGGTGAGTCGTTTTATTTGAATATGGCTTTTTGCTATTTATAGATGATTATCGTGTTTGGATTCGAACATCTGCCGTGTTGTCTTGATAAAACTCGCGGCCTCTTTGTTCGCCATAAAGTGAGCGCTTTTCCGAGCGCGGAACCTAAGCGGAGCGGGTTCCCTGCTCGGAAAACCACGAATGTTTCTGTAATAATCAAAAACCCGCACCGAAATGCGGGTCTTTGCTTTACGCGAAAGCGAAGCAGAAAACTACATCCCCATCCCCATGCCGCCCATATCCATTCCCCCGCCGCCCATCGGGGCGCCTTTCTTTTCGGGGATCTCGGTGATGGCCGCGCCGATCACGAGATAGGTCGAAGCCACGGAAACGGCATTCAGGAACGCCGTCTTCGTGACTTTCAGGGGATCGATGATGCCGGCGGCTTTGAGGTCCTCGATCTTGTTCGAGATGGCGTTGAAGCCCAGCCAGATATCTTTCGACTCGGTTTTCTTGCGGCGCAGTTCGTCTATCTTGCTTACCGACTCGCCGCTATTCGCGATAATGGCGCCGAGTGGCGCTTCCATGGCGCGCTTCAATATTTCGCCGGCCGCCTTCTCTGTTTCGCTCACTGGTTTTTCCCCGTGATGTTCGAGCTTCAACCGCGCGTTAAAGAGCGCCATACCGCCGCCTGGCACGATGCCCTCCTCCATCGCGGCGCGCGTGGCCGAAACCGCATCTTCGACGCGTTGTTTCAACTCCTTCTGGGCGGACTCGGTCGGCGCGCCAACCTTGATGACGGCCACGCCGCCGGAGAGCTTGCCGAGTCGCTCCTGAAGTTTGTCCTTGTCGAAATCAGAATCGGTCTTTTTTATCTGGGCCTTGATCTGGGCAACGCGCTCGGCGATCGCCTTCTTGTCGCCCTTGCCGCCGACGATAATGGTGTTGTCTTTGGTGGCCACGACGCGACCCGCATGACCGAGCGACTCGAGATCAACAGAGTCAAGTTTCTTGCCGAGTTCGTCGGAGATGAACTCCGCGCCCACAACGACGGCGATATCCTGAAGCATCTCTTTGCGGCGATCGCCGAAGCCCGGGGCTTTGACCGCCAGGACACTGAAGACGCCGCGCAGCTTATTGACGACGAGCGTGGCCAGCGCCTCGCCCTCGACTTCTTCGGCAATGATAACGAGTTCCTTCTTGCCGCTCGCCACGATCTTTTCCAAAACCGGCAGAAGCTCCTGGATCGAACCGATCTTCTTATCGGTCACGAGAACGTACGGATCCTCCAGAGCCGATTCCATCCGCTCTTGATTGGTGATCATGTACTGGCTCAAATAACCGCGGTCGAACTGCATGCCTTCCACCATCTCGTAGGCGTTGCCGATGGTGTTCGAGTCCTCGATGGTAACCACGCCCTCGCGGCCGATCTTTTCCATCACTTCGGCGATAAGCCCGCCGATCTCGGCGTCCTTAGACGAAAGCGTGGCGACCTCCTCTATCTTTTTCGTGTCGTTGATCGGTTCTTTTTGGTCTTCAAGCGCCTTTAAGATGGCCCCCGCTCCCTTCTTCAGTTCTTCGGCCAAGTGAATGACGTTGAAGCCCTTCTCGTGAATGGCCTTCTCGCCCTCGTCGATCATGGCCTGGGCCAAAACCACCGAGGTCGTCGTGCCGTCGCCGACATTGTCGTTCGTCTTATCGGCCGCCTGTTTTAAGAATTCGGCGCCAAGATTTTCATATTTGTCCTGCAGTTCGATCTCCTTCGCCACCGTCACGCCGTCAAAGGTGACCTGCGGCGGGCCGTAGGACTTCTCGATGACGACCGCCCGGCCCCTCGGACCAAGCGTCATCTTGACCGCCTCGGCGAGCTTATCGATGCCCTTTCTGATCGCTACGCGCGCTTCGTCGTTAAATTTTATTTCTTTGGACATGGTTTCAGATTAGCTTACTAGTCACTGGTGACTAGCTACCTAGTTAATGATTGCCAAAATATCGTCTTCGTCGCCGACCAGATACTTTTTGCCGTCGAGCTCGATCTCGTCCGGGCCGTATTTTTTAAAGAGGACCTTGTCGCCGACTTTGACGGACATCTGCTGGAGTTCGCCTTTTTCGTTCTTCTTGCCGGGGCCGACGGCCACGACCGTGCCGCGGATGGGGCGCTCCTTCTCTGACGTTTCGGGAAGCAGGATTCCCGACTTCGTCGCCTTCTCCTCCTCAAGCGGTTCGAGGAAGATGTGATTTGATAATGGTTTGAAGTTCATGTGTTTTTATTACATCAAAAACCGACTAATTAGCAACCCTTGCCTAAGGTTGCTAAGTCATCTTAGGCGGGTTGCCGGTCGGTGTCAACCCGGTAGTACAACGGCGACAAAACAACTCCAAAAAGACATCATCGCCGTTGTACTACCGGGTTGACACCGTGAGAGGTAGACCGCCCCGAGGTGGTCGTGGCCACGCCTGCGGCGGGGCGACCTCTAACGGGGTCGATCCCCGCCCCCGGCGCCTTCTACAAACTCCCCTTGGCCATCTCCTCGGCAATATTCAAGATCGCCTTCACGGCATCGCCGGCGGAAATATTGTTCTGCTTATAAAGCACGTCGGAAACATCCCCCACCGCCCAGATGCGCGGGTGCGAGGCACGCTGGGTTTTATGGTCGACGATAATTTCGCCGAGAGAGTTCAGCTCGACGAGTCCCTTCACGAAGTCCGCGTTCGGAATGGCGCCGATCTCAACGAAGACGCCGCCCAAGGAGAGCTCCTTCTTCTCTTTCGTACGGCGATCTTCGTAGCGCAAGCCTGTTACCGTTTTTCCCCCGAGGATCGCGTTCGTCGCGGCCATGGTGATTATCTCCACCTTCGGGTCGGCTTTGATTTTCGCGAGTGTCACCGCATCGCCCTTGGGAGATTCGCCGTATTCAAGGAGATATATTTTTTCGGCATAGGGCAAAAGATCAAGAACGGCTTCGAGGCCGGCGTTCCCGCCGCCCACGACCGCGACCGTCTTTCCCTTAAAGATCGGGGCATCGCAAGTGGAGCAGTAGGCCACGCCCCGACCGTCGAGCTCTTTCTCTCCCGGCACGCCGAGCTTCCGCCGCCGCGACCCAGAGGCGATTAAGAGTCGCCGCGCTTCAATGGTCTGGCCCTTCGCCGTCGTGGCCACGAAGTGATCGCCCTTATCGACCACGGCCGAAACCGTGTCTTCGTCCACAATCACGATGCCTTCCTGGGCACGCAAGTGCTCTTCGAGCATCTTCGCGAGCTCAAAGCCCGAAACGGATTTCGTGCCTACCCAGTTCTGCACGTCGGCAGACACGATGGACTGGCCGCCAAAGCTTTCGGCCACGATCGCCGCCGGAATCCTTTTTCGGGCAGCGTAAATACCGGCGGCAACGCCGCCGGGACCACCGCCGATGATTAGTAATTCATACATCGTTTTTGTTATCGTATCACAAGCCCGAGATATTCCGCGCCCCGAGCGGGAAACCTGGGGTTTAGGAGCGACTTTTATCCCGCGATTCCCAGCGCCTCCGAAAGACCCTTCTTGTCAAAGCCAATGAAAATCTCACCATTCACATCAATGACCGGCACGCCGAGCTGTCCGGACTTCTGGATCATTTCTTCGCGCGCGGCATCATCTTCGGCAACATTCACTTCGGAATATTCCACCTTGTTCTTCGTAAAGAACTCTTTCGTCATTTTGCAGTACACGCACGTTGGGGTCGTGTACATCTTCACGCTCGCCTTTTTTACGTTTGCCGTATCCATGCTTAGATTATGCGTCATCTTGAATTACTAACGACCTTTTTATTCTCTATCTCCGATACCGCCTTGTCTTTGTGACCGAAAAACTCCCAGAGGGCGGCGATCAAAAGTCCCAGGCCAACGGCGGTATTGCTCCAAAGCATGAGCGAGTTGCCGCTCGAGCCCAGGAGCCATGGCGAAACCATGATCCATAAACCGAGACCGAGATGAACGGAGGGTACGATCACGAAATTGATTCTACCCTGCCGACGCGCGAGGCGTCAAAACCAAAAACCCCCGCGTAGGCAGGGGTCTTTGCGAGAAGATCTCGAACTTTCGGATCTTAGTAGCGGCGGAAGTTGCCCATCGACGCCTTATGGCAGTCGCGGCACTTCAGCTGGCCCAACCGGCTCGGGTCCGGCGCAAACGGAAGCTGGTCGATCTTGGCCCCGCATTTCGAGCAGGCCCATTCGCCGGTGCAACCGTCAGCATCACCGGCCTTGTGCATGACGCGCTCCGGCCGAGGTCCATTCTGATAGTCCATTACGATGATTCTCTTGTTTTTCGCCCTTTGACGAACGAGAGCGCATTCGGAGCGGACTACCTACGTATCGTCGCGCCGTCGGCTAACTTCGTTATGCAATCAATTTACTGCGCTTCGAGCGCCTTGTCAATGGCGGTTTTAAAGACCGCGAATGGCTGGGCGCCTTGGACGAGCTCTTTGTCCACAAAAGTCATGGGTGTGGCGTTGATACCGCCCGCCCGAGCGGCGTCCGTCACCGCCGTCACCTCATCGGCGTACTTATTCGCGTCGAGACAGCTCGTGAAATCGCCCACATTCATTTTGAGGTCCTTGGCGATTTTCACAAAAAGTTCTTTGTTGAGGTTGCCGTTATTCTCCGCGCCGTCCTTTATCTCGGCCGTAAAGAGAGCGTCGTGGTATGCCCAAAACTTGCTCTGATCTTTCGCGCACTCCGCCGCCTTGGCTGTTTCTACGGATTCGGGTCCGAGGAACGCCAACTCGCGGTAAATCATCCTCACCTTGTTCGTCTTCACATAGGCCTCCTTGATGAGGGGCTCCGTTTGCGTAAAGAACCGGCCGCAGAACGGGCACTGGTAGTCGCCGTATTCGATGAGCGTGACTGGCGCATTCGGATCGCCCAAGATCGTATCGCGCGGGCGGAGCTCGAGAAGCGCCGCCTGGGCGACGGTTGGATCGACATTATCACCGGCGCTAGGCGCCGGCGGCGTCCCTGCCGTCCGGCCGCCTCCGCCCAAAGCGTAGAGAACGGATCCGGAAATCATGACGGCGGCAATCAAGATGCTCGCCGGCAAAAATTTGTCGTTCGGTTTCGCGACGCTTGCCGTCCTGTTCCCCAACTCGACCTCGTCCGAAAACTTTGCGTCCGCGGAGATGATTTCTTCTGTTTCTGCAATTTCTTCTTTTTTGTGTTCTTCGTTCATAGTCCGTCCATTCTACCAGTCACGTTTTTCGGATGTCAAACCCGGTAGCACAACGGCGACAAAATAGACAAGAAATCCTTGCCAATGCGAGAGAAGACCAGAGTGCTCTTCGTTTCCCGGACACCCTAAATGCTCGTCTTCTTAGGTATCGCCGTTGTGCTACCGGGTCAAACCGCCGCTTCTTCGACCGCGAGCGCGTAATCGGCCGGGAAAAGCTTGGCGGCGACCCGGTACACCCCATAAGCGATGAAGGGCGCGGCGAAGACGTCGATGGAATAGTGGATATGAGCCAAAAGCACGCTGGCTCCGAAGAAAACGCTCGCCGCGAGGAACGCCAGGCGCCAAGGGCGTTCTTGCCAAACGATGAGCGCCGCGAGAAGCGGCAAGGCAGTGTGCCCGGAGAAAAAATAATTGCCGGGAAAATCAACCAGCTGGTAAAGCGAATAGCTCGCCGACGCCATCGCGCCCAGGAAGAGTTCGTTCGGGTGGATGCCCAGGTTCGTGAGATTAATGAAGACGGCCCTGGTGAGAACGAGGAGGGCGGTCGCTTTCATGCCGAAAATGAGGTATCGGGGCCGAATGATCCCAGTGGCGATAAACCCCAGGGCAAAGATCAGCGCGCCCTGGACGATCACGAAGCTAAGATCGACGACCGGAATATTGTCGAGGATGATGTCGTGTACCGCGCTTGAGGAGAGCGCCCTCCGGGCCGAGGCCGCTCCGGCGCTCATCTGCACGAGTAAGCTGAGCACGAGAAGAGCGAAACTGAGACCGAAGGAACCGAGCCGACGCCTCGTCCAAAAACCGACATGACGCGAGAAAAACCACTTCATGGAAACAGTATCCCCAGTATATCAAATGATTCCCGGGCGGGGTACAATGAGTAGATACGGGGGCCGACCCCCCGAAGACGGATGACCCTCGAAACCATCGCTACTTGGCTTATCCAGTACCGCTACCCGATCGTCTTTCCCCTCGCGGTTCTTGAGGGGCCGATCGTGATGACGCTCGGCGGATTCCTTCTCAAACTCGGCTACTTCAGCTTCTGGCCGCTCTACATCACCCTCATGGTCGGCGATCTCCTCGCCGACGTCATCTGGTACGCGGTCGGCTACTGGGGCGGCCGAGCGCTCATCCTCAAATACGGCCACTGGGTGAACATCTCAGAAGAACTCTTCGAAAAAACGGCGGCGGCATTTCATCGCCACCAGAACAAGGTCTTGTTTCTCTCAAAGATCACCATGGGGCTCGGTTTCGCGCTCGTTATTCTCATCACCGCCGGCGCGGTGCGCATTCCCTTCCGGAAGTATCTCATTTTCAATGCCGTCGGCCAGATGGCCTGGACCGGCATCCTGATGAGCGTCGGCTACTTCTTCGGCAAATTGTACCTCGTGGTGAACGAAGGTCTCCGCGTGGCGGCAATCGCGGCTTTCGTCGTCATCGTCATCGCGGCGATCGCCGGCGTGAGCCGGGCGCTCCGCAAACGCGATCTGAGAAATGCCTTTTAACCGACGCCCATGAAGCCCATTCTTTCCATCGTCGTGCCGACGCTCAATGAAGTGAAAACCATCGAGAAAACGCTTCGGGCCTTTACCGATCACCTCACGGCGTATCCCTACGAAGTCATTGTCGCGGACGACGGCTCGACCGATGGCACCCAGGCGATCGCCGAAAAATTCGCCCGAATCGCGCAACGTCCGGAGGAGCTTCCCCGGGGAATCGCCCGGGGCAAGAACCGCGGCGCCTCGGGGGCAAGGGGAGAGTATCTCGTGTTCGTGGACGCCGACGTGGTTGTTCCCAATCCCGACGCCTTCTTCGGGGTCGCCCTCGGCCGATTCATGGGCGACCCTACGATTGTGGCTCTGACCGTCAAACTTCGCGTTTTCCCCGAAGAAGCCACGCTCGCCGACCGGTTGTGTTTCGGCTTCGTGAACCTTACCCATTGGTTCAACAACAACGTCACCCACACCGGTAGCGGCTCGGGCGAATTCCAAATGATCCGCGCGAGCATTTTTCACGAACTCGGCGGCTATCGCGAACATCTGGCCGTCGCCGAGGACAACGAAATGTTTGTTCGGCTCGCGAAGCGCGGTCGGACGTTTTTCGAACGATTGCTCACGGTATATCACACCGGCCGCCGAGCACACCAGATCGGCTGGCCACGGCTTCTCCTCGAATGGTTCCTCAATGCCTTCTTTGTGAAGTTTTTCAATCGCTCCTATCACAAGGAGTGGTCCCAAGTGCGCTAACGCCATGAAACTTTCTTTCGTCATTCCGGCCTATAACGAGGAGCACCACCTGGGCGCCTGCCTTGAGTCGATAATGCGGGAGCTTGACGGAGAAAGGCACGATGTTGAGATTATCGTCGTTGACAACGATTCCACCGACCGGACCGCAGAAGTGGCCCGGCGGTATCCGGGCGTTCGGGTCGTCGCCGAATCACACAAAGGCATCGTCTGGGCGCGGGCGCGGGGCTTCCGGGAAGCGACGGGTGAGCTCATTGCGAACGTCGACGCCGATGCCATGCTTACTCCCGGCTGGATCGAGCGGGTATTCCGGGAGTTTGAGCGCCATCCTCGCCTCGTGTGTATTTCTGGTCCTCTCATCTACCACGATCTCTCGCCCGGTATACGATTCCTCGTTAAATTGTTTTACGGGTTCGGGTTTTTTTTCTATCTTCTCGCCCGCTTCGTGTTCCGGAGCGGCTCCCTCGTGCAGGGCGGCAACTTCGTCCTGCGGAGAGAGGCCCTGGAACGGGCCGGTGGCTTCGACACGACCATTGATTTCTACGGCGAGGATACCGACATCGCCCGTCGTCTTTCCCGCCTCGGCCCCGTGAAGTTCACATTCGGCCTGCCGATGCTCTCGTCCGGCCGCCGGCTCGCGGAAGAGGGCGTGCTTGCCATAGGGCTCCGCTACGCGGCAAACTATCTCTGGGTCCTCTTTTCGGGGAAACCGTTCACCACCGCCTCGCGGGACGTTCGGCCCGGCCACCACTCATGAAACTTTCGCAACGCACTCGTATTTCGATTCTCGTCGTCGGCGACATCATCGCGCTCTACGCGGCTCTCGCCGCCGCCCTATACCTCCGCTATGGGAACGACTTCGCCAACCAATTCGTTTTGAATCATTTTCGGCCGTTCACTTTCATCTTCTTAATATGGCTTTTGGTCTTCTACGTCGCCGGTCTCTACGATCCGCGCCGCCTGCGAAATAACATTGATTTCGCGAAAACGCTATCGCTCGCCCTGGCGGTTAATGTCCTCATTACCGTCGCCCTGTTCTATCTTGTTCCCGCATTCGGCATCGCGCCGAAAACCAACCTTTTCCTCTTTATCGTCATTCTCGTCACCATCGAGGCCTGGTGGCGGCATTCATTCAACATGCGACTAAGCTTCCGCGACGGTCTCGTGAATATTCTCCTCCTCGACCGTAGTCCGCGCGCCGGAGAGATTAACGCGGAACTCAAGAACCCCCATCTCGGTTACACCGTCGTTGCCTGGCCGGAGCGCGGCTGGGAGGGGGGTCTCGCAAGCGAGATCCAGGAACTCGTCGGGCGGCACGCCGTGAACCTGGTCGTCGTGCCCGCGAAGCTCAAACACGACGCCACAACCCGCCGGGCACTCTATGAACTGCTCACCACCGGCATTGAGATCCTCGACCTGCCGGCATTCTACGAGATGGTCCTCCGAAAGATTCCGCTCGCCGACATCGATGAGTCGTGGTTCGTCGATCACCATCTCGGCCGGCACGATTTTTACGACGACCTGAAGCGCGCCGGGGAATTTCTGGCGGCGCTATGCCTGGGGCTCGTACTTCTGCCGATAGAGCTTTTGATAGCGCTCGGCGTCAAGATCTCTTCGCCGGGACCGGTCATCTATCGCCAAACACGCATCGGCAAGGGAACGAAGTCATTCACACTCTATAAATTCCGTAGCATGAAAGCGCTCGCCGCGGACGGCTCCGCAGAAACGAACGGCGCGGCCTGGACGCGGGCGAAAGATGAGCGCACGACGTTCTTCGGCAAATTCCTCCGCGCCTCACACCTCGATGAACTGCCTCAACTCGTTAACATCCTGCGGAACGAACTGTCGTTCGTCGGGCCACGGCCCGAACGACCGGAATTCGTGAAAGTGATCGAGGGCGAGGTCCCCTACTACGACATCCGCCATCTCGTGAAACCGGGCATCACCGGCTGGGCGCAGATCAACTACCGCTACGGCGCCTCCGTTGACGACGCCTACCGTAAACTTGAATACGATCTATACTATCTCAAGAATCGTTCGCTTATCATGGATGTTGCCATAATCTTAAAGACCCTGAAGTCGTTTTTCATCAATCAAAAATAAATTAACCAACTGGATTCGGTCGAAAATTCTTAAAAACACGTTTATGAAAGTATTAGTTACTGGTGGAGCTGGATTTATTGGAAGCCACATCGTGGACGCCTACGTGGCTGCGGGTCACCGTGTTGCCGTTATCGACAACCTTACGACCGGCAACCGCCGCAATCTGAATCCAAAAGCGAAATTTTATAAGGCCGACGTGCGCGACCTCGCGGCCATGCAACGGATTATGAAAAAAGAGCGGCCCGAGGTCGTCAACCATCATGCCGCGCTTGTTTCGGTCGTCGAGTCCCTGCGCGCACCGCTCGCGACCTTCGACGGCAATCTCCTCGGGACCATCAACCTTTTGCTCGCTTTCGGCGAATTCGGCCGGGGTAAACATCGCCGTTTTATCTTCGCTTCGACCGGCGGGGCGATCTACGGCGAACCGAAGAAAGTCCCGGCCGCCGAGACGACACCGCCCGACCCGCTCTCGCCTTACGGCCTCTCGAAACTTCTGGCCGAGCACGCCATTCGTTTCTATGCCCGCGAGTTTGACTTCGACTACGTTATTTTTCGCTACACCAATATCTACGGCCCGCGCCAAAATCCGAAGGGCGAAGCCGGCGTGGTCGCCATCTTCCGCCTGGCTCTCGCCGAAGGGAAACGGCCGACAATCTTCGGCGACGGCACGAAGGCGCGCGACTATCTCCACGTCGCCGATGTCGTGCGCGCGAACGTCCTCGGCCTCCGGAAGGGTAATGGCGAAACCATGAACCTCGGCACGGGGCGCCTCGTAACCGACGACGAGATCTTCGCGGCCGTCGCCCGCCATGTCGGCTTCAAGCAAAAAGCGCGCTACGCTCCTTATCGCAAAGGCGAGGTCTACCGCATCTCGCTTGATGCGCGCCGCGCCAAGCGCGTTCTCGGCTGGACGCCGAAAATAAAACTTGCCGACGGAATCAGAAGCACGGTGAAATCGGCTAGGTAAGCTAGTCACTAGTCAGCTAGGAACTAATTTTTACCACTCTTTGATCGCCCGCTCCCAGCGTTCGAGTGTGCCGCAATCATACCAACGAGCATTCGGCGGCTTGAATCCATAGAGCTTACCCTCGGCGGCTAGTTTTGGAAAGATGTCGTGCTCGATCATGACGATCGGTTGGCTGAAGTCAGCGTGTTTAAAGACCTCTGGTTCGAGCATATAAAGCCCCGAGGAGATGAAATTGGACGGTGGCTCTTTTGGTTTTTCCAAAAATTGTTTGATGTGGTGGCCATCCATAACGGGCACGCCATATTCCGATGGATTCGGCACCTCAACCAGCGCGATCGTGCCCGTACCTCCCTGGGCGCCGTGGAATCTTTCCATCGCCGCGAGGTCGAAATCTTTGAGCTCATCGCCATTCGAGAGAATAAAACGCTCGCCGCCCAGCCACTCGCGGAGCGGCTCCAACCCGCCGAAAGTGCCGCGCGGGGTTTCTTCGTGGAACATCGTTATCCCCTTGACCACTTCGTCATCCCAAACTTTCTGCCAGCGCCGAAAATCTTCTTCGTGGTCCCGACTCGCCAGAATACCGATATCCTCAACGCCGTGGCGGCGGAAAAACTCGATGAGGTGATTAACGATCGGCCGCTTTTTGACCGGCACGAGCGGCTTCGGAATCTCATAAGTGACCGGTCGGAGGCGCGTGCCCCGACCGCCGGCAAGGATGATGGCCTTCATGCGTAATTGATTTATTATCGTCCCCGCGCGGAAATCACGCAACGGAACTTGACTATCTTAAGATTATCTTGCATTGTACTCATAGCTACCGGATTGTTTTTTCGGATTTGTCACAGGGCACTAACCAAGGAGAACGATCGATGTCTTCTCTCGAGCCGGAACTTAGCGGCGAAGAGCGTGCGCTCATCGCTTTCTTTGATGACGTGGCGCAACCCACTTTCACCGATCCGAAGTTCAGGAACGGCGAACTCACCGAAAAGGAAGGAGGCGAAAAGGTCGGCGAACTCGATATCGCCGTCCAGGAGGCGTTCCTCAAGATGACCAAGCGCCGCTTCCCCTCTCACGCCATCGTGAGCGAGGAACAAGCGTACGTCTGGCCGCCGAAGACCCCGAATTGCCTGGTCTTCGACCCGTTGGACGGCACCCACAACGAGGCCGTCGGTCTCGGCACCTTCGGGTGCATGCTGACCGCGATCTCCAACAGGAAGCTCGCCGCAACGGTCATCCTCGTTCCCTGGCAGGAAGAGGTCTGCGGCGACGGCCTCTATCTCGCCATCCGCGGCCAGGGCGCCTGGCAACGCGTCCGAGGCATCTGGAAGAAGCTCCGCGTGTCCAAGGTCGACCGTCTCGACCAAAGCTTCGCCTTCTTCGAGGGGCCACCGCAGTTCACCGGGGCCTCGAACGAGTTTCGGCGTCTGTGGGACGCCGTGAGGCGCAAGCGCAACAACATGTCGTGCGCCATCTCATTCACGCGTCTCGCCGGGAGCAACAACCAGAAGCTTTCGGCAGAGCTCTGCCTCGCCATGGGCAACACGAAACCCGTGGACAATATCCACGGCATCCTGATGACCGAGGAGGCGGGCGGAAAAGTGACCGGTGTCTACGGCCAGCCGTGGTCGTTCGCGAACTTCGCGAACCTGATCTTCTCGAACGGCCTCGTCCACGAGGCGGCCCTCCGGTGTCTCTCGGGGAACATGCCCATCTGATCGTAGGCGCCCATCGCCGGCGCGCCGAATTTCACACCGCAACGGAACTATCCCGTTGCGGTGTTGGTGTTTTTAAAAACTAAATGGTCATTTTTTACCACTCGTTCATCGCCCGTTCCCAACGCTCAAGCGTGCCGCAATCGAAACACCGGGCGCCTTCGCCGCGAAAACCGTAGAGCAAACCCCCCTCGGCAAGCGCCGGGAAAAGGTCGCGCTCGATCATCACGGTGGGCTTCTTAAAATCAACGTAGTCAAAAACCGCCGGCTCCATCACGTAGAGACCGCCGTTCACGAAATCCGACGGCGGCTTGGACGGTTTTTCCAAAAAACGAACGATGCGATTCCCCTCCATAAGGGGTACGCCGAAATTCTCCGGGTCGGGCACGCGCATCAGAGCCACGGTCGCCACGGCGCCGCTTTTGCGATGCGCAACGATCATCGCCGTGAGATCGAAATCTTTGAGATCATCGCCATTCGAAACGACAAATGTTTCGTTACCGAGCCACTCGCGGAGCACCTCAAAGCCGCCGAAGGTGCCGCGTGGCGACTCCTCATAGAACATGTTAATCTTCACCGCGGGCAACTCATCCGCCCAGCCCTTCCGCCACCTCCGGAAGTCGTCCGCGTGGCCGCGAGCGGCGAGCAGGCCGACCTCATCGATACCGTGCCGGTCAAGAAATTCGATGGCATGGTTCACGATCGGTTTTTTCCCCACCGTGATAAGCGGCTTTGGGATTTCGTAGGTCACCGGCCGAAGCCGGGTCCCTTGCCCACCGACGAGAAGTACCGCCTTCATAATGCTTGAGATTATAAGCCAATGTGGCCAAGAGTAAACCCCGTAGATCATTACGTGCTGAAAAACCGGAGTTTTAATCAAGAACTATTTAACAAAGGCTAGTTGAACATGACGCTGAAGGCAAAAATCTCCCGAGGATTTTACGGGGTAAGGTCATTTTTGTTCCATAATACGAGTGTCCGCCAAACGCTCGCAAAAAATACTTTTTGGCTCACCGTCTCGAACGTCGGCGGGCGTCTCTTGCGGGCAATTATCATCGTCTATGCCGCGCGGGTTCTCGGCGCCGGCGAGTGGGGCGCTTTTTCCTACGCCATCACTCTCATCGGCATGCTCACCATCGTCACGGACTTCGGCGTGAACAGCATCTTAACGCGCGAAATCACGAAGCGCAGCGATCCAGCCGAGCAGACTCGCTATCTTGCGACAGCGCTCATCATGAAGGTCGTTCTTCTCGCGCCGAGTATGCTTTTTGTCGTCTTCTTCGGCCCCGTCATCACCTCGCTTGCCGCCACGCGCGCCATCCTGCCGATCGTCGCCATTATTCTCGCCTTCGATACCATCCGCGACTTCGGCTTCGCCGTCATCCGGGCGCACGAAAAAATGGAGTTCGAGGCGCGCGCCTTCATTTTCACGAATGCCGCGATCACCGGACTCGGCTTCGTCTTTCTCGCCCTCTCGCCCACAATCACTTCGTTTGCCTGGAGCTATGCGGTTGGTACGGGCCTGGGCGCCGTGGCGGCCCTTCTACCGCTCCGTGACCACCTCCGAAAGCCCTTTTCGCACTTCGAGCGTAAACTCGTCCGGCCGATTCTCGCTTCCGCCTGGCCCTTCGCGCTCTCCGGCCTTTTGGGCGGGTTAATGATTAGCACGGACGTGCTGCTCATCGGCTGGTTGCGCACGGCCGAAGAGGTCGGCTTTTATTCGGTGGCCCAGCGCGTCGTTTTCTTCCTCTATCTCATTCCCGGCGTGCTCGCCACGAGTATTTTTCCGGCACTGGCCCGGACTGCGAAACACGATGCCGTAAGAGCGCGACGACTCACGGAGTTCACCCTCGGCGTCGCATTCCTCGCCGCTCTGCCGATTATGGCCGGCGGATGGCTCCTCGCGCCGGGCATCATTCAAACACTTTTCGGCGATGCCTATTCGCCCGCCGCCCCGGCGTTCGCGATCTTAACCCTCACGCTCGCCGCAACCTTTGCCGGGGTCATCTTAAGCAATGTCGTTTTCGCCTACGACCGTCAACGCTACCTCATCATTTATGCCGCTATCGGCGGTGGGCTGAACGTCATCCTGGATATTCTGCTCATCCCGCCGTTCGGTATCATCGGTTCAGCGATTGCCACCTTTATCGTGCAGTTCGTCGCCATCGCCTACCTCTGGCGGGTCACCAAGTTCGTTTTGCCCTTCCATATTCTGCCACACCTCAAAAAGATCATTCCCGCCACCATCGCCATGGCGGCAATCGTCTACGGCCTCGACGCCATTGGCGCTTCGACGGTCGTTAATATCGCCATTTCTGCTCTTGTATATTTCGCCATCCTCGTCCTGCTCCGCGAACCGATCCTCCGCGAGGCGCGAAGAACGCTCGGCGGGCTCCGTGGCGCCTAGAATTGTTTGTATCTTCGGAGAATGGACTGCCGGACAGTCATCGGCAAAAATAAGAATATCCGATACCCGAAAAGACGGAGGGCGCCAAACACCGCCGCAAGGAATCGGTTCCGGTAATCCGCACCGTAACGCCACGCGAGCACTAGACCTCGACGTAATTGCTCGGCCTTATTTTGCGAACTGATATTTCCCGGCCGGAGGCGGAAGCGAACGGCGTATCGCGGCAAATTGGCGAACTTCGCTGTCCGCCCTAAGCGAAGCCAAAGATCGTAGTCCTCGACATGGCGCGTCGTCTCGCCCTCGCCATAACCCCCGAGCGCCATGACTGCCGCCCGCCGGAAAAGTACGCTTGAGTGGATAAAGCAGTTCTTGAAAAGTATTCGTTTGCGGATCGCGGCGTCTCTTTCCGGAAAAAGATATCGGAAGAGCTCGCGGCCGTCTTCATCGACGACCACGGCGCCGGTGCCGACGAGGGCGTAGTCGCCATGCACGTCGAGAAAGGAAACCTGGGCAGCCAGTTTTTCCGGGTCGGCCCACTCGTCATCGTCATCAATCCGCGCGACGTACTCGCCGCAAGCGAGTTCAAGTCCCCGGTTCAGAGTTTTCTGGATTCCGAGGTTGGTTCCGTTCGGCTTATAGCGGATGCGCCGGTCGGCGAGGGCGGCTTTCTTAGCGACTGCCTCCGTCTCGTCGGTCGAGCCGTCATCAAGCACGATGAGCTCCCAGTCGCGGAAGGTCTGGGCCAGAACGCTCTTTATTGCGTCGGCAATGAAGCGCGCGCCGTTATAGACGGGCAGAAGGATGCTAACCTTGGGGTTGGGCATGTTTCTTGATATAGCGCACGGCGGCGGTGAGATTGCGAACAACGAAATCCGGTTTCACGTCGTGCTTCTTATCCCGTCCGCCATAGCCGGTTTTGACCAAGATGGTAGTAAGGCCCGCGCGATGGCCGGTCAGAATATCGCCCGTTGTGTCGCCGATCAAGAAACTTTTTTTCATATCAATACTCATATCTTTCATGGCCTTGGTGATCATGCCGATCTCCGGCTTCCGACAGCGGCAACGAATGGCATATTTCGGGATCTTCCCCTCGGGGTGGTGCGGGCAGTAATAAACGGCGTCCACGCGCGCTCCTTTCTTTCCTAATCGATCGATAAGTATTGCGTGCAAATAGTCAACTTCCTTGTGCGTCGTTTTTCCCTTCGCAATAACGCCCTGATTTGTAATGATAACCACCGAATATCCTATCCGATTTAAGGCCCGGACTGCCGTGGCGGCGCCGGGCAAAAGACGTAATTGCTTAGGACTGGTTGTGTACTCCCCAAGCTTCAGATGCACCAGGGTACCGTCACGATCGAGAAAAACAGCGCGCTTTTTTAACTTACGATTCATCGCCATTGTCTCTCAACCCTTCGCTCGACGCGATAGTTAAATCACTATCCAAAGAACGCGCGACGACGAGACCCATGATAAGCCACAGCCACCGTAACGTAAGCGTGTCGAGAGAAAACGAAACGGCGAGAAGCGCCACAAAACACCCGATTAAGGCGCCGCCAACCCAATTTTCGCCGGAGGAAAACCCGGCCAACCGGCGAGCAATGCTCCAAAGAAAACCAAGAAGGGCGATGAGGCCCAAATAGCCCCCGGTCAGTCCCGCTTCTAGAAATAAATTGTGAGGGCCGAGCTTGGCGCCGTCTCCGGCATAAGCAACCGGCTGCCAGCGATAATAAGCCGGGCCGAAGCCAAAGGGATGTCCGAGCAAAAGGCGACCGCCACCGAAGAACAGCTTACGGCGATCCGCGCCTAATTCAAAAACCGGCGCCTCCACGCCGCTTAAACTGCCCGAAGCGGCGCGGAGGCCCGGGTTCAAAAACATCACTATCGCGCTTTGTCTGCCGACAAAAGGCACCACAAGACGATCAGTTATGGCGGCACGAACCGGGGGAGGCGCCGCGGCAAACGATAACCAAAATCCGACGAGGAGCGCCGTGAGAGCCGTCGCGACCGAACCCGCGCGCCGGAGCGTGAAGCCGCCCAACACATATTTCAAGCCTGTGGCGGCAAACCCCAAACCGACAGCCAAGATTGCGCCCCGGGAAGAGGTCCAGAGCAGAAGCGGAAACAGGCCGACCATTCCCGATAAACCCAGCCAGCGCCGCCCGCCTCTCGCCCAAAGAAAAACGGCGAAGGCGGTGATTACGCCCAACCCAAGCCAGCTACCCAGGTAATTCGGATCACTGCCTGGCCCGCGCAAACGTTCGTCAACGGCGAGGAAAAACACCCGATACCAAGCCGGGAAGAGAGACGCCCACAGAGTAAGCGGCGAAACGATCACGATGCCGAGAAGATACGCGTTTAAATTCCGAAACGCAACGCAAAGGTAAATAACCGCAAAGAACAGCAAAACCGATAAGAGCAACCGACTATATTCCAGCCAGATCTCGCCGGCGTAGGCCTGCCAGTCGAGAGACAAAAAAATGCTCGCGGCATGCCCAATGACTGCGGCAAGAAGAAGCAAGCCGAGCCACCGCCCCTCAACGCGCAGGACGAGCAGGATGCGCCAGAGACGGGCGCGCGCTGGCGCGGATATCATAAGGGTTAAGCCAAGCGATCCCAGGGCGAGAGCGAAGAAAAACTCCGAGAATTTCAGTGCCGCCCATGGCCAGCCGACCCGCCAAGTGAGCAAGAAAATCGCCACGGCAAAAAACGCGGCCGCCGCCCTAGGAAGCCAAACGATCAAAAAGTTTCTCATAAGTATCAGCGATCTTTCCCCAATCGTGACCGGCGCGCCAAACCTTGCGCCCCTCTTCGACGAGCGCCCGATGTCCGTCCGGGTGGTCAAGGAGATCGTTGGCCGCAACCGCCATTTCTGTCGGCGTGTAGATGATCTTAATCGCCGACCGGTGATCGGTTACGTTACCGACTTCGCGGGTTACGAACGGTACGCCAGCGGCGAATGATTCGTACATGACGAGCGGGGCGCATTCGACGCGTGAACCGAAAAGAAAAACGTCCGCGATCTTGTACGCGGCGAGAACGTCCTCACGACGGCGACCGTCCACCAGACGGACGTTCGGCGTGGTCCACCGGTGCCAGAGGCACGGAACGTAGTCGAGCATCCAATGCCCCCACTCTTTCCATGTTCGCGGCAATCCTTCGGCGCCCACGATGAGAAGCGTCGTATCGCGGCGGTGCATCTTCCGGAAAGCGTCTATCACGAAATCGTGCCCCTTGGCCACATAGTGATTGGCCACAGAGATCACAACGTGCGGAGTGCGAATATCGAAACGTTGCCGCAGATCGTTATTCGTTCCGGACGAAAACTCTTCCGCCGCCGCGCCGTTCGGAATCAAGACCGCCCGCGCGCCCAGTTCGTGTTCATCGCCGAAGACCTTATCCCGGTAGTTCGGCGACATGTAGACGAGGGCATCGTAGCGCGCGAGAAACGCTGGCAGTTGCGCGAAATACTCGCGGTAGCGGGCGTTCCGCAAGCCGGAATAGCCGCAGGGCACCATCACCTTCTTCGCCGACATGGTATCGAGGATCGGCAGAGCGAGGTCGGTCGTCCAGCTCTGGGCGGCATAGTTCAAAACCAGATCGAAATCGCCCCCAAGGAGCGCCTGGTAGCGGCTGACTTCGACGCGGCTACCCCCGATCCCCGTGACCACATTGCCGGAAAGGCGGAATTCCCGGATCCGAACGCCGTTCATTTCGGCGGGACGGGGAGATCCCCTTAGGCGCGTGGTGGCAACCGTCACGTCGTGGCCCTCGCGGGCCAGGCGTTCGGCGAGCTGGCGCACCACCGCCTCGGCGCCGCCGATTCTCGGTTCATAGAATTCCACCGTAAACAAAAGCCGTAGCCGCTCCGGGCCCGGGCGCACTGAAGAGAAGCGCATCTCCGCAAACCACGCGTTCAAAAGCTTGTCGCCTTCCCGGCCGACAAGATACTCCGAGAGGATCTCCCAAACGGCGGTTCTATCGTTCGCTTCGAAACCGCCGTCTTTTTCGGAAACGACCAGAATGTTCGGCATCTTATTACCGCCATGATCCCGATAGAATGATTCGGGCAGTAGGTTGCCGACGGCGTTGAAGAACGGGTCGGTAAGGCGGCTCGGCGAAAAATGCTGGGCGAAAGAGTTCCGGAAGCGACGGACGCGGATATTTTTGAATCCCAGCCGCGTGAGCACGAACCGGAATTTGCCTTCGTCCCAAAAATCGAGATGATTCGCCCAAGCCGCTTCCTGGGAACCGAAGATATGGCGCCCGAGTTGGAGCCGGCGGCGGCGCGACCAGGCGCGAACATAGGCGCGAACCGATGCCGCAAAGTCTGGTGTTTCGATGACGAGCCGCCCATCGGGCATCAACCACCGGCGCCAGGTCAAGAGCAATTTCAGCGCTTCGGTGCGGGTGAAGTGCTCGAACATGTGATGATTGCGGATCTCCTCGATGGAGTTCTCGGCGTAGGAAAGCGTGCGGATATCGGCGTAAATGTCCGCCCGCACGTCTATCACCGTATGCTCCGTCGCCGGATGGTCGATGTTGACATACCCGGGAAGATATTTTTCTCCGCAACCGAGGTGAAGTTTCATTGGTTTAGTAGCGCGTTGCCGTCGCGGTCGACGAAGTGGAACGATCCGGGGCGTTCGGCGGTCTGCCGCCGGAAAGCTGCGAGCTTCGTAAAATATTCGCGGCGATTATCGTCGTTATATTTCTTCCATACCTCGCTCACCTGCCCCGCGTTAATCCGGCCAGAATTCGCGGGCGTCGGGAGGCAACGAGCAAGATAGCCCTTACTGTTCAAGTTGAAATAAAATCCCATCCAATCCCCGGGCTCTCGGGTGCCCATCCGATAGGGCGGCATGCACTCGAGGAACACCCGGCGGGAAAGCACGGTGTTGCCATCAGGGAAAATAGTGCCGGTCCGAAGCCAATAGCGAAACCAGTCGCGTTTTTGAGAGACGGTCACATGGCCGAGCATTTGGCGAGCGGCCGCGACGTTCGCCCGGTTTACCTTACCGAACAGCGTAAAGATGGATGATGGGTGCCGGAGGTCAATCTTCGTGAGGATTTTTTTCAGCACCGACGGGCGGCGACCTGGAAAATCACCCTCAAGAAAATGGGCGTAAACGTAGGCGGGACCGAGAATCTCACCCGCCTCGCTCATGTCGAACGGAATCCCCCACACGATCGAAAGCTCCGGATCGGTATCGAGAGCCGCGACGCACTTCGCGAGCCACTCCCGATCGAGATAGCCGTCCGAAATGGCTAAAATACAGAGATAATCGCCTCGGGCTTCGGCAACACCGTTCCAAATTCCATGAAACGGACTCTCGTCGGGCTTGAACACCGGCCGAATGCGCGGATCCCCGGCGGCATAGGCCGAAAGCATCTCGCGCGTTCGGTCTTTGGAACCGCCATCGGCGATCACCATCTCCCAATCCTGAAAAGTCTGATCAAGGACGGTTTGGATGGTTGCGTCCAGGTACCGCTCGGCATTCAACGCCGGAACAACGATGGAGAGTTTCGGATTCTGCGTGTTCATCGGCGGCTAACGAGCAATTGTCTTCGGGCCGTAATAGATAATCTGCGTACCGGCGTTTTCGAATCGGAAAGGAACGTACAAAAGACCCTTGAGGGCCGTCTTTAGCCGCTCCTGGTCTTTTGGCGGCACGAAAAGCAGCATGAAGCCACCGCTCCCCGCGCCCAAGAGTTTCCCGCCAACCGCCCCGTTCTTCCGAGCTCGGTCGTAGATCTCGTCGATTGCCGACGTGCTGATTGAGGACGAGAGGCTGCGTTTTAACTGCCAAGTCTCATGAAGCAGTCTGCCGAAATCACCGATCGCCATCGTACCCTTTTTAAGGATGGCAATCGCCTCATCGACCATCTCATGCATCCTTTTAAGTTCTGCGTTTTTCTTCGGCGTATTTCGCATCTGCTCGGCGGCCACCTCGGAAGCGTTTCGCGAAAGTCCCGTAAAGAAAAGTACTAGGTGATCTTGCAGTTCATCGAGCTGGCCGTTCGGCAACACGATCGGCTCAACAGCGATGCGCTTGCCTGAGGCAAACGTGATCTTGTTGAATCCGCCGAAGGCCGCCGCCACTTGGTCTTGAGAACCAACGTTCTCGCCAATGAGATTTTGTTCCACGTGGATCGCTTCGTGGGCGAGATCGTGCTTCGACATCATTTCACCCTTCAAGGCGTGAAGCGCGTGCAAGAGTCCCACCGTGAACGCCGAGCTTGAGCCGAGACCCGAACGTGCCGGCAAGTCGCCGTTATGATGAATCTCGATACCCTCACGAAGCCCAAGATGTTTCAAAACCTCACGAACAGAAGGGTGCTCGATACCGTCGGGGTTATCGGCCAACTCGATCTTGGACCAAACGATGCGGAGCTTTTGAGGAAAGAACGGCGGAAACTCTCGAGCGAAAATATAGCAATACTTGTCTATCGTCGTCGATAGCACGGCCCCGCCGTTCTCCTCGTACCATACGGGATAATCAGTGCCTCCGCCAAAGAACGACACGCGGAATGGAGTTCGGGTGATGATCATCTGGTTACGAAAGAATGCGTTTGATTGCCAGCGCGACCTTTTCAGCCGAAATACCAGTGTGATCGCGAAGATATTGCTGGGAACCGACAACCTCTGGCCAGATATCGGCAACACCGAAACGTTTGAAGAGCGGCCGCGCGGGAAGCTCTGCGAGCACCTCGGCAACGGCTCCGCCTAAACCGCCGAGAACGCTGTGTTCTTCGAGCGTAAAGATGGCCCGCCGGGATTTCGCCCGATCGGCGATGAAATCCGCATCGATGGGTTTTATCGTATGCATATTCGCCACCTCGACGGAAAATCCCTTTTCTTGCAACATGTCGGCGACACGAAGCGCTTCGGTCCCGATCGTGCCGCTTGCAATGATCGTCATATCCGTTCCCGCCCGGAGAACACCGGCTTTGCCAAGCACGGGAACATATCCAAGCTCAAAATCTTGTTCCTTACCACGACCGATGCGAATGTAGGCCGGTCCACCGGCCCGCAAGATTTGCTCGGTCAAAACCCTGGTTTCGGTCGGATTAACCGGACAAACTATCTTCATATTCGGCAGTACCCGCAAGGCCGCAACCTCTTCAATTGAATAGTGGGTCGGCCCAGCCGAACCGTAGGCAAATCCCCCGCCGACACCGACGATGATCACGTTCGCATTGTGGTCGCAAACATCAACCTTGATCTGTTCGTAACAACGGAGGGTGATGAATGGCACGATCGAATAGGCCACCGCTTGTTTGCCCGAAAGAGCTAAACCCGCCGCCATGCCAATGATGTTCTGCTCGGACATGCCAGCGTTCCAAAAACGGCCGGCGAAATCCCGGCGAAACTCCGCCGTATTCATGTGCCCAAGATCACCGGTGATAAAGCAAAGATTCGGATCCTTGAGGCCGGCTTTATAGATAGTTTCTATGACGGAGAAGCGCATGATGATAATTAAGATAGTTCTTTTATCGCGATTGCGTACTCATCGGCATTCGGGCACTTCCCATGCCACTCGCCCCGATTTTCCATGAAAGATACCCCCTTTCCCTTTACTGTCTTCGCGATTATGGCGTGTGGTCGAGCCGTCTCCTTTTTGAGCGCTGGGATGAGGGCGGCCGGATCATGGCCGTCAACGATATCAACTTCCCAGCCGAAGGCTCGGAACTTTTCGTCTAAAGGATTCAGATCAAGAACATCGCTCACCCGAAGACCATCCACGCCGTCTTGAAGATCGTTACGATCAACGATAAGTTTCAAATTCGAAAGCTTATGATGTCCGGCAAAAAGCATCGCCTCCCACGCCGATCCTTCTTCGAGCTCGCCGTCACCCGAAAGCACGAATATCCGGGCGCCGTTCTTATCCGCCCGAGCGGCAAGCGCCATGCCGACACCCATCGGTAGGCCGTGACCCCCGGAACCGCTTGAGGTTTCCGTTCCCGGTAGAACATCAAGGACGATATGGCTCGCGAGCGTCGTGCCATCGGTCCCATATTCAAGAAGTTTTTCTTTTGGGAAAAAACCGCGCTCGGCGAGAGCGGCGTACACAGCCGTCACCGCATGGCCCTTGCTTAAGATGAGCCGGTCCCGCCCCGGCGCTTTTGGGCTTTTCGGATCAATGCGCAAAACCCCGCCGAAGTAGAGCGCGGTAAGAATATCGGCCGCAGAAAGCGCGCAACCGATATGAGAGCTTTTCGCCCGGTAGATCATCTCGACGATGTCCCGGCGGATGTGCTTCGCCCGGCCAAATAAATCCTCCCCAAGAGCAGCTTCTATCATCGTGGAGCCCAGTTTACTTCGATTTCAGCGATTTGTCGAAAAATTCGTTGTCCTTGTAGACCTCGCGGGCTCGGGCAATCTCTTCGGCCGTGAAGCTCTGGATTTCGCTCGCGGCGGCATTTTCTACCGCCTCCGACGGGTGCAGGATGCCGGGGATCACGACGCCGACCTCGGAAAAGCTCGTGCAGAATTTCAAAGCGATCTGGGTGGGCGATGCCTCGCGCCCCTCGCCTAAAAACGCGAAAAGCTTCGGTGCTTCGGCCCAGCGACGAAGCTGGCCCTCGGGCCAGTTCGAACGATGATCGCTTGGCGGAAAATGAAGATCGGTGATGGCGCCGCTCAAGAATCCGAAGCCGAGTGGTGTGCGCGCGATGATGCCAACGCCCCGGTTACCGGCGAACGCGAACCAACCGTCATCAAGCGCCCGCTGATCAATGAGATTGAAATTAACCTGAATGGTCTCGGCGCCAAACTCTTCGATTGCCGCCTGAATATCTTTCGGACTCTTTACGGAGATACCGATGGCACGAATCTTACCTTCTCTCTTTAATGCGTGCATCTCTTCAATCGCGCCAGGTGTCGCGCGAAGCTGATCCATCGGCGGACTATGGAGTTGGTAAACGTCGAGGTAGTCGGTCTTGAGGCGGCGCAAACTTGCCTCGACCCGCGCGCGGATCCACATCGGTCGAAAATCGTGCGGTCCCCCATGCTGGACGTAGCCAACCTTGCTCGCGATGACGATCTTCTCGCGGCGATTCGAGAAGACCTCTCCCAAGAGTTCCTCGGCGTGGCCAGCACCGTAAAGATCCGATGTGTCGTAGAACGTAATGCCGTTCTCAAAAGCGGTTTCGAGGGCGCGTTTTGATTCGGTATCGTCGGTCGGCCCATAGGACGTGGCGCCGGGCGTTTCTCCGCCGATGCCCCACGTGCCAAAACCAACTTCCGAAACAGTGATACCCGTTCTGCCGAGTGGTCGATAGTTCATCTTTAGAGTCGGAGTTTTTTCGGATCGGGATAGTTCGCCGCAAAATATTCAACGGTTCTTTTTATCGTTTCTCGCGCTGGCATATATGTGAAATGCGATAAGCTCATGAACTTCGTGTTATCGATCGCCTGACGAGGCGTTCCGGCGGGTTTTGAAGTGTCGAATGTTAGGCGTTTTGCGTCGATTCCCAGAAACTCGGCGATCATATATGCCGCATCCTTAATGGAGGTTTCTTCCATCGTGCTTACATTCAGCATCTGCGGCTCGTTATAATTGTCGACGCACCACATGGCCACCCGACCAATATCATCACCGGAAGTGAATTGACGCAAGGGTGATCCATCACCCCACACAACAAGCGGACCATCCCCCTCTCGGTTCTCGTAAAAGCGGCGAATTATCGCCGGGATGGCCGTGGAGCTTTTTGGATCGAAACTGCTCTTCGGGCCGATGATCGCCCCCGGGATGATACCAACGATATCCATACCATATTCTTTGTGATAGGCCTTCGCCATTGGGTCAATGAGCCGCTTTGCGAACGCATAACTGTAGTTCGTCTCGTGCGGATAGCCCTCGTGGAGAGATTCTTCTTTCATCGGCACCGGGGCATTCATGGGATAGATCGCCGCGGAAAGCGTCATGATTATTTTCGTCACACCCGAAAGACGCGCCGCTTCGACGACGTTGAGGTTCATGAGAATATTATCGCGCATCACACTCGCCGGATGATCGAGGGTAAGCTGAATGCCGCCAGAGATCGCTGCAAAATGCACGATAGCATCGGGCTTCCAGTCGGCAACGTATTTTCTCGTCGCCGCGGCGTCCAAAAGATTCAACTCCTTTGAGCCCGGAAAGACGAACTCGCGGCCAGAAAATTCGCCCGCCGCAACGACGCTCTTCAGGCCATCACCCGCAACGGCATTACCGCCAGTCACGAGGATCCTCTTGCGTTTTATCTCCGCCATAACCTTTCCATGGTACGCCGGAAAGGAATTTAGGGCAAATAAAACGGCCTCTTTTGGCCGTCCAGAGAGCCCAAGATGTAAGCCCTTAGATATTCGCGAAGTGGTTCCGTTTCACGATCTCGTATGTCTTCACGAGCTCGCGAATGCCCACCGGGAGCGATACCTTTGGCTTATACCCCGTCGCTTCGATCTTTGCATTAGAGATAATGTAATTACGCTTATCCGGATCCTCACCGATCTTCGATTCAATAAAAACGAATTTGGGCAAAACGCGCTTGATCTCCTCGCAAAGCTCGAGTTTCGAGAGATTCGCCTCCGAAAGACCGACGTTGTAGGGCTGGTTCTTCATCGTTTCGAAGTTGTCCATCGCGTGGATAAACGCGGCCGCCACGTCGCGAATGTGAATGTAGTTCCGCTTGAAGTGCGCTTCGAAAAGCACCGCCACGCGGTCGTTCACGGCCCGGTACACGAAGTCGTTCACGAGAAGATCGAGACGCATCCGAGGGCTCGCCCCAAAAACCGTGGCGAGCCGAAAGGTGATGGCATTGCCGTCGGCAAGCAATAGTTTTTCCGCTTCTACTTTTAGCTTGCCGTAGAGCGACACGGGTTCAAGCGGGCTATTTTCATCGCAATAGGCCACGCCTTCAGCCATCCGGCCGTAGCCGCTATTCGTGTTCGGAAAGATAATCTGCTGGGTCGCCTTGTTGCGCAACCGCACGATCATTTTGATCGCCTCAAGATTCGTGGTCTCGGCCGCGATCGGGTCCTTGTCGCAGAGCGGCGCGCCCACAAGACACGCCAGCGGGATGACGACATCTTTGCCCTCGAGATGTTTTTTAATCAATTCTTCGTTTCGGGCATCGCCCCGAACAACGGTGAGTGTTGGATAGTGAACGACATCGAGAAGCGGCGTCTGGCCGTAGAGAAAGCTGTCGATAACCGTCACTTCGTGGCCGAGACGCAAAAGCTCCGGCACGAGAACCGAGCCGATGTAGCCGGCACCGCCGGTCACGAGGATTTTTTTGGGACTAGTCGACATATTTTCCCTCTTCGTCGCGACGGGAAAGGATCGGGGCCTTAACCGGCCACCAGATTTTGAAGCGCGGGTCGTCGAAGCGATAGCTCTTCTGATTCGACGGATTGTAATATCCCGATTGTTTGTAGTGGAAGATCGTGTAGTCGCTCATGACAAGGTGGGCCACGCCGTGCTTCGGCGGCGCATAGACCTGCCAACGATTGCGATCTGACAAATTGAACGATTCCCATTTGCCGAAGTCCGGCGAAGATTCATCGCAGTTCACGATGACGCAGTAAAATCGGCCGTAGGCACAGGACACAAGTTTCGCGATCTCTTGATCGGCATGAATCCCGCGCAAAACGTGCTTCGTCGAGAACGACATGTCGTCCTGGACGAATTCCGGCGCGATGCCATTCCCCTGATAGGCCTTCTTGTTGTACGTCTCGACGTAGCCGCCTCGAAAATCCTCCTGAACGTCCGGTTTTACAAGAACAACGCCTGAAAGCTTAGTTTTGACGAATTCCATTATTTTCCCAGTATATCCCCGGTCCGGTGGTGATGCAAGAAAAGCCAGCGCAGAAGGTCACTTTGGCCGCCACACGACCACGGAATAACCATCCGTCAGAAGGTGTCCCAAATGCGTGCGACGGGCCTCGAGAATCTCTATCTTTTCCTCGCTTTCAAGTTTTCGCAGATTCGTGAGCAACCCCCAAAGCCAATTGCGTTTCTTGTAGTAGGTGATGGCAAGCGCGTCCAAGGGGTTTTGCGGATCGAAGAACTCGGCCATCGGCTCGACGTGTACCACAACCGACGGTTTCTGCCCGAGAAGATAGTCCAGAAACTTGCCGCTTTCCTCTCCCACCTGCTCAAGCGCGGCAACGGTGTAAACAGCCGAGTCGGGTTCGAGAGCCAGAGTTTTATCGGGATTAAAAAAATCGAAGCGTCGTCCCTCGGCATCCGCGAGTATCCCCCGACGCACCATTTCGGCGATGATTTCTTGCGACGAAACGGCCCAATCAAGGCCGACGAGCTTCGCTCCGGGGTTGAACTCGCGAAGCCAGAGCAGATTGTGACCCGTGCCGCAGCCGAACTCATAGACCGTCGGCGCCGTGGCGAGATATTTTTCAAAGAGCCACGCTAGAATCACGCGCAACATCTGGTATTCGAAATCGGAAGCGAGCGCCTTGATGAACCGACCGCGAAAACGAACAATGTCGTATTTATCGAAATACTTCGGCCGGATCGTGGCGGCAAAGTCGGTTCCGCTCGCGGCCTGAAGTTCGGCGAGGTTCTCGCCCCAGCCCCTTTCCCACTTATCGATCCGGTGCGCGCCAGAACGATCGAAGGCCGGGTCAACAAACTTCTCGACGATCGTCCGAATGCAAACGTCGCGCTCGTCGGGCGTAAGCTCGAAGAAACGAAAATCCCCTGCCTCGGCGACAGCGCGCGTCCGCGGCGAAAGCTCTTCGCCGAAACAGGCGGCAAAGTCCCCAGCGGTGATACTTTTTATCTCGGTATTCTTCGGTTCCGGGACGATGGTCTGGGCCATGCTTGGAGAATAAGTACTTAGTTTATATATCAGAAAACTGCCGGTGGGGCTAATTTTGTCCCGCGAGCAGGGCCTCAACCTCCTCGGCGATTGCGTGCAAGATGAACATCTGCGCCTCTTGAATACGCGGTGTATTATTCGACGGCACGACGATCTCGATATCGGCCACGCCTTTCGTGCGTCCGCCATCATGGCCGAGGATGGCGACGGTCGTGAGGCCAATCCCTTTCGCCTTCGTGATGGCTCGGATTACATTCTCCGAGTTCCCGGAAGTAGAAATACCGACAAATACGTCACCGGCACGGCCGAGCGCCTCGACCTCGCGAGCAAAAACATCTTTGAAATCGTAATCATTGCTCCAGGCGGTCAAAACGGAGGTGTTGGTCGTGAGCGCGATGGCCGCGTATCCCGGCCGCTCACGCTTAAACTTGCACACGAACTCGGCCGCGAAGTGCTGGGCATCAGCGGCCGAGCCGCCATTGCCGGCAACGAGCACCTTGCCTTTCTGCCGAAACGCCGCCTCGATGAGGCGGATGGCGGCGATCATCCGCTCGGCAAACGCCGGATCCCGAAATACGCCGGCCAAGGCGATGTAATCCTCGATTTGTCGATTAATCCGATTGATCATGAAACTTAGTGGCGCGGGCGATATAATTCTCGATTTGCTTTTCAATCATTAACAGAGATCCCGCACGCTTTGAGTATAACGCGGGCGCGGTGAGCGTAGGTATGGCCCTCCGTCGCGATAAGGCGAGCTCGCTCCGCCATATCCCGGCGCTCGTCCGGACGCGCGAGGTAATGCTTCACGAGATTGGCAAGTTCTTCTTTCGTCCGAAAAAGCACGACGGCATCGCCAAAGAGCTTCGGGGTAAGGGCGGCCCAGCCGGAAATCTGGAAACCACCGGCAAGAGCAATATCAAAAGTGCGCTGGGTGGTGGTCGGCCCGGGATTCTGGGTAATACCAAGTGTGCCAATCGAGATCTTGGCCGTGTTGAAAATAAGATTCACTTCTTCATCGGCAAGCGTGCCGAAATATTTTTCCCTCATCCACGGAAAGTCGTGAAATCCTTCTTCCCAATCATAGCCATAAATCTTGAGGTCTAAGTGTTTGATGGCCGAAAGCATGTCGGCTCTCTGCGGCCGGTAGAAACCCACGAAAGCGACATCCGCCTGGTATTTCGGATCATTACTCGGCGGCACGGGACGATGAATGCGGGGATTGGTCGCGAGCGGCAGGAGGATGGCTCGCCGGCGGTTCCGTTCTTCGGCAAACCGCGCCATCCAATCGTCATCCACGCAGAAAAGATGATCAAAATAATCGAAGAGCGGCTCCCAGCCCAAATCGCGAGCCGTCGGTTCGCCCTGCCACAAGGCAAGCGCCACTGGGCGCTTTTTGAGTTCCCGAAGAGCTGTTTCCGAGGGCGGCGTCCAGACAAAAATCACAAGCACCTTTTTCCCCGAAGCAATAACGTTATCAGCACGTTCCAGGAGCGTTCTCTCGGCGCCGCTCTGGCTTCGCCGTTTCACGAAATCCACAACGGTCGGCGCGAAGCGCCGCAGGAACCGCTTCGCGAGAGCGAATATTTGCGTTCGTAGCGATGGCGTCCCGCCCGTCGGCTGGGCACCGCCGACGAGATTTGTGTAGATGATCTCGGCATCGGCACCGATCTCTGTAAGGCCTTCCCAGAAGTCCTTCGCCCAGTGGCCGTACCAGCTCGCCCCGACGATAATGATCTTTGTATCTTTCAGTATCATGCCCTCTTGCCTCCTTCGTATCCTTGTGGGTACGTCCCAAGATACCAGACGGTCGTTTCCTTAAGGCCCGTCTCGAAATCGGTCTTCGCCCGGAAACCAAACTCGCGCTCGGCGCGCGAGACGTCAAGCATTCGACGGGGCTGGCCGTCGGGTTTCGTCTGGTCCCAACGAATCTCGCCGCGAAAGTCCATGAGGCGGCAAACCGTTTCGATGGCTTCCTTGATGGGAACCTCCTTCCCGGAGCCGAGATTTACGGGATCGGATTTATCATAACGCTCGGTCGCCAAGACGATACCCTCGGCCGCATCGGCGGCGTAAAGGAACTCACGAGTCGCCTTGCCGGTTCCCCAGACCTCGATAAAATCACTACCCTCCCGCTTCGCGTCGGCGACCTTCTTAATGAGCGCCGGAATCACATGGCTTGAGCCCGGGTCGAAGTTATCACCCGGACCATAGAGGTTTACCGGGAAAAGCGTCACGGCGTTCATGCCGTACTGGCGGCGATAGGCCTGTCCTTGGACGAGAAGCATTTTCTTCGCGAGACCGTAAGGCGCGTTTATTTCGTCGGGGTAGCCGTCCCAGAGATATTCTTCGCGAAACGGCACCGGGGCAAGTTTTGGGTACGCGCAGATGGTGGCTATAGCCACGAATTTTTCGACGCCGGCGCGGCGAGCCGATTCCATCAACTGGGCGCCCATCAAAAGATTGTCGTAGAAAATCTCACCCGGCTTTTCCAGATTGAACCCGATGCCGCCCACCTTGGCGGCAAGATGAATCACGATGTGCTGCCCGACAACGGCTTGCTCACAATGTTCCAGTCGCCGCAAATCAAGCTCCGTCGCGGAGGGCGTAAAAATATTTTCTCCTGGCACGCCAATCGCCCGGAGACGATGAAGCACGTGGCCGCCCAAAAACCCGTGGCCGCCGGTGACGAGGATTTTTTTCCCCTTAAGATTGATCGCCATGGTTTTCTAGGCCGGATTCTTCAACCTGCTCGAAATGTAACTCCAGTGAGTACGCAAGAATTCTTCATGAACGGGGTGCGTGTCTTCGGGAATTTCTTCAAAGATCTTTACTTCCTGCGCCTGCAGACTGCCGCGTATCTCTCCGGAGTCGAACTGAACGAGAAAGACCATGCTCACGCTGTGGACGTATTTGCCGTCCTCCAAAACCTCAAGATAGCCTAGGAGCTCTTTATTCTTCACCGTCAGGCCGACTTCCGCTTCCGAAATTCTCGCTATCGCCTCGTCAACGGACTCTTTATAAAAGATCCGGCCGCCGGGAAAGTGCCAAAGCCCCTTGAACGGTTCTATCGCTCTTTTCGTTAAAAGAAAACTGTTTTCTTTGTGAACGATTAGGTCGACGCATATCCGGGGCGCCCGACTGTACGTGAACCGGTATTCTTCGTCGCTTAATCTTCGGGGTTCCTTCGACATGTTGCAAGTATCGGGCAGTTCGGGCGCCGGCTATTTGGTAAAACCAATCGCCCGGAAAATATCCTCGAACCGCCGACGGTAGGTGTGATCTCGGACCGTCCGCTCGTAGCCGGCTCGAGCGATTGCCTCGCGTTCGGCGGGATGGTCAAGATACCAACGCACCTTTTCGATAAGCTCCGGCATACTCTTGTAAAACACCATTTCCTTGTCGGGCGCGTAGTACTGCTCAATCCCTTCGGCCCAGCCGGCGATCGTGAAACCGCCGCAGGCCGCGACCTCGAAGTGACGGGCTTTGATCTGCGGGATGCGATGGTCGAGAAAGGCGCTCCAGTTCCTGATCAGTCGGAGGTCCGGCACGAAACGATCCACCGACCGGCGGCCGAGCAGCTGACCGAGAGAGGTGATGTTCCAAAGCCCCGGAGCCGGATTTAGCGCTAGATTGATCTTGCTTTGCGTAAAGATCGAAAGCATCTCTTCGTCGGTCACCCGCCGGCTTGCCCAGCCGGCCGACTGCCAGCCGGCCCCGTAGACCGAAACCGGAATGCCGGCGCGGAGCAACGATGCCACGATCCGGCCGCGCGGCGCGCTCCACGAACCGACAAACGAAACCTCCGGCACGCCTCCGGGAATGGGGTCGTGGAGAGGGTGATAGAAGTTCTCGTTCACGCCCCATTGAGAAACGACAACGTTCGGCTGACCGACACGCGCGTAATCCTTTACCCGCCAAGGGTACGTTGTGATCGCCCACGTGAAACGCGGCGCCCACTCGGCCGCGTAATTCCAGAAACGCCACGAGTCGTCGGAGAACCAGGCAACGCTCGTCGTCAGCTTTTTGATCTCTCGGAGCGTCGCGGGTTCGAGCTCGTCGGTGTACAGAAAAGCGAAAAAGAGATCTGGTTTTTCTCGCTGTACGGTTTCCAGAAGCTCCTCGTTAAACCGGCGCCGACCGGCGGCTGCCCCTCGGTCGAACAGACCGAGCGTGATGTTGCGATCGAACATCTTAGCCGCAAAGCCCCGCCGCGCCTCGCTTGCCCCTTCAAGAATGCGGTCGAAGGGTGCGAAAATCACTTCGTGGCCGGCGGCCTTGAGCCCGAGATAAAAATTATTGTACTCGTTCGTTTTCCCCTTCCGAGGATCGTATTGGTGGTACTCCGGCGTAGTGAAGACGATCTTCATTTTTTTGCCTCCGTTTCTTTGAGGCGTTGAGCCTGAGCCTCAATCCAGGCGTAGGTCTTCGCAAGCCCCTCACGGAGGGGTCGGCTCGGCGCCCAGCCGAGTTCCCTTTTAATAAGGTGGTTGTCGGAGTTCCGGCCGCGCACTCCTAGGGGCCCCGGCACATGGTTAATGTTGAGTTTTTTGCCGGCGATCTCCATGGCCATCCCGGCGAGCTGGTTGATGGTCACCATCTCCTCGGAACCGATATTGACCGGGCCGCGGAAGTCCTTTGCATCCATCAGTCGTCGTATCCCCTCCAGGCATTCGTCAATGTAAAGAAACGAACGGGTCTGCTTGCCGTCTCCCCATATTTCTATCTCGCCGCCATCTTTTGCCTCCGCCACTTTACGGCAGACGGCCGCCGGCGCCTTATCGCGTCCGCCGCGCCAGGCGCCTTCAGGTCCGAAAATATTATGGAAACGAGCAATGCGCACATCGAGGTTGTTGTTCCGGTGGAACGAGAGATACATCCGCTCGCTAAAAAGCTTTTCCCAGCCATACTCGCTGTCGGGCGCGGCCGGATAGGCGGAGTCCTCGTGACACTTCGGATTATCCGGATCTTCCTGGTTGTAGGCCGGATAAATGCAAGCCGATGAAGAATAGAATATCTTGCCGACGCTACGGGAGACGCCGTAATGGGCCATGTGCAGATTAATGCTCCCCGAGTTGTGCATCACCTCGGCGTCGTGCTCGCCAGTGAATATATAGCCCGCGCCGCCCATATCGGCCGCGAGTTGATACACCTCGTCAAACGGGCGGTCGAGAACTTTTTCCCAGGTCACCTCATGACGCAGATCGCCGACCACAAAATCATCCGCGGCCGTCTCGCTGAATTCGGGACGCTTGAGATCCACGACGCGCACCCAGAATCCCTCGTCCTTCAGGCGCCGGGCGAGATGACTGCCGATAAACCCGCCGCCGCCGCAAACGAGGGCTGTTTTCTGCCCCCGGGCTGGTTCGAAACCACTCATAATCCACCCATCATAGCACGAGCAAGAAAACGTCGTAAAGACGCCGAAGAGCAAAAGACGCGCGCTCCCCGACATGAGAAACGCGCGCTTTTTTTGACGATACGCCACCTCGTGGCTACGGCTGCCAATCGGGCGACATCCAGTTTGCGACGAAGACCTCGCGGAGCTCGCTCGTGAGACGCTCGCCGCGCGTGATCATGATGGGAATCCTCTTTGCGGCGAAATCCACCTCGACCGTGTGGATGCCCGAAACGAGGCACCCCGCCTCGCGACAGACGGTGACGGCGGCGGCCACGTCGAAGATGGTCGCCCCGGTGTGGACGTAGGCCGCGAGCTTGCCTTCGGCGACAAGCATCGCCTCGTAGACGAACGAGCCGAAGGCGACGACATTCCGCGCCCTGGAGTGAAGTGGCGCGAAAATGTGGCTCTTATCCTTCGTGAGCCCAACACTGACGAGGGCCTCCGAGAGACCGCCGTCAAAGAGCGGGGTCACGATTCTTTCCACCCTATCAGAGCGATGGAGCGCGCCGCCCCCGCGAACCGCGTAAACGGTCGGCCTGTTGGCGAGCGCCGGAAAGTGAATGGCTCCTATCTCGGGACGGCCGTCGGCATCAAACCGACCCGCCGAGATGCCGAAGAAGTCGCTCCCAGCAGCGAAGTTCGTAGTGCCATCGATGGGATCGAGATACCACACCCTGCCGTTCTCGGTGTTCCGAGTAGCGCCTTCCTCGCCCATGATGCCGTCTTGGGGGAACTGCTCGGCGATGCGCGCGACGAGCAGACGCTCGACGGCCTTGTCGGCTTCCGTCACGATGTCCTGCGGGGAGGTCTTCTCCTCCACGCCGAGCGCCCCGTAGATACGGATCCGCAGGGCCTCCCGACCGGCGGCGATGAGCGCGTCGGTGATCACCGGATTGAAAACGGCCTCGAACGAACCTCCCACGATCGTCGTCTCTTTGCTCATTGTTCGGCCCTTCCTCTCTGGCTTACCGTATCAAACGCTCGGTTGGTTCCGAGCTACAAAAGCTGACGCTATTATGCATTAACTAAATAAAGAAATCAATGTCGGCCTGAAATGCGAACGGCGCGTCCCCCGATGTATCTGGGAAACGCGCCGTGATGATGAGCCTCCTCGAGAACCTACTCGAGGTACTGCTCGAGGTACGGCATCGCGAGGAAGCTCGCGACCTGCGTCTTCGCGTCGCCGCCCGGCTGACGCATCCGCGCGTACCACTCGCGCACCGGCAACTCGAGTACTTCGACGACCTCGGTTGAGTCGAGGTTCTGGCCGCCGACCCGCTCGCAGTCGAGAGCGAGGAAGGGGGTCACGACGACGCCGTTCGACGGCGGGTCGAGGTAGAACCACGGAAGCTCGATGAGACGGCCGGCTTCGACGCCGACTTCCTCGCGAAGTTCGCGGCGTAGGGCGTCGACGAGAGTCTCCTCGTCCGAGTCGCGGTGACCGCCGGGGATCTCGTCGACCACAGCGTTCACGCCGTGGCGAAACTGACGACCCGCAACGACGTTGCCGTCCTTCGTGATCGCGAGCACTATGGCCGGACGGCCGCCGCCCCAGAAGTAGAAGTCTCTCGTCGAACCGTCAGGGTAGCGGAAGTCCTGTCGCACGACCGACTTGCCGTACTTCTTCCACACGACCTCCGGCCCACCGATCGGCACCGGGATCTTCATGGCATACCTCCCCTAACGCTCCTGCTTCCGCAGGAACGCTATGCTGGCCGATATTCTACTATATACGCAGAAAAAGTCAAACCGCTGTCGGGCGCGAACCGGATGAACTCTCCCGACAGTTTATTCTCCTGCCCAAGCCAGCTTTATAACGCGTTCACAAACTTATCGTCGATCTTTCGGACCGCCCAAAATGTATGTGGCACCTTTTTAACCCAATCGCCGAACTGCCCAGCGATGGCCAAGGTCACGCCGGGATGGCATAACTTTCCCGTTTTTGGATCTCTCGCAACGTCGGTCTCTCGAACCCTCCCCAGGGCCTGCCGATCAACTTCGTTGATCGACAAATCAAAGTCGTCACCAACGATGATACCGCCATTGTCTACCAATCGTTTGGAGTTCTCAATATCCGACATTGTTTCGGTATGGTGATGGGAGCCATCAACATAGATGAAATCTTAGCTACTCTCCAGTTTTGGCAGAACATCCATGCTGTTCCCCTGAACGTACTCTACATTCTTATTCGCAGTCCGGCGCAAGAATTCCTTTTTCATTTCTGGATTTTCCCAAGTATCAACTGTCAGAACTTTCCCGTGCCGAGAAAGAATGGCTGCGCTTTCTCCCATAAGAGCGCCGATCTCTAAAATCCGAAGCGGCCTCCCAGCCAGTTTCTTTTGTTTCCGGGCCATATTCCCTAAGTACTCTCGCTTGAAACGCAGGTACAGCTTTTGCTTAAGTCGATTCAGATAAGAACCTATATTCGTGTTCATTGCGCGCATGATAAATAGGATCACTGCTGGAACTTAGTTCTTCTCGATACCGAACCTTACGAGATCGGCCTCGACCATGATTTTCGCAAGCTCGTCGAACTTTACCTTTGCCTCCCAGCCGAGTTTTGTTTTCGCCTTTCTGGTATCGGCAACTAGATTATCCACCTCGGCCGGACGATAGTAACGCGGATCGATCTCGACGTACGACTGCCAGTCCCCCAGTCCGGCGTGGCGAAAGGCGGTTTCCAAAAAATCCCCTACCGAGTGGCTCTCGCCCGTGCCGATGACGTAATCGTCGGGCTCGTCCTCTTGCAACATCCGCCACATAACCTCCACGTATTCGGGGGCGTAGCCCCAGTCGCGTTTCGCCTCGAGATTCCCAAGATATATTTTCTTCGCCAGACCGGTTTTGATCTCGGCGATGCCGCGGGTGATCTTGCGGGTCACGAAGTTCTCGCCGCGCCGGGGTGATTCGTGATTGAAAAGAATGCCGTTCACCGCGTGTAGGCCGTAGGCCTCGCGATAGTTCACCGTGGTCCAATAGGCGAACACCTTAGCGATGGCGTATGGGCTTCGGGGATGGAAGGGCGTCGTCTCGCTCTGGGGCGGCGGCGACGAGCCGAACATCTCCGAAGACGAGGCCTGATAGAATTTAACTCGTTTGCCCGTCGCGGTTTCGTAGTCCTTCAAAGCTTCGAGTATCCGCAACGTGCCGAGCCCGGTGACATCCGCCGTATACTCGGGGATGTCGAAAGAAATGCGGACGTGCGACTGGGCGGCGAGGTTGTACACCTCGTCCGGCGCCGACTTCTGGATAATGCTCCGAATGCTTGATACATCCCCCACATCGCCGTAGTGTAGCGTAACCTTGAGCGCCGGGCTGTGCGGGTCGGGATGAAGCCGGTCGAGGCGCTGGCGGCTCATTGTCGAGACGCGACGGACGACACCATGCACCTCGTATTCTTTCCCGGAGAGGAGTTCGGCCAAATAGCTCCCGTCCTGGCCGGTGATGCCGAAGATAAGGGCTTTTTTCATGGGCTATCTTGTGCCGGTCTTCTTAGTCGAAGTCGGCTGTGCGCTCGCCGCTAAAAAGTCGTCGAGTATTTTTTGAAGACGGTCATCGGTTGGCCAAATCGAAAGAATTCGTTCACCAATAAGCTTCGCGTTCTCTATATCGCCCCCGTTGCGATAGACATCGAAAAGACCGTAGAGGTACTGCGGCCGGATCGGGGCCGATTCAAGGCCGCGCAAGTAATATCGCTTGGCCGCCTCAAAATACCTCGGATCTTTAGTACGAACGCCGGCCAGCTGATTGATGCTGCCCATAACGAATACGTTCTGTCCGGAGCTCATGCCCCGACCGCTCTGGATGATGGGGTCATAATATTCCGAAATGAACTTAATGAGCTCTTCGATGACCTTGGGGTTATTCGCGCTCCCGCCCACGGCCGACATGACAATCGAGCCCAAATTGCGCACGAGCTCTTCTTGGCCGATGGGCGACGGGGCGTCGAGCACTGCGCGGAAGCCGTTCTCAAACTCGGCCACGGTACGATACTGACCGGAGTTGGCTTTGCGCATCGTATCGATGAACGACTGTGACTTCGCGAGCGGCAGATAGTTCCCGTAGTACCCGACGGCGGAGAGAAGAATGGCGGCCGCAACGGCGATAAGTTGTTTAACGGGTTCTGTCATGGTTTTGGCTCATGGCGCGTAAATAGGAAGTTCGCAAAGGCGAGGAAGAAGAAGAGGTTGAGGTAGATGGGCAAAACGTCGAAGAGCACGAGGCCTTGGACGAGATAGGCGACGGGCATGGCCAAAACAAGCGCGTCGACAACGGGTCTATGGCCGAAGAGCGAACCGTGACCAGCCGAGGCCACGAGACGCTTCTTGAACTGCCAGAAGAAGACCACGAACATGCCGAGATAACTCAAGAATCCCAAGAGGCCGGTTTCGGCGAGGTAGTCGAAGAAAACGCTGTGGGCCCGATCGAACCACGTCTCGGTATTCGCGCCCGGGATGAAGTGACGGGGGTCGAAATACTTGTCGAAGACGGTGCTAAAATTTTCCGGACCCCAGCCGAATATCGGCCGCTCGGCAAAACCGGCCCGCGCCGAACCCCAGGTCCAGAACCTGGTCTCGGCGGTTCGCTCCGCAATATTAATGGTGAGGAAGCGACTCCCAGGAATCGCTTGAATGGCCGGATTTTCCCGATTGGCGTAGAACCCGCCCCAGAGCGCGAGAATGGTAACAGCCAGACCGATGGCCGGTTTTCGCAAGCGTCGGTCGCGGAAGACGAGGTAGAGAAGCGTCACGCCCACGCCCGCCGCAAGTCCCAAAAAAGCGCCACGGGTCTGGCTCTGAACGAAGAAGACCAGAAAGAAAACGAGAAGACCGCTGTACCAGGCGATGCGCCGCCACGGTGCGGCTTTCGCCTTACGCGACAGCCACAAATATCCGACATAGAACATCGAGAAAAGAAGGTACGGCGCGACATAGGCCGGATTACCAAGCGAACCCTGAAAACGAGCGTCTTTCTGGAATAGCCGCGCGAGGAGCGTCGAGCCGCCTGTCTGACCATACGGCCCCACGAAGCCATCGCGGAACGACGCCGCCGCGATGCCGTAGAGGATCATGCCAAGGGCGGCCACGAGCGACAGCTTGAAGATGTATCGCCACTCGTCTTCTTTGTCGAAGAGCAGAACAAGCAAAAGAAAAAAGGCATAGTAGTGGAGCATCTGGAAGCCGCCCTCGCCGCGCTCGTAGTTGGACCAGAACGCTCCGTGCGCGTCGTAAGCGAACAAGCTCGCGAGGAGGAACATGAAGGCGAAGAGCGATACCGCGACGACGATCGGCTCGCGGAAGATTTTCCGGAGTTTCGCCTCCAGCACGCCGGCCCGGGCCTCAAAGGCCCACCAGAGCAGGAGGAAGATGACGCCGAGTTCCACCGCCGCGCGGAAGAAATAATATTTTCCCCCGATGAACGGGAAGAAGGTCGACGACATCACGATAAGAACCGAAAAGAGCGCCGCGTAAACGGCGGTTCGGGCCATGCCGAAAAGTGTGATGGACATGGGTCGAGTAGATTGGTGCGCTAGAGAACTAGAGAATGGCATTATGAATCGGCGCGTACTAGCGAGCGTATTCCACCGCTCGGACTTCGCGGATCACGTTCACTTTTATCTCGCCCGGGTATTTTAGCTCGGATTGGACGCGGTTCGCAATCTCGCGAGCCAGCTCGAGAGCCCGGAAATCGTCTATCTTCTCCGGCGTCACGAAAACGCGCAATTCCCGCCCGGCCGAAATGGCATAAGCTGTCTTCACGCCCGGGAAGTCGGTGGCGATCTTTTCGAGGTCACCCAGACGCTTGATGTAGTTCTCGAGGTTGTCGCGGCGCGCCCCGGGGCGAGCGGCCGACAAGACGTCGGCGGCGGTCACCACGTAGGCCTCCGGCCGGGCATAGGGATAATCCTCATGGTGGGACTGCATCGCTTCGATTACCGACTCCTCAATGCCGTACTTTTTCAAAAGCTTTCGGCCCAATTCCACGTGCGTGCCTTCGACATCGTGGTCGATGGCCTTGCCGATATCGTGAAGAAGCGCCCCCTTCCTCGTCACCTCGACGTTCAAGCCGAGCTCGCCGGCCATCATGGCGGCGACATGAGCCATTTCGATGGAGTGCTGGAGCACGTTCTGACCGTAGCTCGTGCGGAATTGAAGCCGGCCGAGAAGCTGGAGTATCTCCGGCGGCAAACCGTAGACGCCGACTTCGGTCGCGGCGGCGTCGCCGATCTCGCCGATGCGCTTTTGGAGCTCGGCCTTCGCTTCCTCCACCTTCTCTTCGATCTTCGCCGGTTGAATGCGGCCGTCCTTGATGAGCTTTTGGAGCGCGAGCCGGGCCACCTCGCGGCGGTAGGGGTCGAAAGACGAAATGATTATCGTGTCCGGCGCCTCATCAACGATAAGCTCCACGCCCGTCGCCCGTTCCAAGGCCCGAATGTTACGGCCCTCGCGGCCGATGATCTTGCCCTTCATGTCGTCGTCTTTTAAGGGGAGCTGGGAAGTGGTGATCTCGGCAACATGGCTCCGCGCGAAGCGCTGGAGGGCAACCGTCACCACCTCGCCGGCCTTGGCCTCAAGCTCATCGTGACGTCCTTTCATGAGCTTCTGAAGAGAGTCGGCCAGGTCGCGTTCGTTCGCCTGCTTCACCTGGCGCACGATCTCGGTCTTGGCCTCATCGGCCGAGAGGCCGCCGACGCGCTCAAGGCGCGTGACGATCTCGGCGCGCAAACCAGCCACCTCCGTTTCACGGGTCTTCAACTCTTCCGCCTGGCGCTTCACCGCGGATGACTCCTTGTCGAGCGTGCCGCCCCGCTCATCCAAGAGTTCTTCGCGCTTCAAGAGGCGTGTTTCAATAGCGGATATCTCCCGCTTCCTTTCGCGTTCTTCATTCTGCGCCTCGGTGAGCGTGGCGGCGGCTTTTTCTTTCGCTTCAAGAATGATCTCTTTGGCCTGCGACTCGGCGCCCGAGATCTTTTTGGTTATCTCGGTATCGGCATCTTTACCGGCTTGACCGGCGATGGCCCGCCTACCGAAGTATCCGGCCGCTAATCCCAACCCCAAACCAACCGCTCCGAGGAGTAGTGCTGTTGTACCCATAGATGTGGATCCCTAAATTCTTCTGAACCGTAGAAGTAAATGGCATGAATTCTTCAGGAATCGGTTTATTGACGTTTGTTAGTAATAGTAAGCAACATCATTATTGTATTTCTTCCGCCGCCCAGGGTCAAGAAGCCCTGGAAAACAAGGCCCGGGAGGCATATTGACAGATTGGCAATTTGTGTGGTATAATGTACGCAGAACATTGAATTGAGTTTTCAGCGAGACACGAGGGCGGAAATGGGTTTCTTACCTCCTGCCTCGCTGAGAGATCAGCGAATAGACGTTCCTGCGGCGAGAGCCGATT
>JBBUDB010000016.1:0-8962 GCA_038057515.1 Patescibacteria group bacterium | reverse complement strand
GAAGCAGTCGGCCTAATGAAGCTCCGTATCGTTCGTATCGATAAAACCCTGCCGCTCCCCGAGTATCAAACCCAGGGAGCGGTTGCCTTCGATCTGTATACTCGTGTTGATGCGACAATTCTCCCAGGAGAGAAAGTAACACTGCCATCAAATCTCATCGTTGAGGTGCCTCATGGTTATTTCTTGATGATTGCCGCCCGCTCATCGTTGCCGAAAAGAGGCCTCATGCTTGCGAACGGCATCGGGGTCTTGGACCAGGACTATCATGGCCCGAAAGACGAGGTGGGAATTTTGGTCTACAATTTCACCGACACGCCCGTCGAGGTCGCGCGCGGCGACCGGCTCGCCCAGGCGCTCATCGTGCCCATCGAGAAGGCCGAACTTGAAGAGGTGGAGGGCATCAAAGAGGAGTCCCGCGGTGGATTTGGCTCGACGGGCTAGATTCAAGAGGGGCCGAAGCGTTAATTGGGTGATTGTTTCGCGCTAAACAATTGACTTGCCACCCCGTAGCTTCAGCGAAGGATGGTAAACAGAAGTGTTTATCAGGCGAGTTTAGCGGTAAAATCTGGCTTTCGAATGAGAAAATCGCTACCAAAGTTGCGCCAATCGACCCCAGACTACGCTAACTTGACAACTCAACAAAATTGTCCTATCATATGTACTTAGAATTTTGACACTCTAGACCCTAACTGATTGTCTCGCCGACAGTCCTAGTTCAGTGAGGTTCGTCATGGGTACGATCATCGTACTTGGACTCGTTCTCTCGTTGCTCTCCGGTTGCGCTGCAAGCGCCATCGCGAGGAGCCGTGGCCTGAACGAGCGGAAGTGGTTCCTGGTCGGGGCGCTCACAAGCGTCATCGGCATCGCCGTTATCCTTGTCATCCGCCAGCGGATGGCTGAAGCGAAGAAAGAGGTGTAGTCATGATGCCAAAGATCATGCGCTACCTGATGGGTCAGGTCGAGAAGCAAGAGGGCGAAGCCAAGACGTCCGGGTTTGCTCGCTACGCGACGATCGCCTTTGTCGTCCTCCTCGCCTTTGTCGTCCTCTACTACCTGGGCGACATCCTGATGGGCTGGTCTCTCTACTCGTGGTTCTTCGCAAGGATCCACGAAGGCGCCGGCCTGAACGACCTTCTCGCTGGTGCCATGGCGGTGTGGTGCATGGCCATCGTGGTCATCGCCCTGCCGACCCTCGCCTCGTCCTTCCTCTGGAAGAACCGGCGCAAGGCCATCCTGATGGTAGCAACGGGCGTCTCCGTTTGGTTCGTGGGCTTCTACTTCCTCTCGCAGCCCAAGGAGGGCCAGTTCTTCAGTCCGATCACGGGCAAGGCGCAGTATCGCTACGCTCGGGCTCGGGATGGGACAATCGAGATCTTCCCGCTTGGCTACCGATACCACCCGCGCTATGGCACGAAGCTCGAGGAGCTCTCGACCGAAGCGATGCGTGAGTACGACGACCAACGGCAACGCACCATCGACGAGAAGGCGCGGGCCGAGGCCGAAGCCAGACGGTTACAGTCCGAGCTGGAGCAGCAGAAACAACGAACGCAAGAGCAAACTCTGGCGGCGGAGGTTGCGGCCGCAAAGAGGGCGACTGCGGAAGCGGAAGCCAGGCACCTCCAACTCGAACTTCAACAAGAGAAACAACGACCACTCGATCTGGCTCGGGCGATGGCCAAAAACGCGACGGCGAGGCCGAGCGAGACAGTCCCCGCGACCGCTCTCGCAAATCGTGGAATCGTAGCCCCGGTTGGTGGCCGTCTCTACTTCGTGCGGGTGATGGTGGATCCCGCTCGCTCTTGGGCGGAAGTCGTGCGTGCTGTCTATCCAAACACAGCCGATGATAGCAATGTGTGGAAGATCGGCGACCTGTACCCCACGACGCCTGGGCCAGCGGTCAATCGCGAGATTATTCTCGCGAACTTTGGCAACAAGCGGACGTTTCCCAGAGATGTCATCGCGTGGGCCGAGACGAACCGGCTGAAGCGCGAAGGGCCGCGCGGCGTTTTCGCCATCGCGGAGCAGAATCCCAACCTCGACAAAGTGCTCGGGAGGAATCCAATAAGCATTTTGTCGTTCTTCGAGCGATCATTCGCAGCCGGTAAGGTTATGCCGGTCGTTTGGTGGGAGGGCGCGAATCGTGGAACAGGCCTTTCCTGGGGCACGATCGGTGTGTACGGCGATGATTGGATCGCATTCGTCCGAGAGTGACCGCAATCAGAAAGGAGAAGTATCTATCGAACCCGCCCTGGCAATCGCCTTGGCGGGTTTCGACTTTTTATACACAGACATACCCCTCCTTTTGACTCACAACTGCATCAAAATAACGCTAACTACCCCCAGGCCGATTCCGAGCTTATTTATTGAAGACAGGTTCTCGTGGAAAAACAGAATGCCCACTAATATGACGGCGATCAGGTTCAATATCGTAAAAATCGAAATCGCTTTCGACAAGTACTCGTACCGAAGAGAAAAAGCCCAAATAATCGTTCCAACCGCATAAAGACCGACCCCGAGCCACAACCAGATCTGCCTAGATTGCAGATGGGAAAATTTGAAAGAGACGTCGGCAACGGTCTCGAAAATAACCGCTAGCAGTAGTAAGAACAAAAAGAGGAGTTTATCCATTTTGGGTGGCCAACGGGATTCGAACCCGTGATGAGAGTTCCACAAACTCTAGTGTTACCACTACACCATGGCCACCATCTTCGATCCATCCTTCGCTCCTCCTTCGCCGAAGGCTACGGATGGACGCGGCAAGGTCCGAGAGGACAAGAAAGGCGTTTTCACTGTAACACGTTTCGTGAAAAAGGCAATTTAGCAACGGAAAATCTTTGTTCCTCCTGTCCGGCTCTGGTATAATCTGGTATAATCTGGTATAACTGGTATAATAAGGAGAAGCTCGAGGAGCTAGGTACTGGATAATGGTATGCCCGAAAAACCGCGAATGATTAGCGAGGTCTCGAGTGACCCCGCACCGGTCTTGGATCGCACCCCAGAAGCGCCACCACCACCGCGTAGCGGCGATTCAATGTCGGCGGAGGATATTCTTGCCAACTCGATGCCGGCCAGCGAGGTTCTTCGGAGTTCGATGCCCGCCGACGAAGTGCGGCGCGCCTCACCGCCATTTGAAAACAAGGGGACACTTTCGCCCGAAGAGGTGCTCGGTTCGAGTATGAAGCCCGAAGATGTCCTCCGCAGCTCAATGCCCGCCGAAGAACTCCGCGCCCAATCAATGAGCGCCGAGGATGTTCTTGAACACTCGGCCTCGGCGGAAGACATTCTTCGTGCGCCGAGAGAAGTTGTCCGCGAGGAGCCACCCCCACCGGTAGCGGAACTTCCTATCGACACCAAGCCACCAACAGAACAGATTCTTGCCGAAAGCTCCAGATCGCCAGTCCAGCCAGAGAACGAAGTCGTCCCCGAACGCGCGTCTACTCCCGAAGAAAAACTAGCGAAGCTTGAAGGGGTTTTGGCAGAAAGCCGCGCAAATTATGTTCGCGCCGAAGAGGATTACAGAAAATCCAAAAAGGAACTCAATAAATTCCGCGGGCTGAACCTGAATAAATTTGCGGCCAGTCCGCGGAACGAAGAATATGACGCCGCCATTCGCCGCCGCGAGACCGCCATCGCCGAGTATCAGAGCGCGAAGCAGGGTCTGGCCAGTCATATCTGGGTCGAAAAGAAAGTCGAGATCGTCACCCGGCTCGGAAAGAGGTGGGAGGATTTGAGCGATGACGAGCGGACTGCCGCCGATGGGGAACTCGCCGAGTTTAAAGCGCGCGAAATTTTCCCGCGATTCATCATCGGGGAAGCAAGCGAACTCGAAAAACTGAAAGTCGAGATCCATCCTTCTCAAGACGGCGGGATTGTTAAGTCCTGGAAGAATGGTCTCAACTGGTATTTGAAACAGAACAAGTGGGCTCGACTCGCATTCTCGAGCGCCGTGATTACCGGCGCCATAGCGCTTACTCCCGCCGGCGCGGTGGGACTCGCGGCCGCATCGGCGTTCGGCCAGCGCTTCGCCCGCGGCGCGGTGGGCGTCACCGCCGGCCAGGCCGTGGGCGCGGGGGTCGAAAAACTTCTCAAGGCTACGATGAAGACGGAGCAAAAGACCGCGGCGGCCATGGAGAACCTGCAACAGAAATTTTCCGTTGGCGATTTTGATGTGGCATATGCCGACAGGGAGTATCGACGCATCGCCGAGGCCGAAAAATCCGCCAAGCGCAAACAACTTATTATAAAAGCCGGCGCCATGATCGCATCTGGCGTAGGAGTAAGCGCCCTTAGTGGCCACCTCTTGGGTTCTCACAAAACAGCAGTTTCGGCGGCTGATCATCCGGAACCGGCGCCTGCGCCGCCAGGCGCGCCATCTGGACATGATGTTGCTGGTCGTGCAATTGACATCAAGCCGAAGGTTGGCGCGGAGGCCGTTATTTCGCCGAAGCCGACGGCGGAGATCGTTCCGCCTTCAGGCGGGTTGAAAATTCCTGTCGTTGAACAACCATCACCTAGTAATTCTCCAGTCGCAAGTGCCGCTGAAGCGGCGAGCGAGAAGCCAGCCGATTATGTTTCGAAAGCGCCAGCAGGCGGACTCAAGCCGACCGAAGCTTGGCGACCGCAAGAAGACGCGTTCGCCGGAAAGGGAATGCTCCTCACGCCGGAGCAATTGCACGAAAAAGCGCTTGATGCCGCCGCGACCGTTAAGCCGGGCGAGGGCGCCTGGCAGGCCGTCCATCGCCAGCTTGAGTTGCGCCTTGATGATCCTGCAAAATATCCTCGGAAGGGTTATTTCGGTCTAATGCCAGAAGAACCTAGCGACTCCGTAGCAGCTAAGCATGCTTTAGATGTAAAGACTCTGGAAATCTTAAAAAAGGAACATTTTATCGATAACGACGGCAGTACGCTCGTTGGTATCAAGAACGAAGGTTTCCGCGTTCGGCTCGACGACAACGATCACGTCTTCGTCGAGAAGGCGGGTATGCCAGCTGTCCTAGATAAGTCTGGCACATACACGTTCAAGAATGTTCACGGTGCGTCCGGTGCGGCTATCGGAGAGACAGCCCCCGCGCCCATCATCGAGAACATTCCGGTTGCGGAGGTGGCGCCAGAGTCAGCAGCGGCGGTAATCGAAGGATCGACCACGGCGACAGAACACGCCGCGAACATTTCTCATGGCGTTCCATCCATCTCCGAAACTTTTTTCGTGAAGGTGCCCGAAAACTTTACCTTCCGCAATCTAATTTACGAGCAACTGCAAAAACATTACGGCGATCGACTCGTGGAATTTGACCAGTATGGCCGCGATCGGATTACGGGGCTTTTCGAGCGTTATCTCGCGGACCACCCCGAAACAATACGAGGCACCGACCTTAGCACTTTGAAGCCCGGAGAAAAGATTGACTTTACCGGTCTTTTTGGCGATCAGAACATCGTTAATGAGCGATTCCACGAAGCGACCAAATGGATGCTGGAGCGTCTCGATATGGGAGCCAACGAGCTCAAACTCCTTTCCTCGTTCGGTTTTAACGCCGAATATCCACCCGATGTTCATGCGCTCGGCATTATTCGGGGTATGAAAATAGGCGATTTCCTTGATCGCTTCCATGAAAACCACATCCAAAACGGAGGACTCGTTAGTTTCACTGACCCGGATAACGATTCGGTAACGGTTCTTCTTGGCAGGCGTCATATTAAGTTAGCAGAATTATTGCGCAATGCTAATTTGAGTCCGGCAGATCGTGACAAAATGACCATTGCCGAATTCCTTAAAGACGTTCACTAATTGTGCCCAGCCCCAGAATCAGGAGAATGTATAATAAGTAGATAGATGACTATGCCAGACATTCTAAATCAAGACATCACCAAGGATCTCGGCCTCGACCGGCTTTCGGAAGCCGAGCGCAACGAAGCCCTCCTCGCCATCGGCCGCGTGGTCTATGAGGCCGTGCTTTGGCGCGTAGTCCAACTTTTGGACGATGCCGGTCGGCTTGAGTTCGATGTCGCCCTAGAGCAGGCGAAAAGCGATGAGGAGATCCTGAAATTTCTTGAAACTCGCGTGCCCAACCTCGATGAGATCATCAAAGAAGAAACAACCCGTTTTAAGAGCGAAAGCGTGCAGCTTATGCGCGGCCTTGTCTAGCCGCTTTGACGCGCCCTTCCGCGAGTACTAGAATGCTTGGGCCTCGTCGTCGGGCAGGCGCTTTTTCATCCATTACCTATGACCAGCTTTTCTAAGAATATTTTGTGGGCCATCGTGACCCTTATCGCCATTTCGCTCATCTTCTCCGCCGCGCTCACGCCGACGAAGCAGCCGGAAAAACTTAGCTTGAACCAAGTGGCCGAAAAGATAAATGCCGGCGAGGTGGCCGAACTTCGCGTGAACGGAGAAAATTTAACCCTGAAACTCTCAAACGGCACCGAGGCCGTCGCGCAGAAGGAGGCCGAAGCGAGCTTGACGGAAACGCTTTCGAATCTCGGCGTTGATCCCAAGGCGCTCCAAAAAGTGGCCGTGTCGGTCGAGGCAGAATCCGGATTGCGATTCTGGTTGGGCATTCTCATCCCGACGCTTCTCCCGATCATCGTTATCGGCATCATTTTCTGGATAATGTTCCGCCAGGCGAAGACCGGCGTGAACCAGGCCTTCAGCTTCGGCCGTTCGAACATTCGACTTTCGACGGGCGGCAAGGAGAAGGTGACTTTCAAGGATGTCGCCGGTCTCAAGGAAGCCAAGGAGGAGCTCGTGGAGATCGTCGATTTTTTGAAGAATCCGAAGAAGTTCACCGATCTGGGCGCGAAGATCCCGCGGGGCGTACTCCTTATGGGTCCGCCGGGCACGGGAAAAACGCTCATCGCCCGCGCCGTGGCGGGGGAGAGCAATGTGCCGTTCTTCAGCATCTCCGCCTCGGAATTCGTCGAGATGTTCGTTGGCGTCGGCGCCTCGCGCACTCGTGACGCCTTTGCGATCGCCAAGCGCGCTTCGCCGGCCATCCTCTTTATCGACGAGATCGATGCCGTTGGCCGCCAGCGCGGCGCGGGTATGGGTGGTGGTAATGACGAGCGCGAGCAGACGCTTAACCAGATCTTGGTTGAGATGGACGGCTTTGATCGTGACACGCGCGTCATCGTGCTTGCCGCCACGAATCGTCCCGACGTGCTCGACCCGGCACTTCTGCGACCTGGCCGCTTCGACCGGCGCGTGATCCTCGACCTGCCCGATCTCGCCGACCGCGAGGCGATCCTTCGAATTCATGCGGGAGGGAAGACGCTCGGCTCACCCATGGATTTCCGAAAAATTGCCGTGCGCACGCCGGGATTCTCGGGGGCTGATCTCGCGAACCTCATGAACGAGGGCGCGATCTTTGCCGCCCGGCGAAACCGCAAGGCGGTCGCCGAAGAGGACTTCCTCGAAGCCATCGAGAAAGTTATGCTTGGCCCCGAACGAAAAAGCCGCGTCATCTCGCCGAAAGAAAAAGAGATCACGGCCTATCACGAAGGCGGCCACGCGCTCGTGTCGGCCTCGCTCACTGGCTCCGACCCGGTGCATAAGGTTTCGATCATCAGCCGTGGCTTCGTGGGCGGCTATACCCTGAAACTCCCCAACGAAGAGCAGCACTTGCGGACAAAGCAGCAGTTCTTGAACGACCTGGCCATGATGCTCGGCGGTTTCATGGCCGAAAGGTTAGTATTCAAAGATGTTTCGACCGGCGCCTCGAACGACATCAAGGAGGCCACCGCTCTCGCGCGCCGCCTCGTCACGAAATACGGCATGAGCGAGCTTGGCCCCATGACGTTTGGGAAGACGGATGAAATGATCTTCCTCGGCCGGGAGATGGTGACCGAGCGTGATTATTCGGAAAAGGTAGCCGCGAAGATCGACGACGAGGTGCGCTCCTTCATTGACCGGGCCTACAAGACCGCCGAGCGGGTGCTGACCGATAATCGCAAGATCCTTCAGAAGATTGCAGACGTCTTGATAGAAAAGGAAACACTCGAGGGTGATGAGTTCTACAAGATATTGAAGCCGTTCAAACTTAAGCTCACGGCGGCGTAGAGTAACCAAAAACAGGCCGCCCCAGGCGGCCTGTTTTTTTGTTTGGCGGGCGCGGAAGGATTCTCATACCAGAGGCGGATCCGCCTTCGGCGGAGAACCATCGACCCCTGCCTGCCGGCAGGCAGGTACTCGGCTTGCCCCGTCAGATTTGGGCAGTGGGCAATGCAGGATTCGAACCCGCGACCTTCTCGGTGTAAACGAGACGCTCTAACCAACTGAGCTAATTGCCCAAATCTGACGGGGTGAATAAACGAGACGCTCTAACCAACTGAGCTAATTGCCCTAATCGCCCAATATATTATGACCCCCGCATTTTGCGGGGCACAAGAAAATCTAAACCTCGCAAGCTCGGTAAGATTTTCTAGTGTGTCGGGCCGCCGGGAATTGAACCCGGTCTTCGTGTTCCCAAAACACGTGTACTGCCGGTATACTACGGCCCGTTAGAAATCCCAAAAGCGAAAACCAATCTCTTGGCTGGGGGATATTACCCCAGGACTTCGGAATGTTGTCATGCTATGCCATTTATGGATTTCTAACGGGCCAAGGCCCGCCATATGGCATGGCACACGCGTTAAATGTACTCACAAAATGCTCATTTGTAAAACTTCTAACGGGCTTCCGTTTCTCCGATTTCCAGGGTAGTATCAAATTCGACAGATTTGCTTGCCCTTCGTAGCTCTGTTTTTATAGAAAGCGAAGGAGGGCCCTCGTGGCGCAACTGGATAGCGCGAGCGGCTTCTATCCGCAAGGTTCCAGGTTCGAGTCCTGGCGAGGGCACCGCGTAAAATAAAAAACGTCACTACGGGTGACGTTTTTTATTTTACGCGGTGGAATTATACAACTCTGCTCGAACGTTTTTTGAACGGAACTGACCGCCTCCGCTTCGCTCCGGCGGAACGCTCGGGCGCG
>JBBUDB010000015.1:0-11383 GCA_038057515.1 Patescibacteria group bacterium | reverse complement strand
GATGATGAGCTGCATCGTGCGTCTTCTTATTCTAACACGACGCTCCGAACAGCGTCTTTCCCGAAAACCGCGATCCGGATTTCTTCGAGCAAAATCCGGTCGCTGCCTCTCGGCAATTGCGTTTCTTTGTGGTCAAGGCGGCAATTGCCTCCGAGAGCTTTTCGGGAAAGACACCGTTCGAATCTAGGAAAGAAATTACCACGGCTCAATCATGAGCATCGTGCCCGGGCGGAATTTTTGCCAAACGGCTTCGGTCACGAAGGGCATGAAGGGGTGGAGCATCTTCATCGATTCAAGAAGCAATTTTTCGAGGGTCGCTTGGGCGGCCGCTTTTTCTTCTGTCTTATCGCCCTGAAGGCGCGGCTTAGCCGCTTCAATGAGCTTGTCGGCGAAGGTGTGCCAAAAGTAGTGATAGGCCTTCTCGGCGGCCAGGTGAAACTCGGAGCGTTCGATGTGACCGGTGATTTCCGCCTTAACGGTGCGTAGCTCATCGAGATTCTTTTCGTCATCGGCGCTCGGCGTTCCCGACATACTTCCGCCCTGGCGGTTCATGTATACGAAGCGGGCCGCGTTCCAGATCTTCGTCGTAAAGTTGCGATAGCCGCGCACGCGGTCCTCGGCGAGGGCGAGCGAGGTGCCGGGGGTATTGCCGACGACCAGCGCCATCCGGAGAGCGTCAGTGCCGTATTTAGTCGTTATTTCCAAGGGACTAATGACGTTGCCCTTGGATTTAGACATTTTCTGGCCCTTGGCGTCCAAGACGAGGCCGTGGAGGTAGACGTTCCGGAAGGGGACCTCGCCGGTTACGTAGAGGCCGAGCATGATCATGCGCGTTACCCAGAAAAAGATTATCTCGCCGGCTGTCTCCATGACATCGGTGGGGTAGCGCTTTTTGAAATCTTTGCCGTCCGGATAACCGAGCGTGATGAAGGGCCACTGGCCGGAGGAGAACCAGGTGTCGAAGGTGTCGGTGTCTTGTTCGTAGAGGTCGCCTTCGCACGTCGGGCACGTTGGGCCGACGTCGACCGAGAGCACCTCGGCGTTTTTAACGCTCGGGCGAGTCAGGGCATCTTCTGGCGTTAGGTTGCGTATCTGTTTCACGAGCATTCGAATGACGCCACCGTGGCTCACGAGAATCACGTTCTTCCCGCCGTGCGCGGAGCGATGTTTCTGAAATGCCACCCACACGCGATCCTCGACCTCCTTGTGCGTTTCGTCGTCGGTCACTCGTTCGTCGTACCGATATAGATTGCCATGTTTTGCCTCGAGATCTTCCCGAAGTTGGCCCTCGAGGTTGCCGTGATTTCGCTCCCGGAACGCCGGATCATACGCTACTTCCGCGCCGATCTCTTCCGCGATGATGGCGGCGGTCTCGCGGCAACGGCCGAGGTCCGAGCTTACGATGAGATCAATCTTTTCGCTTTTCAGTTTTTTACCTGCGGCGCGGGCCTGGGCGCGACCCTCGTCGTTCAGGGGCACGTCGCCTTGGCCGACCAGTCGCTTACTTTTGTTGGAATCCGTCTCGCCGTGCCGAACGATGAACCACTTGGCTTTTATTTCCGGCTCCACCCTGGCTTCTCCGCAACGCACGCAGAACCAAGCCGGAATGCGGATGCCCCAAGCGATCTGGCGCGAGATGTTCCAGTCGATGATGTTTTCGAGCCACTGCCGGCAGATGGTTTCGTAGCGCTCCGGAATGAAACTCACCTCCTTTTTCTCGATGGCCTGGAGGGCGCGCTCGGCCAAGGGCTTTGTTTTCACGAACCACTGGTCCTTTATCTGCGGCTCGATCACGGTGCCGCACTTGTAGCAGGTGCGGACGACGTGATTGTATTTTTCGTCCACCTTCACGAGCAGGCCTTTTCCCTTGAGCTTGGCGATTATTTTTTCTCGGGCCTCGGCGATCTTCATGCCCGCAAATTCGCCCGCGATGGGGAGGAGCCGTCCTCGCTCGTCGATGATCTGCTCGCGGTCGAGTTCGTGCCGCTCGGCGATGCCGAAATCCACCGCGTCGTGCCAGGGGGTGATGGTCATCGCGCCCGTGCCGAATTCCATGTCGATGGCCTCGTCCTTCACGACCGTTGCCGTGATGGGGCCGTTTATCCACTCGAGCTCGATCTTCTGGCCGTCCGCATAGTTCGCATAGCGCGGATCGTCGGGGTGCATAACGACGTACTTGTCGCCGAATTTCGTTTCGGGACGCGAGGTGCCGATAACGAACGGTCCGTACTGCAAATAATAAAAAGGATCGACGCGCTCGACATCGGCAATCTCGAGGTCGGAAAAAGAAGTTTGGTGTTTCGGGCACCAGGAGACGATACGCTTGCCGCGATAGACAAGGCCGTCGGCATATAGCTTCTTGAAGGTGTCATAAACGGTTTCGATGACCGCCGGATCGAGGGTGAACTTTTCGCGCGACCAATCGCAGGAGGCGCCGAGAGAGCGGAGTTCGCCTTCCATGTGGCTTTTATTTTCCAACGTGAAGGCCATAATCTCTTTATATAGTTCCTCGCGGCTCATCTCGAACCTGGTGCGGCCTTCACGCTCAAGTTTCTTTTCGTAGACCACCTGCGTTTCGAAACCGGCATGGTCGGCGCCGGGGAGCCAGAGGGCTGATTTCCCGTTCATGCGGGCGTAGCGCGTCATAATATCCTCGATGGTCACGAACATCGCGTGTCCGGCGTGCAGATGCCCGTTCGCGTTCGGCGGGGGCATGATGATGGTATACGGCTCCCGGCCCTTGGCATCGGGGAGCTTATCGGGGTTGAAGGCACCGGACTCCTCCCACTGCTTGTAGGTTTCCGGCTCGGCGGTCGTATGGTCGTATCGGGACTGCATCTTCTCGGGCATCCCAGCACCACAACTCCGATTAGTCGGTTCGGGGTTTTTCATGCTCTTCGTGTTTCCATTGTCTCGGCATGTCGTTTAAGAAGCGAAACGAGACACGGCTTTGTTTTCTGATATTTCGGAGTTGTGGTGCTGGGCATAGTGCTCCTATTTTAGCCGGTTTTCCTAGGGTTTACGAGTGTTTCATGTAATTGACTAATAGTATAAAGTATGATAGAATGAAGCGTAGAATTTTTAAATTACATTGGCGGGTTATAGCTTCCAGTCCATGAGGTAATTCACGGCCTGAAAGCTATAACCCGCCTATCCAAAAATCCAAGGGACTTACCCTGCGGAAAATCCAAAGCGGGCTAGCAGAAGGAGTTGCATCATGACGAACGCTACCTTTCCGCAAGCCAAGCATCTCATCGAGGTGTTTGAAACTCTCGGCTCCGGCCGACTGCAAGCGTTGTTCGCTTCGGGCCTCCTGATTGACCTGCGCCGCTGCGCCGCGGAGCTCGACCCGACTAAGGTCAACCGTGACGAGTTCCAGCGGATCCTCGGCCTCGACCCGACCCTGTTTCGCGTGAAGATGGGCGGTTCGAACAACACCGACCAGATCACCGCGGCCCTGGGCTTCGCGTTCAACGAGTGGATCACTCGGGCCAACTTCCCGCTCACGCCGAGCGCGACCCCGTGGGAAGACGAGATCGAAATCGTCGACCCGGGATGCTCGTTCACCGAGGAAGAAGGTCTCAAGATCCTGAAAGACAAGGGTTTGGAACGCCCGACCTACGAGCACGGCATCCGCTTCGCCGAGCAGCACGGGAAAACGACGACTTCCGAGAAGAAGCCGTTTGTGATCTTCCTGCACGAAGCGTGGCTGGACCCGGACCGCGACCGTCGCATCGTGTACCTGGACCGCCGCGCGGAGGACCGCGGGCTCTACCTGGACGATCCCGACCGCAGGTTCCGCGGCTTCTGCGTCCTCGCCGGTGTCCGCCCGCGCAAGCAGCCTCAGAGCTGAAGCGCTTCGATCCTCAGGATTTTTGGACCCTCATCAACACCCCTCGGCGCTCACGCGTCGAGGGGCTCGTTCTTTTTTGTAGTTGTTTTATTTCTGCTGATTGTTCTGTCTCTCTGCCGTCCTGTTTTCTCGCTTAGACATTCATGTTGCCTTTCGCCACGAGCGGCAGGCGCTTCCCGCGCAAAAAGTTTATATACCCGCCGACGGCGATCATCACGGCGTTATCGGTATTGTGCTTGAAGTCCGCCACATAGAGCTTCGCGCCGCGCTTTTTTGCCGCCGTCTCGAGTAGTTTGCGAAGCGGCTTGTTGGCCGCCACGCCGCCAGAAAGAAAAACCGACCGCGCGCTGAACTCCTCGACCGCGCGCATCGTTTTCGCGACCAGCGGTTCGAGCGCCGCCGCCTGAAAGGAAGCGGCGATATCGGCCAATAGGGTTTTGGGTATAAGGTTTAGGTTTTTTCGCCCGCCGGTACTTTCCAGGCCCGAGTGGCTATACCCCAGACCCTTAACGTAATAGAGGACCGCCGTCTTCAAGCCGGAGTAGCTGAAGTCGTAGCTTTTGTCTTTTATCATCGGTCGGGGAAAAGCGATTGCCTTCGGGTTGCCCTTGGCGGCCACGCGCTCGACTTCGGGGCCGCCGGGGTAGGGGAGGCCCAAGATGCGGGCCACTTTGTCGAAGGCCTCGCCCACGGCGTCGTCGCGCGTTTCGCCGAGTTTCTTGCGCGTTCTCATGTCTTTGAGGCGAAGGAGGGTCGTGTGCCCGCCAGAAACAATTAGTCCGATAGCTGGAAATAAACTTTTGGTATTTGGAATTTGGTAATTGGAGCTTCCAGTTTCCTTCGCCAGAAGAAAACTGTACAAGTGTCCTTCGAGATGGTTCACGCCGGTAATGGGTTTCTTGTATTTCTTCGCGAGCTCACGCGCGAAGGTGATGCCTGCCCAGAGCGCCGGTTCAAGTCCCGGCCCGGAAGTCACGGCGATAAGGTCAACATTCGTAAAGTCGCGCTCGCTCATGCCAAGTTCAGCGAGAGCGAGAGGCAGATTTTTCAAATGTTCGCGCTTGGCGATATTCGGCACCACGCCGCCAAAGGGACGGTGGGCGGCGATTTGCGAGTTCACGACGCTTTTTAGCACCTTGAACTTTGGCGCCGCCAGTCCGCCGGTCGCCGCGACGAGCGCGAGGCCGGTTTCATCACAGCTTGTTTCGATGGCGAAGATGCGCATGAGGAAATTATAGCTTACCTTCCTTCGCTGAAGCTACGGAGGATGGAAAACGATGTCACGGTTCTGTAACTATTGGCTCCACAAAAATGAGTGAGGGGCGTTCTGTCGAACACCCCTCGGGTGATGCTTCCGTTGATGTCACTCGTGACCGCCGAGAACCCCCTCTTCGTTGATTACGGCGCCGTCCTCGGTGACCTCGAATTCGTTGAGAAGCCGCCGACCTACAGCGACCCACAACACAACGTAAAGCGTTATGGTGTGGCTCACCCGCAGGACGTTCACCGTCCCGGTGCGGCCATTCCCCAGGATGAGGTTGTAATGCCCCGGCGGCAAGCTACGGTGATGCTCGAGTCGGGTCGGCACGACCGGCGCGATCGCGACCCTCCCGAGGATAACCGGCTCCTCGACCTCGACTTTCGCGGCTGTTTCGGCCATTCGCAGGCCTCCTTTCTTCTGGCCTGGAGTATGCCGATATATCGATTTGATGTCAATAAAAATGGAACCCCCCCCAAATTTCCAGGCATCTATCATCTGCCTCGATATATGAATAAAACCATCCATGCGTATATTCCCGTGAGACCCGCCGGAGGCCGCCGGTGGGGGTGGGCCACGCGCACCGAGTTATTGTCTGTCTGCTGGCATGCGGTTGGCATTATGATATACTCAAATCTAATGAAGCGTTTCATTTTGTGGTGCCTGGTCGGCGTTTTGGCAATCGCGATTCTCGGAGCGTTCTCGCCCGTCAGGGTTATGGCGCTGCTGGACCCCGAGCTCCCGCCCGACAGCGGCGGCGGACCTCCCCCCCCCGCCCCCGCCCCTAGCATAACCTTAAGCGCCAGCCCGACGCAGATTCCATCTGGAGGAAGCATAACCCTTTCCTGGACTACGACTCTTACAGATTGCGGCGCGTGGTCCGTACCCGAAAATTCCCAGTGGGCTTTTGCGCTTACTGACCGGCTCAACGGCAGTCTCGTTATTTCCAATATCACCAGAGCAACAACATTCTCTGTTATGTGTGCCGAGGGCGAGCCCATCAGGGGCCTCATCAAAAAGGATGTTCTCGTGACCATTATCGCCGCCACCCCTCCGCCGTCGCCGCCGCCCGGTCCAGGTCCTAAGCCCGGTCCAGGTCCTAAGCCAGGCCCAGGTCCCGCCCCCGTCGGGTCAGCGTCGGTACTTAAAGTGGTGTGCGGCGAGACGCAAAACGTGCTCACCTGGACCATGCCGGCCAGGGCTAATTCCAACTCGATTACTAAGCGGACGGATGGGGGAATCACCGTCCAAATACCCACCACGGGAAAATCATACACCGATACGGCCGTATCGCTCGGACACACTTACGATTATAGACATAAGGCGTTCGCGGGCGTGGCCTCCAATGTCGTTACCTGTCCGGATTCAGCGCCTCCCCCGAAGCCCACCGCCGACATTAAGGTAAACGGCAGTAATGGACCCATCACGGTTTCGTCCGGCGCGTCGGTCACGCTCACCTGGAACTCTACAAATCTGATCTTCTGCTCGGTAGATCCCGGCGGCTATTGGGGTCCGACCGGCAACGAAATCGCAGAAGACATCACCTCTTCCGTAACCTACACCCTTACCTGTTCCGGCGGGGGCAACGAGGCAACCGATAGCGTCACGGTGAATGTGGCCGGCACTCCGCCCCCCCCGCCCCCCCCGCCCATACCTCCTCCGCAGGCCAATCCGACGTTCGCAATCGAACCATCGGTACGAACTCTCGGCGTGGGCGGAACATCATTGTTTAAGGCAACGTATGACTTCGATGGTTCCGGGCCGCAGGCGGAACAGGACGTTTCGGCGGACGCCGTCTGGGAGTCGTCAAATAGCGGTGTTGCCGAAGATCTTGGCGGCGGCAGATTTTTCGCGGAGCGCGCCGGCGAGTCGGCCATTCGGGCGATTTACCGCGGGCTTACCGTGACCGCAACGCTCAAAGTGATCCAGGGCGGCGTCAAACCCCTGGCCCGCACGACGGGAGCAACGAATATTCGCACGACATATGCCAATCTCGGCGGCTTGGTGAATCCGAACGGGGCGGCGACAATGGCGTGGTTTGAGTATGGCCGAACGGCTTCTCTCGGTAATACGACGAAGAAAAAGGCCCTGGGAACGAATCGTGCCTGGATCGCCGCGAACGAAGACGTGTTTCTCCGGTCGGGCGCGGAGTATTTCTACCGCGTTGTTGCGCAAAATGCGTTCGGCGCTTCGTACGGCGAGACGCAGAAACTGACCGCCGCCGGAAACCCCGAGCTTGTTATTGAACCCCGGAATATGGAGACGGATGCTGACAAAACGGCGTCATTTGCGGCCTGGTACGACCCGGATGGCGCCGGGCCACAGGCGTGGCGTAATGTTACCGGCGACGTGATCTGGCTTTCGTCGGCCACCAACGTTGCCTCCCACGAATCGAGCGGCGTTTTCCGTGGCATTGTGGCGGGCGAGGCGACCGTCGCGGTCGTATACAACGCGGCCGGCCCGGTCACGAACATAAACGAGATCTCGAACGTGTCGGCCGAAGGCGTTCTTGCCGTGAACCAACCGGAAACGGAATCAGTCGCGACGGTGGAGCTCGCGCCGCCCGAAGAACCGACGAGCACGCCTCCCATCGTCATTTCTCCGTGGCAGGGGATAGCGACCATCTTTGGCTTTGTCGCTCTCATTGCCGTCATTGGCGCCGGGACGTGGTACGTGAAGGGGAAAATTTCTGGCGGGTACTGACGTGTCGTCCCCGTCATTTGGCATGCTAAATCCGATAACTCCATGAAAAAATTCATCGCCGTCCTCGGTGTGCTTAGCGTCGGCGCGGTCGCGCTCTTCGTGGTTCTTTCGCCCCGAGCCGTCGCGCAGACCCCGTCGGTGCTCTCGGTAGTCTGCGGCGAGACGCAAAACGTGCTCACCTGGACCATGCCGGCCGGGGCCGACTCCAATGCGATTAACAAGCGGACGGATGGGGGAATCACCGTCCAAATATCCGCAGATGGAAAAACATCATACACCGACACGGATGTGTTGCCCGAACACACCTACGACTACGTTCACAAGGCCTGGGCGGGCGTGGCCTCGAATGTCGTTAAGTGTCCAGATACGGCACCTCCGCCGCCTCCGGTAACCGCCGACATCAAGGCGAACGGCAGTGGCGGGTCCATCACGATTTCATCGGGCGCGTCCGTAACCATTTCTTGGAACTCAACGAACGCGACTTCCTGTTCGGTGGATCCCGGCGGCTATTCGGGCACGGATGGTAACGAGATTGCATATATTACCTCCTCCGCGATCTACACGCTCGCCTGCTCCGGCGGGGGCGGTTCCGCTTCGGACAGCGTCACGGTGAATGTGGCCGGCACTCCGCCCCCCCCGCCTACGGCCAATCCGACACTTGTCATCGAACCGGCCTCAAAGGGAATCAGCATCGGCGGGAGGGCGCTCCTCAAGGCGTACTACGACGCCGATGGTTCTGGGGCCGGAGCGCGGGAGGAGGTGACGGGTAGCGTGATCTGGAGCTCGTCGCAAGAGGGCGTGCTCGTTTCGGAAGGAGGCGGCGCATTCAGGGGGAGGGCGGCGGGGAAGTCGACCGTCCGCGCGGTCGGTAACGGGCGGACCGCGATAGCGACGGTGAGCGTCTACCAGCCGCCGGGAAAGCCGCTCGCAAGAACGGTCTCCGCCACCGATATTTCTCAAACCTTCGCCAATCTCAATGGTTCGGTAAATCCAAATGGCGCCGCCGCGACGGTCTGGTTCGAATACGGCCCGGCAGAGTCATTGGGGACGCTCACGGAGAAAAAATCCGCGGGGTCGGGTCGTGAATGGCAAGATGTTACCCTTGAGGCGAATCTTGCGCCGGGGGTCGAATACTACTATCGTCTGGTGGTGAATAGTTCTCTGGGCACGGCCCGAGGCGATATTCTTAGGATGAGGGCGGCGGGTAATTCCACTTTGGTGCTCGAGCCGAGGGCGGCGACTTTGAAAATCGGAGAGGTCGTGAAGTTCAAAGCGCTTTACGACCCCGATGGCGACGGCGCCGAACCGAGTCGGGACGTCACCGGCCAGGCAATGTGGATATCGTCAAACACCATCGTTTTGTTCTCCGAAAGAAGCGGCGAGTTTCGCGCCCGAGGCGCTGGCGAAGTCATCGTGTCCGCTACTTATAATCCGAAGGGTCGCGTTGTAAATGTTTACGATCCGGAAAATCTTAAAGCGGCGGGAAGCGTCACGGTAGACGAGGACAGCGCCGTTCCCAACGTGGAGCCGGAACCGTCGCCGGATAACTCGTCGTTTGGCTTGGCCTGGCTGATCGCGAAGTGGATATTTTTGATCCTTCTCATTGGCGGGATTCTGGCGGCAATCTTCATCTTCGTCCGGCGGCGGATGCAACAGCACGACAATTAACTTTACGCGTTCCGGAAGATGCGCCATAATCGCAGGCAACGGAAGCGTGGCCGAGTGGTATCCCATTTCGCATCACTTAGAAAAAAATTGGTTGAAAAATTATTAAGAAGGAGGGGTCGGATAATGGTTATTCCACCGGTCTTGAAAACCGGAATCCCTTACGGGATTTGTGGGTTCGAGTCCCACCCCCTCCGCCAGTTGGAATTTTGCAAGCGAAAAAGTTCTGCCTCGCGCCGCGAGGCAACCTCTGCAAATTTGCATTTTTCCACCTGGCGGTGTATCTTAAAGATAGCTTGAACGGAATTTTGTTCTCGTCCGCCTTCGGCGGGCTCGAAATAGGCGGGGCGGGCAAAATGAAGGGCGAAGCCGAGAACATTTCAAACTGCCAAAAAACCTGTCGTGCCGGAGGCAGATCCGCCTCTGGCGGAAAATTGTCATCGGTGCGGTGGAGCCGCGCTTGCGGGCGGGGCCTCCTCGCCGCCGAAGGCGGCGAAATGCGTTCGAACTATTTTCAGAATACACCGCATTTTATCCAAACCCCGATTTTGGGAGGAGGATGCCTCGGCGCAAAGCGCCCCGGCATGGTATTTCCTCGCCAGAATCCAAGCATCACCGTTCCTTTTTCAGATATCTATTCTATTATTTTGCAAAAGACTAGCATTAAGAAGGCGTAAGGTGTATACTAGAAAGTGATGGTAACTAATTATCGAAAACTCGAGCGGGTAGTCAAAGGATTCGCCAATCATCGACGGCTCCAGATACTCGATCTCTTAAAGCGCGAGCCGGAACTTTCGGTAGATGAAGTGGCAGAAAAGTTGCATATAGGATACGAGAATACTTCGGACCACATGCGTAAGCTTGCTATCACTGGATTGGTGATGAAGCGCAATGAAGGAACCAGCGTTCGTCATAAGCTCACACCCCGCGCCGAATCTATTTTAATGTTTTGCAAAAAACTAGAATAGAGAGCAATAGGGTAAAACGAACAATGCCATGCGCGGAGAAAACGGTATATCCGCAAGAGTATCGAAGGTTAGAATCCTCCCACTTTCGCTTTGTACGGGAAAAACCACTATCTGATCTCTAAAACTTTTTCGTAAATGTTATAATAATGCCGTTATGGAAGGAGAAGGATTAGAAAAAAATAACTTCGACGGCTCGTCCGGAGAGCAACCACCGGAGGAGTTGTTGCCCGGACTTCTTCGGCCAGGCCCTGGCCCTGAAGATATAGAGGGGATTCCTGCCGTGGATGCCACGGCCGAAGAAATGGCTGGCTACCTCATCTGGCGGCTAGGTCTGTCTGAAGATCCGGAAATGTCGCTCGAGAAATTTAAGAGTGATCAGAGCATGAATCTTTTCTTGGCTAAAGAGTTGTTGCCCAAGATGACCGACGAGGAGGCCCGTGATGATTTGAAGAAGGCAATCGATGAGGCCGAAAAATTAGAGGACGCGTAGAGAACGTGCATTAAAAAAATCCAACACCCCTGGCCGTTATACGGCTTCGGGGTGTGTCGATGACCGCGCCCGTCCGTCTAAGACGACCAGGCGGCTATTTCAAGATGTGGGCGATGATGTCCTCCGGCGCGGCGCCGCAACCCACCGCGATCCTGCCAGCGGAGACACCGTGCAACTCTCCCGCCTCGATGACGACGTTTTCGAGGTCGGGGGCTCGGCCGTGCTTGATGAGAGCATTGAGGACGCGCAGGAACGCCTCATCGTGCACGAAGGGAGTCCGGTCCACGTTCCCCCAGCCGAGCACGTTGGCGGTCGAAAGCCTTTCCTTGATCTCCCGGTCCACGACCTCTTGGACCTTGGCCAAGCGCACGGCCTCGTCGATGTGCTGTCCCATATTCGGGACCTCCTTTCTTTCTGCCTAATATATACCGGAATTCGGCCGTGTC
>JBBUDB010000014.1:0-5428 GCA_038057515.1 Patescibacteria group bacterium | reverse complement strand
AGCCCCTTGATGCGGTCGCCGCCGAAGATGCGCATGAGGTCGTCGTCGAGCGAAAGATAGAACTGCGATGAGCCCGGGTCGCCTTGGCGGCCAGCGCGGCCGCGAAGTTGGTTATCGATGCGCCGGGCCTCGTGCCGCTCGGTGCCGATGACGTGCAAGCCGCCCCGCTCGCGGATCGCCTGCGTCTCTTCGAGGATGGGCGGGTTGCCGCCCAAGATGATGTCGACGCCGCGGCCAGCCATGTTGGTCGCGACCGTCACCGCCCCCGGCCGACCGGCCTGGGCGATGATCATGCCTTCGCGTTCGTTATTCTTGGCGTTCAAACCCTCGTGCGTCACTCCGGTCTTGGTGAGAAATGCCGAGACGATCTCGTTTTTCTCGACGGAAGTGGTGCCGACGAGAACCGGCTGGCCGTTTTTCTGGCGCGCCTTGATGTCTTCGGTGACCGCCCGCCACTTCGCCTCTGAATCCTTATAGATAAGATCTTCGGCGTCAGCGCGGATCATCGGCCGGTGCGTCGGCACCGAAATCACTTCCAAGCCATAAACCTTGTGAAACTCTTCGGCGGAGGTCTGCGCCGTGCCGGTCATGCCCGAAATCTTGCCGTACATCCGGAAGTAGTTCTGGATGGAGATCTTCGCGTAGGTGCGCGATTCTTCCTTAACAAGCACGCCTTCCTTGGCTTCGATGGCCTGGTGGAGCCCCCCGTTGTAGCGTCGGCCATGCAAAATACGCCCCGTAAACTCGTCCACGATGAACACCTGGTCGTCTTTAACCACGTAATCCTTGTCTTTTCGGAAGAGCGCCCGGGCCTTCAGGGACTCCTCAAAGTAGTGCACCAAGCGGATATTCTCGGGGCTATACAGATTCTGTACGCCGACGGCCGCTTCGGCTTTTTCGATGCCCGAATCCGTCACCGTGACGCTTTTGAGCTTCTCGTCGACGTCGTAATCGATTTGGGGCTCGAGCCGAGCGGCCACTCGGGCAAAGGTTTTGTAGAATTCGCTGGATTCCGCGTCGGGCGCGGCGATAATGAGAGGCGTCCGGGCCTCGTCTATGAGAATGGAGTCAACTTCGTCGATAATGGCGAAGTGATGACCGCGCTGGACCTGATCGGCTGGGCTATAAGCGAGGTTGTCGCGCAGATAATCGAAACCGAACTCATGATTCGTGCCGTGGGTGATGTCGCAAGCGTAGGCCTCGCGGCGCGAGATCGGTCGCAAAAAATCCTGCTGAACGAGGAAGGCGCCCGTCGTGTCGCGCGCGGTGTCCTCTGCCGCTTCGCCCTCTTCCTTCACGCGCCATTCGGAATCATAGAGGAACGCGCCGTTCGGCACGAGGCACGCCACCGAAAGTCCCAAGGCGCGATAAATTTGTCCCATCCACACCGCATCGCGGCGAGCGAGATATTCGTTGACCGTCACGATGTGAACGCCCCTGCCGGCCAAGGCATTAAGATATGTCGGCGCGACGCCGGTCAGGGTCTTGCCTTCACCGGTCATCATCTCGGCCACCGCGCCGCCGTGAAGCACTAAGCCGCCGAGGATCTGCACATCGAACGGCCGTTGTCGCAAGGTGCGCTTCGCCGCCTCGCGCGCGAGCGCGAAGGCCTCAACGAGAAATTCGTCGAACGGCTCCCCGGCTCGCGCGCGGATGCGCAAGGCATCGCTCTTCGCTTGCAAGCTCTCGTCGGTAAGCGGCGCGACTGACGCCTCAAGCGCATTGATCTCGGCGAGGATGGGTCGAAGCCGCTCTAGGGGATCGGAGCGGAAAATTTGTTTTAAGAATCCGAGCATCCGTTAAACGCGTTTTTTGGTCGCGCGCTTCACCGCCTCCTTTGGATCGTGGCGCGTCTTGTACTTATCGATCTCGAGACGGAGTTTCATTTTCAGTTTATCGATTGCCGCGCGCACATCGATATCATCGCGCGTCGCCCGAATAATTTTTTTCGGCAACTGCAAGTTCGCCTCGGCCATAAACACCTCGCCATGGCGGTGGTGGCGGGTCGTCCGGGCGATTTCGAGATGAAGTTTGGGGAGGCCCTCTTCGTCAAAGCGTCGGATAAACTTCTGGAGTCCGCCCAGTTTGTCTTCGATAAATGTATGTAAACTAGGGGTTATATCGAGGCCGGTGGCCTTTATGGTTATCTTCATAACCCTAGTATATATCGGCCGGGCCGGACAATCAAAATAAAGAAAAACCGGTCGCTTTAGGCGACCGGTTTTCCGGGGACGGTGAAGTTAAGCCCGCTTCTTCGAGCTCTTCTTCGCCGCTTTCTTTTTCTTGGCCATGGCGGAAATTTTTTTGTTATTTTGTAACTGGGTTGCCGACCTCCCCAATTGAATGCAAGAGAGTGAAAGTTCTATAAATTTTCTCTCACCCTTTTACTACACCCAAAGTATAGCAAATTGATTTTCCTCTTTTTGAAAAATCTGTGGATAACTTTATTTTCGGTCGTTCCACGCCAAAATTTTTCCGAAAAAAATATTTTCTCGTTGAAGAACATCGCGCTCTCCGCTTCGCAAAATAGCGAACGAAGGCAGTGTTTGCCTACTATGGACCGACTTCGAACACTTCTGGCTCAAGTTCAACGCTAAATTTTTCGCGCACCGCCGCGCGCACGACACCCATAAGCGCACGCACGTCCGCAGCGCTTGCTCCGCCCGTGTTCACGATGAAGTTAGGATGCTTCGGCGAAATCATCGCCCCGCCATGCGTTCTCCCGCCGAGTTTCGTTTCGGCGATAAGGTACGCCGCCGGCACGACCGGGAAGGGATCTTTTTTTATTGCGTGCGCCGCGGCGCTCCGCACCGCTTCGGAAACGCGCTCGACCGGAATATTTTTGAAGATACTGCCGATGTTCGGCAGTTCAATGGGGTGCCGCTCGCGGCGATAGGCAATATTCTTTTCCGCTACCGCCCGAATCGCCGCGGCGTCGCCCGGCGTAAGCGCAAATCGCGCCGAAACGATGAGTTCGGTGCCGCCGATCTCTTTGAAAATGCTGGAACGATAACCAAATCGGCATTCTTCGCGCGAGCGCTCGTGACGCGCAAGAGTTTCCGTGTTGATGCTCGTAACCGTGACCACCGAATTTTTTGTTTCGCCGCCAAAGGCGCCGGCATTTCCGCGAATCGCGCCACCAACCGTTCCCGGCAAACCGCCCGCCCACTCCCAGCCGGAGAGAGCTCGCTCCTCCGCCGTTCGCACCAGATCGGCTACCGCAACACCCGCGCCGACAACAATCTCGTTGCCATCGACATCGATATTTTTAAAATCCGCCTTGAGCACTAGCCCATCGAAACCTTCGTCGGCAAAAAGAATATTCGTACCGCCGCCGAGAATGAAAATTTTTAATCCCCGAGCGCGGGCCTCACGGAGCGCCGCGAGGGCTTCGGCTTCGGTCTCGGCTAGAAAAAAATAGCGGCTGGGGCCGCCGATTTGATAGTGGCTGTATTTTGCGAGCGATACGTTTTCTTCGAAGGTCATCTCATAAAAAATAATTTTACCCTTACGGCCGGCTTCGAGGACCGCGAGATGTGGAAGCGCACACTCCGCTCGGAGGGCCACCGGTGGTGACCTCCAATTCTGTTTGTAATGAATGAGTGCTCTGCCAGTGGCCCTCGGAAAGGACGTGCCCCGCCGAAAACCATTTTTCTCTCGCGACCCTCGAAACGGGCCGTACCGTTTCATAGTACCCGATTACACCAAGATTTCAAACGCCAAAAAATTAATCACCGGCGGGCATATGCGTGCCCGCCGGTTAGATACGACGCGAGAGCTCCTACCAATAGCGCTGGCGACTAAGGCAAAACTAAAACCCCCTTGCGGGTCGCGAGTAGCTATACAGCAACTCGCTCCCACGAACCCATCGGTTCGTGTGCTCCGCCACGGGGAAACTCCCGTTTCCCAGAGCTAAGCTCAGCTTTGCCGACCCCCTTCCCCCGCAAGAGGGTTTTTATTATAAAAAAACCAAAACCCCCTTGCGGGGGCTTTAGCCAAACAGATTAGGGGCATATCTCGATCGATATCGTCGCCGAGATACCGCTCACCCATTCACTTACGTGCAGCATAGCATACTTTCGCGAAGAGCGCAACCCATCGCGGCGGGACCCCCCACCATCATATTTCGGTATCATACATACTTCGACATCATAATTTTTGGCTAACAACATCCTTACAAACTCCAGTTTGTAAGGATGTTGTTATGTGCGTTGAAATGACTTGAGAAAGCCGACGAATGTTTTACCGTATGGCGACAGGGCATGCTCCACAAATTTGCCGCGGTATTTTTTGTTGATCAGTCCCGCCTGGTAGAGCCGCCGCGCGTGTTCTCCTATGGTTTTCCCGTTTGCGCCGAGCGCCTCAATGATATCTTCAAGGGTTATCCCACCGCGCTCCGCCACAAGCAACAGTATCTCAATCCGGTGATGATTTGCCATGCCCTTGAGGTGCCGCTCCATTTGTTTCGCCGTTTTCATTTTCCCCATATTTGCATTATACACTCTACACAACATCATACCAACATTCTCAAGTTTGTTGGTATGTTATCGACTTTGTTGATGATTGAGTGATTTCCCCGCCTGCGCCGACCTGCGCTACACCGTTGGTTTCGTGGCAAGGCAAGCCTGCGCTTCGCCAAGAATTCCCGCCGCAAACGAGGCTCGCCAGGGGCGGCAACGAGGCGAGCAGGCAGAGCTTCGCCAAAAACCAAAACCGGAGCCCCCTTAAACCGCCACGGCAACCGGCGCCACCGGCGGTTTCTTGCGGAAAACGATGAACTTATAGCTCAAGAAATTGAAGGTCATGCCCGAGAAGATGCCGAAGAGCTTGCCGACGTTCGCCCAGAGCGCGGGCGAGAAGCCGGTCGAGGGGCCCAGCGTGTTCACGACGTAGTCCGCAACGGACACATGCACGAGAAAGACGAGCGTGGTGATGGCATAGAAAGTGATGGCTTCCCGGGGGGATCGTTCGACCTTCTCGCCCGAATTGAATGTCCAGGCCTTGTTCCAAAAATAACTATTGGTGGTTGCGGCGAGGAACGAAATACCGACGAAAACCTTGTAAAGCGGTCCGGCCTGGGTGCTGTTCAAAAAAAGAAAAAGTAGTGTGTTCAAGACACCAAAGTCCACGAAGCTGTTCAAAGAGCCCACCGCTCCGAACTTCGCGATCTGGTACACGACAGGCACGAAGCGCGCAACGACCGACGCGATGTAGAGCGCGACAGGCGCAAGGATCGCGAAGGCCAGGAACGCCGCCACCTGGAGCACGAGGAACGGGAGCGCGAGTATTGGCGCAGGCAAAATACTGCCAATTTTTTCAGCGCCGATATTTATAATCACCGGCTGGACGAGAAGCCCGACGAGCGCCCCGATGATTATGATATTTCTAATATCCCGCTTGGTTATGGTCATGCTGTTAGTATAGCAAA
>JBBUDB010000013.1:4056-21643 GCA_038057515.1 Patescibacteria group bacterium | reverse complement strand
ATTAACGATTCCCGCCACGTCGCTTTGGCGGGCAAGTCGGCCTAATCCTTACCAACTACTATGGCTCGTATTGCAATCAATGGATTTGGGAGAATCGGGAGATCTTTTTTAAAACTCGCCCTCACTCGGCCCGAGCTTGAGATTGTGGCGATAAATGACCTCGGCGACCTCGCGAACCTCGCCTATCTTTTGCGTTTCGATTCGGCCTATGGCCGGTACGGCGTGGCAGTCGAGACGGTAGAGCGCGACGGTAAAAAATATCTTGTCGTGGGCGGCAAAGAAATTCTTTTCATTCAAGAGAAAGACGCCACCAAGCTCCCGTGGGGCGCCTTGGGCGTCGACATTGTCGTCGAGTCGACCGGCGTTTTCGAGAGTTTCGAGAAAGCGGCGGTGCACAAAGCTGCCGGCGCGAAGCGCGTCGTTCTCACGGCGCCCGCCAAAGACGACGACAGCGCGGATGCGCGCACGATCCTCATGGGCGTCAATGAGCACGATCTTGGCATCTGCACGATCTCCTCGAACGGTTCTTGCACGACCAATTCCGCCTCGCCGGTCATGCAGATCCTCGTCGAGAAGCTTGGCGTTAAAAAGGCATTTCTAAATACCATCCACGGCTACACCGCGACGCAGAATTTGGTTGATGGTCCCGTGAAGGGCAATGATTACCGTCGCGGACGCGCGGCGGCGGCGAATATCACGCCGTCTACGACCGGGGCGGCGATCGCGGTGGCGCGCGTGATCGGCGAACTGAAGGGCAAGTTCGACGGCATGGCCATGCGCGTGCCGGTCATTACGGGTTCGCTTTCAGCTATCGTTTTTCTCGCCGCGCGAGGAACGACCGTCGAGGAGGTGAACGGATTTCTCCGCGCCGCCGCCGCCGAACCACGCTGGCGGGAAATACTGGCGGTGACTGACGATCAGCTCGTTTCTTCAGATATCGTAGGCGAACCCCACCCGGCCCTCGTCGACCTCTCGCTCACCAAAGTGGTGGATGGCGACCTCTGCGCGGTCTACTCCTGGTACGACAACGAATTTGGCTATACCAATGCGCTGGTGGCCCATGTTGTGGCGGCCGGTGAGGCGCTCGGTTAAGGGCGCTTTTCTCTTCTGTGGTATAATAACGGGAGTAGTTCCCGGTGGCGCCTTTTTGACCCCGGGTAAGATTTCTGGGTAGTTTTCGTCATAGATAATAACCAGTCGTCCGGGTCGGATATTATTCATCAAATTTCGATATATTAAATAATCACCATGAAGAAATTAATCGTCGGAACGGTCGCGACTCTCATGATCTTCGGCTTCATGGCCTTGCCGCAGGCGGGCCGGGCCCAGACGACCAGCGCCGGGGACAATACGAGCGCGCTTTTCGCGAAAATTCAGGAATTACAAAACCAGATCAACGCCCTCAAAGAACGACTCCTCGGCCAATCGAAAAATAGCGCAGTGCCATCGGTTGACGCCGTTATAGGCGGGGTTGTTTCTGGCAGCGCTACCCAGGTAATGCCCAGCGTTTTCGCCGAGCTAAGGAATCAGTTCGACAGCGATACGTCTAATGACGAAATCGTTCAGCTCAATAATTTGAGCATTGATAGCGTCATTATGGTGCCGACTTTATTGAAGGACGACGGCACTTGGGGATCGGACTTTGTCGGCGATGGCGTTATCGCAGTTATCGCGGCCTCTCGCGGTTCTGGGGCTCAGTGCAATAAATACGAAAACGAAAGCGACAAAACGAGCCGTCCGATGCCCTGCCCCCTGTCGCCCGAAATTCTCTACAACATCGGCGTGACGGCGAAGACGCACCTCTTCCTTCGTAACCGGCAGCCGGCGACGCTCGCCGACATGGCAGTCGGTGACAGAATAAATGTTTACGGATTTATGGACCCGGATCGGCATACTCTCCAGGCGCTCATTGTCCGTAATCTCGACAAGCCAGCGGTCGCGAAATACATCCAGCTAAATAATGTCGAGGTCGTCGAGGGACCGCTCAATAAAAATCTTCCGACCACGATCGTCGTGGCCCAGAAGAGCATCTCGCCCTGCCTCGATTTTGAAAAAATGGGCCAGGGAGTAGCGATGCCATGCCCCATGGGAATCAAAGCGAGCGACAGTCAGTCGGCGGGCGGGACATCAATGCCCGCAATCTGGCCTCCGAAACCATTCGTGCAGAGATACCGGGTAGCGATCGGCCAGGATACTAAAGTTATCGATCGGAATCGCAATCCTCTCGAGGTGTGGTCAATTTCGGTTGGCGACACCCTTAATATCTATGGGCTGTGGCAGCCGGGCGCGGACATCTCGGTCAAGGCGGCTACGGTGCGCGACCTCTCGAAACCGGTCGTTATCGGTTCGAGCGCTCTTCAGGTTGCGGTAACATCGGCGAACTCTAGTTGTTGGCAACCGCAATCATCGGCGGTGGGTCAGAGTTATCCCACGCGGCCCATCACCTGCGGCATTATCTATAATGCCACCGTCGTTCTCTACAATGAGAAGGGCGAGGCCGTTGCAAAAGCCAGCACCCAGACAGGCGCCGCCGTCTTCTTAAATCTCGCCGCCGGCGGGTACACCGTTGCCGTCGAGGCGCCGGGATACAATCCGGCCAAGCAGAGCGTTACCATGTCCGGTAACGTGGACCAGGCACTGACCATTGCGCTCAAACCGATAAGCGAGCCGCCAGGAACAACCATTTCGGTGCGGAGCGAATCGAGGGCGCTCACGGGTGTCGTCGGGCAGGATTTCTTGACGGCCTTTATCGCAAGTGGCGGCGATAGGCCATACAAGTGGGCGGCCAATGAGGGCGAGCTTCCTCCGGGACTCACGCTTTCCCAGGAGAACATCTATTGTTTCACGATTCCGTGCCCGCAACCGACAGAGCGGGTGGCCTTGAAGGGGAACCCGACCAAGACCGGGAGCTATACCTTTTCCCTTACCGCCTATGACGGAAACGGCCGGTCGGGGAGCGGAAAATTCACGGTCACGATAAACGGCGAGATTCCGCCCACGTCCGTAAGGTGCTCGCCGGAATTCCAGCAGGTCGCGAGCGGACAGCTCGTGAAGGTTTCGGCTTCGGGCGGAAACGGCGACTTCAGCTGGTCAGCCCCGGGAGGCGCTCCGGAGATCGGGGGGAATGCCGCCATCTTCAGCACTACCCACACAAGAACCGATAAAAGCCTGCTTCCTGAATCCAGGGAAATCACGGTCACGCGCGGCAACCAAAGCGCCTCGTGGTGTAAGGTCCAGGTGATGCCACCCGTTACGATATAAAGCCGGGAATAACGACCCCGCTCTATTAGTTTGCAGAGAGCAAGAGCCCGCCCCCCGGCGGGTTTTGGTTTCGTGTATCGTGTATAATAGAAGACATGGTGATCTACTTCGGCGCCGACCATCGCGGTTTTGAGCTCAAAAACAAACTGCGGACATACGCGACGAGTATCGGCTATGAGGTGGCGGACCTCGGCGCCGCTACGCTCGTGCCCGACGACGATTACACCGACTACGCTCGGGCCGTGGCCAAGAAAATAAGCTTGGACTCGATCTCCTCCCGCGGCATTCTTATCTGCGGTTCGGGCGTCGGTATGACTATCGCCGCCAATCGCTTTCCGAACGTGCGGGCGAATCTCGCGCTTTCGCCCGACCAGGTCTACGCCTCCCGGCACGACGACGACGCGAACATTCTCGTTATCGCCGCGGATTTCACCGATGAAAATGCGGCCGCCGGAATGGTAAAGGTATTTCTCACGACGCCCTTCGGCGCTGACACCCGATACCGTCGGCGGGTGGAGAAAATCGATGAGGGGCTGAACGTCTAATGTCCATGGAAGTTCTGCCGGTCGTGAATTGCCAGGATGAGGGATGCGTTCGGGGGGCTCTCGAGCGGGCGGCGACGTTTTTGCCCGAGGACTCTTGGATCCATCTCGATGTTGCCGATGGTCGGTTCACCGTTCACAAAACCTGGAGCGATCCCGCGTCTTGGGCCGCGTGGAGGGAACCGTATAAACTCGAAGTTCATCTCATGGTCGAGGAGCCCGAACGAGCGGTGCCGGAGTGGCTCGCGGCTGGCGCGAAGCGGCTCGTCGTCCACTACGAGGCGCTTGCCGATACCAGATTCCGCAAGGTGCCCGTCTCGCCCGAGGCGCTCGCGAACCGCATTCTCGAAATGGCAGGCGCGCGAAAGGTGCCGGTTTTTCTGGGCATCAATCCAGAGACGCCCGTCGAACCAATCGCGGATCTCATCGGTCGTTTCGCTGGCGCCCAAACGCTTGCGGTGACCCCCGGCCTCGCCGGTCAAAAATTTTTGCCGGTTGTGCTCGACAAGATATCTTTTTTGCGGCGGCGCTTGCCCAATGCTAAAATAGAAGTCGACGGTGGCATAAACCCGGAGACCGCCGGGCGCGCCAAGGCCGCCGGGGCCGATATTATTACTTCGGCAGATTACGTTTTCGGTTCGCCGAATCCCGGCGCGGCGTACGCCGATCTTTGTCGGATCTAGTGTATGGAACATTTAACAGACGCTAAATTGCGCGAACTTGAAATGAAGGCGAATCAGATCCGCGAGGACGTGATTCGTATGGTCTCTCACGCCGGTTCCGGCCACATCGCCGGGCCCCTCGGTATGGCCGATATCTTTGCGGCCCTCTATTTTCACATCCTAAATCATAGGCCGAAGCAACCGGACTGGTCGGAGCGCGATCGGGTGTTGCTCTCGAACGGTCACATCTGCCCGGTGCTCTACGCCGCTCTCGCCCGAGCCGGCTATTTTCCCGTGGACGAATTAAAAACCCTCCGCCGGCTCCATTCGCGGCTCCAGGGCCATCCTCATCGCTTGACCCTGCCCGGGCTCGAGTCAACCTCCGGGCCACTGGGTTCGGGTCTCTCTCAGGGCGTAGGTATGGCGCTGGCGGCTCGACTCGACAAGAAAAAACACCGTATCTACTGTTTGCTCTCTGACGGCGAGCATCAAGAGGGGAATCTTTGGGAGGCGGTCATGATGGCGGCTAAGGAGCGCTTGAGCAATCTCGCGGCAATCATCGACCGCAACAACATTCAGATCGACGGTTTCACCGAGCGCGTTATGCCGCTCGAGCCGCTTCGGGCGAAGTACGAATCATTCGGCTGGCACGTGCTCGAGATAAACGGCCACAGCTTTGAAGACATCGCGGCCGCCTGCGCCGAAGCCAGGGCGATCCACGAACAGCCGACGGCCATCATCGCGCACACCATCCCCGGGAAGGGCGTGGGTTTTATGGAAAATGATTATCTTTGGCACTCAAAACTGTTCAAGCCCGGCGAGGCCGAAGCGGCGCTTGCCGATCTGCGAACCATGAGGGGCCGGATACGATCGGAACATCAGTAAGTTAAGTTAGAATTTAGAATGTGGAATCTAGAATGTAGAAAAATTTATGAATAAGCATTCGTTAAAAGGATTCGCGAATGTCGCCGCCATTATTGTTGTCCTGCTGGTTCTGGCCGGAGGAGCCGGTTATTACGTTGTAAAGAAAAGAGAAGCGACCCAGCCTGTTGTTTTTTGCACGCAAGAAGCCAGGCAGTGCCCCGACGGAAGTTATGTGAGCCGGACTGGACCGAATTGCGAGTTCGCCGCGTGCCCCGCCACAACTCAAGGCGAAACCGCGAGTTGGCAAACCTATCGCAATGAGCAATATGGGTTTGAGTTTAGATATCCTGCTCGACTTCAGGAGGGCTACGATGCAAAAGATGATAGTTTCTTTTTCATACAACCCGACAATAGCGGAGGGGAAATAGTACTCTCGGTTATCAAAGAGCCGGTTATTAAAAGTCAGATCAAGTCGCTCTACGGCTTGGTAGACCTAAGTCGGATTAGGGGGCGGCTGATCGGCGGCAGAATTTCCTATTATTTTGAGGAGGGAGATGCAGGATGTGGAGGTCCTATTTTTCGCGTTCCTCTAAATAACAAAAACCATCTCTCGGTACAATTCGTGGATTGCGAAGAGGATGTGCCATATATCAGCCGAGAAGTGGACCAAATCCTCTCCACGTTCAAGTTCACAAAATGATTAACCCCGACGCAAAATTGAGTCCAAAGATTTTTTCCTCCGAAGGAGGATCCGCCTCCGGCGGAGATGCCGTCGAGATGAAACCGACCCGCGATGGTTTTGGCGTCGGCGTCCTTGTGGCGGGGGACAAAGACAAGAATGTCGTCGTTCTCTCGGCCGATCTTATCGAATCGACTCGCTCTGATGCCTTCGCGAAGAAGTACCCCGAGCGGTTTTTTGAGTGTGGCGTGGCCGAGCAGAATATGGCGGCGATAGCGGCGGGACTGGGCGTCTCGGGCAAAATTCCTTTTATCGCGTCCTACGCGACATTCTCTCCGGGGCGGAATTGGGAGCAGATTCGGACGACCGTGGCCTACAATGATTCGAACGTGAAGATTGCCGGCCATCACGCCGGTATCTCTGTCGGCCCCGACGGCGCCACTCATCAGGCCATCGAGGATATCGCCACGATGCGGGTCATCCCGAACATGCGGGTCATCTCGCCGTGCGATGCCATCGAAGCCAAAAAGGCGACCCTGGCCGCCGCGAAGATGTGGGGGCCGGTGTATCTTCGCTTCGCCCGCGAGAAGTCGCCCATCATGACGACCGAAGCGACACCCTTCGAACCAGGCGCGGCCTATCCGCTCTGGAAGTCGGCGAAGCCGCAGGTCATTATCGTGGGTACCGGGCCGATATTATATGAAGCACTTTTGGCCGCCCGCGAACTTGAGCGCCTAAAGATTGGAAGTGTCGTTCTGAACGCGCACACCATAAAACCTTTAGACGAAAGAACGATTGCTACCCTGGCCAAGAAAATAGGCGCCGTCGTTACGGTCGAGGAGCACAGCGTCTTGGGCGGCTTGGGCGGAGCTGTCGCGGAAGCGCTCGCGCGCCTCGCGCCGACCCCGATTGAGTTTATCGGCATGCAGGACGTTTTTGGTCAGTCCGGGGCGCCTAAAGAACTCATTGCTGCTTATGGCCTGAATGCTCCGGCGATCATTTCTGCTGCGAAGCGCGCTATCCGCCGGGCAGGATAGCTCGCCGCGGAGCCTCCTCCCTCATTCCCTTTGCCTCCGCCGTCATATAATGAGGCCATAAGCCCTGGGGCCAGATACCTCTGGACGCCAGGCCCGGCCAAAATGACCCCCGCTTATCGCTTTTTTCACTATCATTAAGATTCAATTGTAACTTAAGGATAGTAACCGTTTTTGTCATTATCAATTTTATTGTTTGATTGGTACGGACATCGCGTAGCCCAAGATTGCCCAGGGGAAACGAGGAAGAGAAGATGATCCTCTCTTCTGGTATAATGAAAATCATATGTTCGACGTTATCACCATCGGGACCGCGACGCGCGACACCTTTGTCACGAGTTCCAGATTTCGCACCCTGAAGGACGCGGCCCATCTCCGTCGTCTGGGCTTTCCGACCGGCGAGGCCGAGTGCCTGCCCTTGGGGGGCAAAGTCGAGATAGAGCGTCCGATCGCCACAGTGGGCGGCGGCGCGGCCAATGCCGCCGTCACCTTCGCCCGGCAGGGATTTAAAACAGCGGCGGTCGCGAAGATCGGTCGCGATGAGTACGGTCGCGCGGTCGTCGCCGACTTGCGTCGCGAGCATGTGGCGGCCCTCACAACCATCGACCCCGGCGCGCCCACGGCCTCTTCGGTCATTCTCCTCACGGGGGCGGGCCCCGTTAGAAACAGGTCGCCCCGAGGCGGCCGTAGCCGTGCCTTCGGCAGGGCGGCTTCTAACGGGGCGGGGGAGCGGACCATTTTGAACTATCGCGGCGCCTCGGAGGACCTCACGCTTCGCGATGTGCCTTTCCGGCGCCTCAAGGCGCGCTGGGCCTATATCGTCCCCGGACGGATTCCGCTTTCGGTCATCACTGCGTTCATCACGAAACTTAAATCTGACGGCACGCGCGTGGCCATGAACCCGTCGAAATACTATTTGGAACTCGGAGCGCAGCGCCTCGCACCGATCTTAAAGCAGCTTGACGTGGTCACGCTGAATCGCGAAGAAGCCGCCTACTTGACCGGTAAAAAATACAACGATCTTCATGGTCTCTTCCGCGCCTTCGACGAGCTTGTGCCGGGATTCGCCGTCATGACCGACGGGCCGAAGGGCGTTGCTGTTTCCGATGGTCGCACCATCTGGCATGCCGGCGTGTTCAAAGAAAAAAAGATCGTTGATCGCACCGGCTCGGGCGATGCTTTCGGTAGCGGCTTTGTGGCCGGACTCATTCGCTTCGGCCGCACACCAGAAGGCGTTGAAGCCGCCATCCGTCTGGGGAGCGCCAACGCCACCTCGGTCGTTGAGGCCATTGGCGCCCAGCCGGGCATCATCACGAGGCGGGCGTTCCGGACCGAGCGCCGATGGCAGTCGTTCCGCGTCAAACAAACCAAACTTATTTCATGAACAAAGGAGCAGGAGAAAAACTCGCCCGCATTCTGGGCGTCACCCCGGACACGCTTGATGATCTCGACCGCGAAATGGCCGCGCGGCTCGGCCGGACCGGCGTCGTGGAAAATCTCGTCGAGGAAAACGAGCGTCACATTGAAAGGATGCTCGCCGGCCTCGGCGCGGCGCGCGACGAGGTGCGGGCCGAGGAGGTACGAAACGTCCTTCGCGAAGCGGCCGGACAGCACGAAACGCAACTCCTCGCTTATTTGAAAACGGCGCCCGGCAAAGACGACTTCGAACGGGCGGCGGCGCTCGCGAAACGCATTGCCCGGATCGGCCGGGGCTTTTTCCTTAAGAAATCTTTCGGGGCGGAGATTTTAGAGAAGAACCGGCCCGACAACCTCCTCAAGTTTTTGGGTTATGCGGACATCGGGACAATGCTTAAACATCACGATGTAACGGAGATCTGGAGCGCGCTCCGGTTTATCGAGAGCGATAAATGGATGCACGAAACCTTCGAGAAGGGCTACGGCAACTTCACAGCCGCGGATTTTGAAGAACGGGACGTCGAGATCAAAGTGCTTGGCCCCGAGTGGCACGAGATCGCGAAGAAGTTTGTGGCCAAAAAACACCACAACGTGAGCCACCTGAAGGAGTTCGGCGTCATTTTTTTGAATGCCATCAGCGAGGACATCCAAGGCAAATTCGTGCGTGATTTCGCCCTCCTCCTGCACTACTTCCACGAGATTGATTTCTACTCCAAGCTCTTCCGGCGGTACGCCGCGGGCCCCGGTTTTCCCGAGCGGCTCAAGGCCCTGCTTCGGGGCGACGTCAAGGATGTCCGGACGGTCGCGCCCGGCGAGTGGCTCATCGTCCAGCGGTACCTCGCCAAGATCGATCCCCAGGACCCGCGCCTCTTCCTGCCGCGCGTAAATCCCGAATCGATTCACTGGATGCGGGGCGAGCGTGATCTCGCCTCCCTCGGCCAAGAACGGCCCGATCTCGACTTGGAACTCTGGCTCGACCTCGACTGGGTGGGTTCGGTTTTTGATCACGGCAACGAGCGCATCGTGAGCTTTGACCTTGAGGACAACGCAATGTCAGAGGTCTCCTTTAGGGAGGGAAAGAATGAATTTTTCAATTACCACCAGCGGGAGGCGCTCTGGACCAAGCTCTTCTTCCGGTACGCCGGCGGCGAGATGGCGGCCGAGCGGCTTCTGATAGAAAATTACGATAAGGGGTCGGTCGTATTCAAGAAACGGTAGAAGCCGCAAGAACATCATGAAATCACTCCGGGAGGCGCTCGTCGAAGCGAAACAATCCGGCCGGGCGCTCGGCCACTTCAATATCTCCGACCTGGCGGGCCTCAAGGCCATCGTCGCGGCCGCGCGCGAGCTTGGCGTGCCCGTCGTGATCGGCGTTTCCGAAGGGGAGCGTGAATTTCTTGGCGTCCGCGAAGTTGCCGCCCTAGTCCGAACATTACGCGAAGAGTTACAACACCCGATTTACTTAAACGCCGATCACACCCACTCGCTTGAGAAAGCCATCGAGGCCGCCCGGGCTGGTTTTGACGAAATAATTTTCGATGCCTCGAAATTGCCGCTTGAGGAAAATATCCGACAGACGAAGGCGGCGGTGCTCTCTATTCGCGCCGTGAATCCCGAAATAGTCATTGAAGGCGAAATCGGCTACATCGGGAGTTCCTCGGAGATTATGGAGAGCGTCCCCGAGGGCGCGGCGCTTACGGAGGGCGCGCTCACGACGCCCGAAGAAGCGGTCCGCTTCGTCGCGGAAACCGGCGTCGATGTGCTCGCTCCCGCCGTCGGCAACATGCACGGACTTTTGGCTTCGATGGTCCGAGGCGAGACGCACAAAGAGTTGAACATCGAGCGCATCAAGGCGCTCGCCGCGGTCGTAAATATCCCGATGACGCTCCACGGCGGTTCGGGCACCGCCGACGAGGGCTTCGTGGCCGCCGTTAAGGCCGGCATGACCATCGTCCACGTGAATACCGAAATCCGCCTCGCCTGGCGGCGCGGCCTCGAAGCGTCGCTCGCCAAAGATAAAAACGAGGTCGCGCCTTATAAGATATTACCGGGTGCAGTTCTCGCGGTGCAGAAGGTGGTCGAAGACCGCCTCCGCCTCTTTAACGGTCTTTAAAAAACACAATGCCCCGGCGGAGCATTGTGCTCGCGGGGCATGCGATGGCCGTCGCTTACTGCGGCGGGGTGTCGGAAATCGGTTTGCCGTTCACCTTTGTGACGAAGCGGTCCCAGCCGCCACCGCCAATGGATGGGTAGTCTTTCCCGAGAGTCACCCGCTTCTTGCTAGCGTAGTTGAAAAGCTCCCAGTACTCGGTCGTCACCGTGTCTCCGACGGCAACGCTACCCCGCGGGGTGGTGGCACCGTAGAACTCTTCGCCTCGCTCGAAGATGCAGCGGTCGACGCCGGTTCCCGGCACGCGGTGGATTTCGAGGACGATTCCCTCCCGCGTGAACTTGCCGGGAGAATAGACCGCCTGCACGACACGCCGTTCTCCCTTGAGGAAGTCATGGATCTCAACGATGACGACCGAAGCGGCGAGCATCACCATAATCAACAACAATAACTTCCTCATCGAAACCCTCCTTTTTGGGTTCGTTTTTTGTTGGGACGTAAATGCTGGCGATATTTTAACAATACTATTATATTTTGTCAATATTTCACAAATATTTTCCGGTTAGATGTTTACATTTACAATATCCCCCATATTGCGCAGGATTTCTCTGCGCGGGAAGCTCTCGGAGCTCCGACGCTCGTTGGCATGCGTCTTAAATATCGTCGGAGCGAGAGGCAGGCCCGCCGTTTTGCTATAAAAACGGCGAGGCCGGTTCCCGCACTGGGAAATCCTGTGGCCTAGTTGCCAAGGCCCGTTTTCCCTGCTAAGCTAGCCCCCGTATGGAAATCATTGAACTTCAGGCAACCAAACGCGAAGCCATGGGTGGCGCCGTGGGCATGCTCCGGGAGGAGGGGCTTTTGCCGGCCGAACTCTATGGCCGCGGCATTTCGAACATTCACCTGTCCATAAGCGCCAAGGATTTTAATCGCGTCTTAAAGGCGGCAGGCGAGACGACCATCGTAGAGGTCGTGATCGGCGCTGAAAAGCATCCCGTTTTGATCCACGACATTCAGCGTGACCGTATCGAAGGCACGCCGGTGCACGTTGATTTTTATCAGGTCCGTTTGGACGAGAAGATCAAGGCGCACATCCCGCTTGAATTCACGGGTGAGGCGCCGGCGGTCAAAGCCCTCGGCGGCGTTTTGAACAAGTCCATGAGTGAGATAGAGGTCGAGGCCTTGCCAGCGAATCTGCCGCACGGCCTTAAGATCGACCTTTCGGTGCTCGCCGAACTCAATCAAAGTATCTACGTGAAAGACGTTGTCGTCCCGGCTGGGGTCAAGATCCTTGTTGATCCGGAATCGGTGCTCGTCACGGTGACCGAGATGATGGCCGAAGAGGTGGTTCCAGTCGCGCCCGTCGCCATCGAGGACGTGAAGGTGGAATCCGAAGAGAAGAAGGCGGAGCGGGAAAAAGAAAAGGCGGCAGTTGAGGAAAAGTAGTTGTGGAGACCGGCGATGTGCCTGCGCCGTTCGGGAACGAATCACGAACGGCGTTTTTCACTCCTGTTTGCTGGTCTCTGCGCGTCCTTGAGTCAGCGTGATACAATGAATAGCGTGGGCTCCTTCCTTGGGCCCTGTTTCCCTTTCCTGTCATGGCAGATCGACCAAGACCAAAAGTTTTAAGCGATATCCGGCGTGGCGGCGCTAGCGCCTTCCGGCCCGGTCTCCGCCGGGTCAATCTCGGTTATCGGAAAACATATCGCCTCCCCGCGACGGCCATCCTTCGCGGGGTAGTTCTTGTTTTGGCTTCGTGGTATCTCATCCTGGGTTCGGCGGCGGCGCCCACCATGCCAAGTTTGGCGGCCAATGCCGCGACGGCCGAAGACGAACGGCGGGATCTCGAGGAACAACTGAAACAGCTCGAGGGTCAGATCGACCAGTACGAGGGTCAGATCACGAGTTATCAAAAGCAAGGCGGCACCCTGAAGGGCGAGATATCGAAATTAAACAGCAAGATCGCGAAGTTAAACCTCCAAATCAAGGCCGTGAACCTCACCCTCGTCCAGCTCGACCGGAAGCTCACCGACACGCAGTCGCAGATCGCCGCGACCGAAACCGATATCGGTCGCAATCAGAGCGCGCTCGTTTCGCTCGTGCAGGAGCTCTATCAAGCCGATCAAGCCACGCTCCTCGAGGTGTTCTTGAAAAATCCAAAACTCTCCGACTTCTTCGGCGATCTCAACAATCTCACCCTCCTGCAGAACAATTTACGCACGACGATCAAGCAGACCATGGACCTCCGGGACCAGCTCCAGGACCAGAAGGACCAGTACGCGCTCGCCCGGGCCGATGCCGAAACCATACGCAAGTATCAGGCGGCCCAGAAAGTAGAAACAGATCAGATCAAGAGCCAGAAAAATCAACTTCTCGAGGTAACCAAGGGCCAGGAATCGAAATACCAGACCCTCCTTAAGGAAACAAAGAAGTCAGCCGCCGAAATCAGGAGCCGCATCTTCCGGCTCTTGGGTGGCGGCGAGCTCTCGTTCGAGCAGGCCTATCAATACGCAAAACTCGCCTCCGGCGCGACGGGCGTTCGGCCAGCCATGATTCTGGCGGTACTCGACCGCGAGTCGGCGCTCGGAAAGAACGTCGGCCGCTGCAGCTACAAAACCTCGATGAGTCCGAAGAACCAGGAAATATTCCTTAAGATCGTAGCCGAGCTTAATTTGAACCCCGATTCGATGCTCGTGTCCTGCGCCAATGCCGACGGCGTCTACGGCGGCGCTCTGGGTCCGGCGCAGTTCATCCCGTCGACCTGGATGATGTATCGCGAATCGGTGGCGAAGATAACCGGCCGCAGTCCGGCCTCGCCCTGGAACAACGCCGACGCTTTTGTGGCCACCGCGCTTTACTTGCGCGATGCCGGCGCCGCGAACGCGACCATCGCCAGTGAGCGCAAAGCCGCGGCCCGTTACTATGCCGGCGGTAACTGGTCCCGCTTCCTCTGGACGTACGGCGAGGCGGTCGTCTCCCGCGCCGAGCGCTTCCAAGATGACATCGACATCCTAAGCGGCTAAACTAGTTCACCAGTCGACTAGTCACTAGTTAGCTGGCATTACCCCCCCCATGGTTAAAAAAATTGTTTTTCCGAACGGCCTGCGTCTTCTCTTGGCTCCCCGGCCGAAGGCGCTCGCCTCGACCGTCCTCGTGCTCGTCGAGGCCGGTTCGGAGTATGAAACAAAACGCACGAGCGGCCTCTCGCACTTTTTGGAACATATGTGTTTCAAGGGCACGGTGCGGCGCCCGACGCACGCGGTGATCGCGAACGAGCTGGCCTCGCTCGGCGCGGCGAACAACGCCTTCACGAGCCAGGAGTACACCGGCTACTGGGCCAAGGCGGAGAGCCATAAACTCGCGCAAATCATCGACATCATCTCCGACTTGTACTTGAACCCGATCTTCGATCCGAAGGAAATAGACAAAGAGCGCGGCGTCATCATCGAGGAGCTTAATACGTATGAAGACACGCCCACCGATGACGTTCACAACGTCTGGAGTAAACTGCTTTACGGCGACCAGCCGGCGGGTTGGGACGTTGGCGGCCGGAAAGAAATTATCCGCAAGCTCACCCAGGAGGATTTTCTTTCCTATCGTAGGGACCGATATACGCCGCCGAACACGGTGGTTGTTGTTTCCGGGCATTTTCGCGAGCGCGATGTCGTCGCGGCCGTGCGCGAGCGCTTTGGCCATTTGCCTTGGGCGCGACGGAGGGCGAAGCCAAAAACGGAAGAGCGCCAAACAAAGCCGCAGGTAGCGGTGAAGTTCAAAAAGTCCGACCAGAGCCATCTCGTGCTCGGCGTCCGCGCTTTCGATATTTTCGACAAGCGCCGCCACGCGCTCCAGACACTCTCGGACATCGTGGGCGGGGGAATGAGCTCGCGGCTTTTCCACCGGGTCCGCGAAGACCTGGGCGCGGCCTACTATATCGGCGCGGGGGCGGAACTGCTTCTCGATCACGGCGCCTTTACTGTTTCGGCGGGCGTCGACCGCAATCGCATTGTCGAGGTTATGGGCGTCATCATCGAAGAGCTTCGCCGACTTACCAAGGACCTCGTGCCGCCCCAAGAACTCCGAAAGACCAAGGACCACATGATCGGGAAGATGGTTCTTGGGCTTGAGACATCGGATGAAATCGCCGGATTTTACGGCGGCCAGGAGATTCTTACAAAGAAGCTCAAGGAGCCGAATGAGGTCATTCGCGATCTTAAGGCCGTGACGGCCGAGGAAATCAGGGCCGTGGCCCGGGCCCTATTTACCGACCGTCGCCTTAATTTCGCCGTCATCGGCCCCTACGCCAAGGACGACTCCTTCCGGCGCGCGCTTCACTTCTAACCCGTCGGCCACGGTCATCCATCCCCCAGGGGAAGCGTTGCCCGGTACCACAACCACGCGGTTCGTATCCGAGCATTCTCGGTGTTCACGGTGTAATTATGGCTGTTACACATGCGGTGCGGTTGTAGTGCCGGGCGTTGCCTTCCGGCCCGGTCGGCGATACACTGAAGGAAATAAACCCTCAGTTAAAAATTGGTCCTATGGCGGAGAAACGAACTTACGATATTTCCTGGGTCACCCTTTGGCGGATTCTTTTTTTCGTCACCCTGGTCACCCTCATGTTCTACGGCCGGAGGATCCTCCTCGGCTTGTTTCTCGCCATCGTCATTTCTTCGGGTTTGGAATTTATCGTGAGTTTCCTGGAGCGCCGGGGGATACCGCGCACGATCGGCGTCATTTTGATATTTTTGACGGGCGCCCTCGTCGCCATCGCCATCATCTACACGGTCGTTCCTCTCGTTATCGTCGATTTGAATAACATCTTCGCGAAGATCGAGAAACTCGGCGCGAGCCCGGTGTGGGGCCAGTTTATCACGCCGAAAACAACGCAGTCGCTTTCGGCTTTCGTTAACCGGATTTCCGCGCAATTTTTCTCGGGCGGCGCTTCGCCGCTCGGGGCATTTTCCGACATCGTGGGAAGCGTCGCCTTGGGCATCTCGGTTCTCATCAGCTCGTTCTATTTGAGTTTGAGCCGGAACGGCGTCGAGCGATTCATCCTGGCCATCATGCCTGCCGATTACGAATCCACCGCCATCCGCGTTTACGAACGCTCGATCCGCCGCATCGGTTTTTGGTTCCAAAGTCAGCTTCTCCTGTCGCTTATCATGGGCGGCCTCGTGCTTGCGGCGCTCCTCATCCTGGGCGTTCGCTATGCTTTCATCTTGGCGTTTCTTACCGGCGTCTTTGAGCTCGTGCCATTTGTCGGTCCCATTCTTGCCGGATCGGCCTCGGTGCTCTCGGCCTTGACCAGCTCTCCGGAGCTTGCCGTGACGACGCTCATCGTTTTCGTTCTCATCCACCAGATCGAAAGCCATCTTCTCGTGCCGATACTGATCGGTCGAAACGTGGGGTTGCATCCGGTCGTTGTCATCATCGCTCTCCTTATGGGCGCCGAAATCGGCGGCTTTCTGGGGATCTTGATCGCGGTGCCTTCGGCAGTCGTCTTCCAGGAGATAATCGAAAATTGGTCCGATCGGAAGAAGATGCCCGCCGTCGCCGCTCTTTAGAAGATGAAAAGGTATCTTACGACCACACTGCCCTACGTGAATGCCGCGCCGCATATCGGTTTCGCGCTTGAGATCATTCGAGCGGATATTCTGGTACGCGCTTGGCGCGCTCTCGGCCACGAGGTTTTTTTCAACACCGGCACCGACGAGCACGGTCTGAAGATCTATCAAAATGCGCTTGAGGCGGGCAAGGACCCACGGATCTACGCGGACGAGCACGCCGCGAAATTCCGCGACCTGGAGCGCCTTTTGAATCTCGACCATCCAACCTTTATTCGAACGACCGATCCGCATCACTTGGCGGCGGCGCAAGAGTTTTGGCGGCGCTGTGCCGCGAAGGGCGATATTTACAAAAAAAATTACGAGGTGAAGTACTGCGTTGGTTGCGAGCTCGAGAAGACCGACTCCGAACTCGTGGCCGGTCGGTGCTCCATTCATCCGAGTCGTGAAATAGAGTTAATAAAAGAAGAGAACTACTTCTTCCGTTTTTCAAAGTATCAAGAGCCGCTCCTCGGGCTTTATGAGCGGTACCCGGATTTCGTTGTGCCGGCGTTTCGGCAAGAGGAGATCAAGCAATTCGTCTCCGCCGGCCTTCGTGATTTCAGCATTTCTCGTCTCAAAGCCAAAATGCCCTGGGGCGTGCCCGTGCCCGAAGACGAGACCCAGGTGATGTACGTCTGGTTCGACGCGCTCGTGAACTACGTTTCGACGCTTGGCTGGCCCTCCGTAGCCTTGGCGAAGGAGGGCAAGCCATCTAAGTTTGAGGAATTTTGGGGTACGAAAGAAGCTCCCCAGGCCGTTCAGATCGCGGGCAAGGACAACCTCCGCCAGCAGGCGGCCATGTGGCAGGCGATGCTTATCTCGGCGGGACTCCCGACCTCGCGGAAGATTTTGGTGAACGGTTTTATTACAATTGGCGGCGCCAAGATGTCGAAGAGCGCCGGTCGCGTCATCGACCCGGTCGCGCTCGTCGCCGAATACGGCGCGGATGCCCTCCGGTTTTGGGTGGCGCGCGAGGCGAACGCTTTCGAGGACAGCGACTTCACTCCGGAAAAATTTAAAGAAATTTATAACGCCAATCTGGCAAACGGCCTGGGCAATCTTGCGAGCCGCATCCTCAAGATGGCCGAAGCGAATGATGCCTGGCCGGATTTGACGGCGCCCGGGGAAGTTCTCGAAGAGGTGAGCGACCAAGCCGGAATCAAAACGGCCATGGATGCTATCTGGAACGGACTTGAGGGACTTGACCGCCGCGTTCAAGAGAAAGAACCGTTTAAGCTCGTGAAGAGCGACCCCGCAAAAGGCGTGGAGGAGATCAAAGAACTTGTCACGCAGTTGTGGTACAAAGCGATTTCCCTGAAGCCGTTTCTCCCCGAAGCGGCCAAAAGAATCGAAGAGGCGATCCAAGCGCACAAGTCGTTCGCGACCCCGCTCTTCCCTCGGAAGTGATGATTCGTA
>JBBUDB010000013.1:0-3956 GCA_038057515.1 Patescibacteria group bacterium | reverse complement strand
GCGGTCATTTTCTACCCGCTATTTGGTCGTGGAGCTTGAAATGTAACACTTAATACTTGACCCATGCGCTATTTCGACGCTCATACACATGTTCACTTTCATGCGTTCCACGACGATTACCGCGAGGCGATCGCGCGCGCGAAGGACGCGGGCGTCGGAATGATAACCGTTGGCACGCAATCCGATACCTCGGCGGCGGCGGTGCGGGTGGCCCGCGAATTTCCGGAGAGCGTCTGGGCGGCCGTGGGACTTCACCCGACCCACACCGAAGCGTCGTATCACGATGCCAAGGAGTTGGGCGGCGGCGAAGCGGCTAAGGCATTTACTTCTCGCGGGGAAATTTTCGACTATGAAAAATATAAAGCGCTCGCCCTTGATCCGAAGACGGTGGCAATCGGGGAGTGCGGCTTGGACTACTATCGTTTGAGCGAAGAGACGAAGGCGAAACAGCTCGAGGTCTTCGCGCTCCAGATTCGCTTAGCAGAAGAAGTCGGGAAGCCCTTGATGGTCCACTGCCGAGACGCCTTCGATGATCTTATCGCCATCCTTCGGGCGGAGCGCTCCCATCTTCTCTCCGAGCCGGGCGTCATTCATTTTTTCACCGGGACGCCGGAACATGCCCGGGCGCTCCTTGACCTCGGTTTTAGTTTTACCTTCGGCGGCGTGGTGACCTTCGTTCGGGGTTATGACGAGGCGGTGAGGATCATTCCGGCCGAACGCATTCTTTCCGAAACGGACGCGCCTTATGTCGCGCCCGCACCCTGCCGGGGCAAGCGCAACGAACCTGCCTATGTGATTTCGGTCGTCCGCAAACTCGCCGAGCTTCGGGGCACGACCGAAGAGGCGCTTTCGGAGCGAATCATGGGAAACGTCCGCCGAATTTTTAAGATTCCTCTAAAATAATCCGCTCCTTGAAGTCGCCGCGCTCCTCGGCCTCTCTTTTGCGCATTGATTCAAGGTCTTCCGGCGAGAGGCCTCTTTCTTTGCCCATGGCGTAGACGACCTCGATGATGTCGGCAAGCTCCTCGGAATCGTTATTTCTAATGAACTCAGCGACCTCCTCCTCGAGCTTTTCGCGGAGTTTTTGGATGTATTCTTCCGAATCGGCAATGTGGGTAACCGGCTGGCCGCCCCGGGCCCTGATGACCTCGGGAATCTTGTCTCGAACAAGCTTGTCGTAACGCATATTTTTGTTTTCGCGCTTTTTTGGGCTAGAATAGGACTTACGTGCTAATTATACTCCAGCCATGAAAAAGTACGACCCAAAGAGCATTGAATCCAAGTGGCAGAAATCCTGGGAAAAAGCCGGTATCTCTAGGGCCAAGGGCCGGGGCAAGAAGTGGTACTCCCTCATTGAATTTCCGTATCCCTCGGGTGAGGGGCTTCACGTCGGCCACGTGCGCTCTAATACCGCCATGGACGTTGTGAGCCGCAAGCGGCGCATGCAAGGGTATGACGTGCTCTATCCCATCGGCTGGGACGCCTTCGGGCTTCCGACGGAGAACTATGCCCTGAGAACCGGCGTCAGTCCCGAGGTGGCCACCAAAAAGAACACCGATACCTTCCGGCGCCAACTCAAGGCCCTCGGCTTTTCTTTTGATTGGAGCCGCGAGGTCGACACCACCGATCCGAGTTACTACAAGTGGACGCAGTGGATGTTCTTGCAATTCTTTAAAAAAGGACTGGCCTACAAGGCGGCCATGCCGATCAACTGGTGTCCCAAGGATAAGATCGGCCTCGCGAACGAAGAAGCGGCCGGCGGAGTTTGCGATCGTTGTGGCGGCCCGGTCGAGAAGCGCATGAAAGAGCAGTGGATGCTCCGTATCACCGCCTATGCCGACAAACTTCTTGAAGGGCTTGGGGCGCTAGATTATATTCCGCAGGCAAAGGTCCAGCAGGAGAATTGGATTGGCCGAAGCGAAGGCGCGGAGATTGACTTCGAGGTGAAAACGAAAGCAAACTACGTTTTGCTCCACGGCTACAAAGGCGCTCCCGATAAGAATTTTTTGCCGTGGCTCCGGCGCGAACTGGTGGCGCGCGGGCGTTCCGTGCAGGTGCCGGCTCTGCCGGAGACGGATGCGCCGGATATTTTGCGCCAGGTCGCGCACGTCGAGGAAACGGTTCGCTTCGACGAGCAGACGGTCATCGTTGCCCACAGCTTGGGTTCGGTCGTGGCTTTGAAAGCCATCGAACGACTCGAGCGGCCGATAAAAAAATTGGTCTTGGCCGCCGGATTCATGACGCCGCCCTCGAAGCGCGGCGAAGAGAGCATTCGTCGAAATTACGAAAAAACATTCGACTGGCGATTCGACGTCGAAGCCATTCGTCGGAACGCCGGTGAGGTCGTTATTTTGCGCGACACCTCCGACAAAAATATACCCGCGGCCGAAGCCGATAAGCTTCAGACGGTTTTTGGCGGCAGAATCGTTGATTTTACGGCGAAAGAACCCCATATATGCGGTAATCAGGAACCCGAGGTGCTCGCGGCTTCTCTCGACACGCTCACGGTTTTCACCACCCGTCCCGACACGCTTTTCGGCGCGACGTACATGGTGGTGGCCCCAGAACACCAGCTCATTTCTCATCTCTTGCCACTCATCTCTAACGTTCGTGAGGTGGAGCGTTATGTGGCCGCCGCGAAGGCAAAATCAGAAGCGGAGCGGACGGCCGAAGATAAAAAGAAAACCGGCGTGGCTCTTCTGGGCGTGCGGGCCGTGAATCCGGCGACCGGCGAGGATATCCCCGTCTGGGTGGCCGACTATGTTCTTGGCGGTTATGGCACGGGCGCTATTATGGCCGTGCCCGCGCATGATGCCCGCGACTTCGCTTTCGCCCACGCCTACGATCTGCCAATCCGCAAAGTCGTGACCGGCCCTTCGGGCGATCATGAGGCCGACCACGTGGGTGGCCCCGATGTTCTCTACGACGGCGAGGGCATTCTTGTTGACTCGGGCCGCTTCACCGGCATGTACTCCGAGAAGGCGAAGCCCGAGATCGTGAAAGATGTTCGGGGCCGGGCGAGGGTGCAATACCGCTTGCGCGACTGGGTGTTCTCTCGCCAGCGCTATTGGGGAGAACCGATCCCGCTTGTGAACTGCGAGAAATGCGGTTGGGTGCCGGTGCCGGAGAAAGATCTGCCGGTCACCTTGCCGAAGGTCAAGAACTACGAGCCCCGTGACGACGGCCAGTCGCCGCTTGCTTCGGTGGAATCATGGGTGCGCACTAAGTGTCCGACCTGCAAGGGACCAGCCCGCCGCGAAACCGACACCATGCCGAACTGGGCCGGGTCTTCGTGGTACTTCTTGCGCTACACCGACCCGAAGAACAAAAAGGCGTTCGCCGACCCCAAGAAACTCAAGTATTTCATGCCCGTTGATTGGTATAACGGCGGCATGGAACACACTGTGCTCCATCTTCTCTACTCGCGATTTTGGAACCACTTCCTCTACGATATTGGCGTGGTGCCCGCCCCGGAGCCGTACCGGAAGCGCACTTCGCACGGCATGGTTTTGGCTGAAGGCGGCGTGAAGATGAGCAAGAGCAAGGGGAACGTCATTAATCCGGACGATATCGTGAAGCAATATGGCGCGGACACCCTGCGGCTCTACGAGATGTTCATGGGGCCGTTCGATCAGACGATCGCCTGGGATACGCGTAATATTGTCGGCGTTTATCGCTTTTTGGAACGGGTGTGGAAAACGGCGGAATCGGTCTCGGCTAGGGGCTCCGACAAGGACCTTGAGGCGGCCGTCACTCGGCTCGTAAAAAAAGCGGGGGAGGATATCGAGACAATGTCCTTCAACACGGCTTTGAGCGCGATGATGATATTCATAAACGAATGTGCTGCGAAATCCGCCGTGCCGCTAAGTGTTTGGAAGCGTTTTCTTCTCGTCCTCGCGCCCTTCGCGCCGCACATCGCCGAAGAACTCTGGCGGGAGGTGTTGGGTAATAAGAAG
>JBBUDB010000012.1:0-7257 GCA_038057515.1 Patescibacteria group bacterium | reverse complement strand
CACCGAACAAGCACATCGCCTTCGCGGTGAACACCGAGGGCTACAACGACGCCGGATTCGCGGGAGCCGTTTCGTCCCGCTACTGGCCCGAACTGGCCAACACCGGCGCGAAGAAGCTCGGCGATGTCATCAGCAAGAACGGCAAAGGCAAAACCTTTCATGCCATCGTCTGTCATTCGCTCGGCGGCGACGGCTGGAAGAAGACGGCCGAGACCGTCACGAAGTGCCTCGACTCGATCGACGTTCCCGAAGACGAGATCATCGCCATCGTCCTCATGGGCGCGGGCATGGTCGGTCAGATGGGGGGTGCGGACACCTTCTCGATCCTCGGCGGGATGGCCCGCTCGAAGAAGAAGGTCGCGGTCTACACGCTGTAGATCATCGCTGCCTCGCAGTATCAGAGGACCCTCGCGGAAGTTTCGCTTGGGTCCTTTCTTTTTTATTATTTTTGAAATCGTTGTCATATTTTTATAAATTCGTTATTATTTATGTATTCGCTTTGCGAATTCTTGGATTTAATGCCGCCAAAGAAAAACTTGTCGTGCCGGAGGCAGATCCGCCTCGGGCGGAAAATCGTCAGCAGTGCGGTTCCGCCGCCTTTCTGATTTTTCGCGGGGTGTTCTCGCCGCCGCAGGCGGCGAAATGGGTTCGCACTAATTCAAGAATAGAGCACGAATCAAAACCGCAAAATAACCCGTAGGAAAACATCGGCTCGAACCATATTTTTGGAAAAGAAAATTTTTTATGGATATCCCAGACGAACAATTTTATAACAAAGTTGCTACAAAATTTGGTGGATATAAAAGTGGTGTAAAGCGTACCGAGAAGTTTTTTGATGGAGATCCAGAGAAAATTTTTCTTGAACAATTGCTCAACCGTGCTAGAAATGACAAAATAGCTTTGGACATTGGTTGTGCCGATGGAAGATTTACTCTGAAGGTGGCACCGAATTTTAAGCAAATTGTTGCAATTGATGTGTCGGAACAAATGCTTGGTGCTGCGAAAAAACTTCAAGCTGAACAAAAAATTTCTAATGTCTCTTTTCAAAAAGTTGATGCTACGAAAATATCTTTTAATGATGAATATTTTGATATAATCTATAGTCGTCGTGGCCCAACTCCTTATCAAGAAATTGGCCGACTTTTGAAAAGCAATGGTTATTTTATAGAAATTGGTATCGGCGAGAAAGACGCACAGGAGTTGAAAGAGATTTTTGGCCGGGGCCAGGGCTTTGGTGAATGGGACAAATCCGTTCTTGAGTTGAAAAAAGCTCAACTTGGAGATGTTGGTCTCAAGCCAGTTTTTGAAAAAGAATTCTTTTACTCCGAATATTATTCGGATATTGATAATTTCAGCCTTTGGCTTGAAAGTGTTCCTATTTTTAAAGATTTTGATCCAGCTAAAGATAGGAAAATTTTGTCCGAATATGTGGGAAAAATGAGTGCACACGAAGGTATTGAGTTGAAGCGTCATAGAATTGTTATTGTTGCTCATAAAATTTAAGAAATAATTTGCCGCCAAAGAAAAACTTGTCGTGCCGGAGGCAGATCCGCCTCGGGCGGAAAATCGTCAGCGGTGCGGCTCCGCCGCCTGCGCCCGCCGGGCTACTGGCGGGCAGGCTGGTGGGCGCACGATTAGAAATATAAAACCCCGCTCTCGCGGGGTTTTATCACGCTCACAGCACTAAGCTAATCCGGCCACAAATCACCAGCAACCTTTACCGCAGCCTCCGGCCAAAGATCAGCGGCAACCTTTGCATCCGGCCAAAGGTCGGCGGCAACTTTCACGGCCGCATCTGGCCAAAGATCAGCGGCAACCTTTACCGCAGCCTCCGGCCAAAGATCAGCGGCCACCTTTGCCGCGCTCGGCGCCACAGAAAGCGACAAGGCGAACACCGCAACCAACGCAATGATTTTCTTCATTCTAACAAAAAATCGATTCCTTAGTTCGACCTTTGCTCCAACACATAAAGTATATAAAACTTAATATGGAGTGTAAATCGTGGGATTGTGCAAAACACCGAAGCGAAGCGCGCGTCACCAAAAACCCCTAAAATCTCGGCGTGGCCACGTAGGTCAGCGTGTTCGTGTAGTCGCTCCCCGGCTCCTGCATGACTCCAATCTCTAATCTCTTCAATTTTTTTCACGACTTTGCTATACTGTTGTCCAGAAACGCACCCATAGCTCAGCTGGTAGAGCAGCTCCTTACAATCATTACTTTGTGCACCCATAGCTCAGCTGGTAGAGCAGCTCCCTCTTAAGGAGACGGTCCAAGGTTCGATCCCTTGTGGGTGCACAAAGTAATGATTGCTCTTTCCGCCAGAGGCGGATCCTCCCCCGGAGGAAAGGAGACGGTCCAAGGTTCGATCCCTTGTGGGTGCACTGGATAATGAGAAATCAAAAGGCATGATTGCGCAGAATACGCCGCTCGCTTGCCTCGAGGGCATCGGCGCCCGTTTTCTCGTTCACTTGAAGCGCCTCGGCATCGAGACGGTCAAAGACCTCGTCTTCCACTTCCCTGTCCGCTACGAAGATTTCACGCAGATATACCCCATCAGCGACCTCGAACCCGGCCAGCAGGCCACCATTCAGGGCGAGATCGAAGAGATAGATGTCCGCCGTAGTTGGCGGCGAGGCGTCGTCATCGTCGAAGCGACCGTGACCGACGAAACCGGGCGCATTCGTATCGTTTGGTTCAATCAACCCTATATCAAGAACACGCTTCGGCCCGGACGGCGCGCAAATTTTTCCGGCAAGGTTTCGCTCTCTGATGGCGAACTTTATTTAAGTCACCCCACCTATGAGCTGGTCGGCGCCCACGAGACCCGCCACACCGCCCGTCTCGTGCCCATTTATCCCGAAACTCACGGCCTCACTTCGAAGGGCATCCGCTATCTGGTTCAGCCGATTTTAAAAAACATCGTGTCCGTCGATGACTACCTGCCGAAAACGATTCTCGACGAGCATCACCTCCCCAACATCAACGAGGCGCTTCGGGCCATTCACTTCCCCGACACCATTGATGCCGCGCTTCAGGCCAAAGCGCGCTTTTCCTTCGAGGATCTTTTCCTGCTTCAGCTTTCAAACTTGCGCCAAAAAATGGCGCTCGCCAAAGAAAGAGCGCCGCAAATAAAAACAGATATTGGCCACCTGAAGCAAGTCCTCTCCGAGCTCCCCTTCCCGCTCACGCTTTCCCAAAAACGCTCGCTCTGGGAGATCATCAAAGACCTCGAACGCCGAGAGCCGATGAATCGCCTCCTTCAGGGAGACGTCGGTTCAGGAAAGACGGCGGTCGCCGCGCTCGCCGCCGCGCTCGCCGCCATCCGGGGAGCGCAAACCGCTTTTATGGCGCCCACGGAAGTTCTCGCCCGCCAGCACTTTGCCACCTTGAAGAAACTTTTTGGTCCGGTCAAGGCGATGAACCAGCCCATCGTGGCGCTCATGACCGCAAGCGAGGCGCGCGTGCTCTATGCCGACGATCTTGAGGCCAGCATGAAAAAAGAAGAGCTCAAAAAGAAGATCGCTTCGGGTGAGATCCAGATCGTCGTCGGCACTCATGCCCTTATCGCCGGTAAGGTGCGTGCCAAGACCGCGGCCGCAAAGCCCCTGGCCTTCAAAAATCTGGGGCTCGTCATCGTGGACGAACAACACCGCTTCGGCGTCGAACAGCGCGCGGCGCTTACCGCCCGCGCGAAAAGCGCACGCGGCCTTCTGCCCCACTTCCTCTCCATGTCGGCCACACCTATCCCGCGCACGCTCATGCTCACCGTCTTCGGCGACCTTGATATCTCGATCATCACCGAACTCCCTGCCGGGCGAAAGAACATCGAAACCCGCGTTGTGCCGCCCGAGGAACGCGCCGGGGCCTACGCCCTGATTCGAAATGAAGTTTTAAAGGGCCGGCAGGTCTTCGTCGTCTGTCCGCGCATAGAGCGGCCGGATCTTCTGAACACAAAGAATGCCTATCTCGAAAAATTGAAAATAGACACCAAATCCGTCATCGAGGAGTATGAAAAACTTTCCACGAAGATCTTCCCCGATCTCCGCGTCGCCATGCTTCACGGACAAATGCCCGCCTCTGCCAAGGGTCGATCCTCCTCCGGAGGAAAAAACGGCGCCTCGAGCGGAAAAGCCACGAAAGAATCCGTTATGAAAGATTTCGAAGACGGCAAAACCGACATTCTCGTCTCGACTTCCGTGATCGAGGTCGGCGTTGACGTGCCGAACGCCTCGGTGATGATGATCGAGGGCAGTGAACGCTTCGGTCTTGCCCAGCTTTATCAGTTCCGCGGCCGCGTTGGCCGAGGCGAATATCAATCGTATTGTCTCTTGACGACCGAAAGCAAAACAAAAAACGCGAACGAGCGCCTCAAGGCCATCGTCGAGGCGAAAAACGGCTTTGAGCTCGCCGAGCGCGACCTAAAGCTCCGCGGTCCCGGTGAATTTCTGGGCGATAAGCAAACCGGCCTTCCCGACTACGCTATGCGCGGCCTTCAAGATCTCGAGCTCGTGCGCGCCACTCGCGCGGCGGCCGTCGCCGTCTTGGGGCGTGATGCCGACCTCGCCCACTCCCCCGCCCTAAAAGCAAAACTAGCCGAATTCCGAAAGACGATCCATCTCGAATAGAGATGTCTTCTTTTGCTTTGTTATTCTATTACTATCGTTAAGATTCAATTGTAGTATAATGATAGCATGAAATAATGCCATAAAGAAAGGCAATCCTCTTATGAAAACGTCAGTGGCCATAGAAAAAATCCTAGAACTGCTCCAGGCTCACGCCGAAGCAACGGTGGACTTACTCGATGCCATGACTTCTGGACGCGAATCGTCGCGCAGGAAACTGCGCCACCTCCTGTATCATGGTGGAACCCAATTCCACGTCGATTGGGCAGTGGCGTATCGGGATCGCCAAAAATTCTACAACCTTTTAAATAACTTGAGGCGACAGGGTCTTGTTCTTAATAAAAAGGAGGGTAGACATTCGATCTGGAAAATCACCCAACAGGGTCTCAAAAAATTAGATATCGCGAGAACAAGAATCCTCTACTCGAAACGCGCTGCGCATTATGACAAGTCAGGTCCGAGCGCAACATTCAAAATCGTCGCCTATGATGTTCCTGCGAACGAGGGTCACAAAAAAACTCGTTGGTTAAGAGAAGCGCTTATAAATCTTGGCTTCACCATGCTACAGAAAAGTGTCTGGACTGGAAAAAAGAATATTCCGGAGCAATTTCTTCGGGATCTTCACGAGCGCCACATGACAGCTTATGTTCATATTTTTGAGGTGACGAAAAGCGGAACCCTCGAAGGGATCGCTTAGTGCCAGTTGCACTGTTACGCTCACAAATTATTACTATCGTTAAGTTACAATTGTAATTTAACGATAGTAATAAAAGGCGAAATTTTTAGCTACTCATTAACCCAAAAACCGGTCGCCTGAGGCGACCGGTTTTTGATCCAAGCGAAAATATTCTTAACTTTCCTTATGGTCTCCGTCGACTTTTTCGGCCATAAGCTTGGTCGACACCTCAAGTTCTCGTTCGAGATTCTCCGGCAGGGGTGTCTCCGGGCCATTATTTTGGTAAAATCTGGCTATCTTGTCGACAACAATCGCGTGTAATTTTTCTACGGCATCCGCATCGGCGGGATTCCCCCCTAGCTTGATGTCTTTATTGCCTTTGGCCATTTCGCCGAGCATTTCTTCCATGCCCGGCTCCCCATTCTCCGCACTTTCTGCCGTTGGTCGCTCAAAACTATTCATAATTATATATCTTGGTTTCTTTTCGACGCGACCTCACGCCACTACACAATACCACACTATCGTCGTCGTGTAAAAAACGTATTCGTACCTACAGCTATACCACAATCGCGTATACCACAATCGCGGCATAGTTATAGTAGAAAACAATGGCAATGCAAAAAAATTAAGCAAAGATTAAGCAGGGGGTTGCGGACATTCCAACATTCTTGAGAATGTTGGAATGTCGTAAATGGGGACGGGGGGTTAATTTTTTAACCAAAACTTATCGAGGCGTGCCTGTCGAAGCCGGCGCCGGGTTCGTGGTCCCGGAAAGGGTGTTGTATTCCAGGCGTACCTTCCCTACGCCGCCCGCGGTGCTCGTGGCGCCGCTACTCCCAAGAGTGCCGGTCGCGCCGGCATTTCCGACAGTAGCCTCGGCGCCACAACAAGGACCAGTTCCGGCAATTGCACCGCCTGTGCCGCCTGTGCCGCCTGTGCCGCCTGTGCCGCCACCGGTTAATACTCCGCCAGTCGCTCCTACCGTGTCCGCTGTCAGAGTAACTGTGGCGGCAGACAAGAGAATGGCTCCACCCGCACCTCCGCCGCCGCTATTCCCTCCGACCCCGCCTTGAGCTCCTCCTCCGCCGCCGCCGCCGGCGCCGCTACCGTTCATTTGAGTATTACAATCCCCTATAACCACCGCGGCATTACCGCCATTCCCTCCGTTGTTTCCTGTGCCCCCCGCCGATCCTGCAGTGCCGCTGTTGCCATTTGCCAGAACAGTCCCACTTGATTGGGTTGTAATAGAGTTCGCGTGAATGATAATAAGCCCGCCGCCTGCGCCGCCTGCGCCGCCTGCGCCGCCTGCGCCGCCTGCGCCGCCTGCCACCCCCGCCGATCCGGCATAACAATTATTCGGAGTAAAAACAGTACCACCGCCCTGTCCTCCTCCGCCGCCTCCACGACCGCCAGCGCCCTGGTCGCCTCCACCTCCGCCACCTCCCAAAAGAATAGCGGCGAAGCTACTCGTGGTGTTATTCAATCCGCCGCCGCCATTAGTCGCGCCGCCGCCAGAGCCCTGTCCAATCGCACCGCTGTTACCGGCACTCCCCAGTGAGCCTTGATATCCACCACCACCCCCGTTGCCGCCATATCTCCAGTAAACGTTATCAGCGGTTTTATCTGCGCCGTTTCCTCCTGCAACACCGCCGCTCGCATACGAGGCGGCGTTCGCGCCATTGCCGGCATATACGTCTTCTACCAAAGGATCGGGGGACACGGCGCTGGTTCCTGCGCCAGTTCCTCCCGCCTCCCCGCCGCCGCCATTTGAAGCGCCAGAGCCATTCGTCCCCCCCCCGAACCCCTTCCCGGCCACGGTAACGGTACCGCTCACGTTCACCGCCCCCGTGGCCCGAAAGTTCATCACCCCACCGGTCGTGCCGTCCCACGCGCCGACTGTGCGCGTCCCGCCGGAGGCCACCGTCACCGATTTGTAATTCGGCGATTTTATAACCTTCG
>JBBUDB010000011.1:2527-11540 GCA_038057515.1 Patescibacteria group bacterium | reverse complement strand
CGTGGATGTCGCCTTCACCGCGAAGATGGAAGACGAACTCGATGAGGTGGCCGAAGGGAAGCTCAAGTGGCAAACGGCCATCCGCGAATTCTACGAGCCCTTCGCGAAGCATCTCGCCGGAAAATACGAGGAGGTGTCGAAGCAGGATCTCGTGCCCGAGGAAATCACGAGCGAGATCTGCGAAAAGTGCGGCAAACCGATGGCGGTCAAGTTCGGACGCTTCGGCAAGTTCCTGGCCTGCACCGGCTTCCCCGATTGCAAGAACACGAAAACCTTGAAGGAGCCACCGAAATCATCGGGCGTTATTTGCGCCAAGTGCCTCGCCTCGGAAGACCGCAAAGACAATCCCGGCGAGCTTATCGAGCGGCGCGTGCGGAAGGGCCGCGCCCGGGGCAAGCTTTTCTGGGGGTGCGCCAAGTATCCCGCTTGCGACTTTGCCGTCTGGATAGACCCCGTGAAAACCCCACCCGTCTACGACCCGGTGGCGGAAGCCGAGAAGAAACAGGAGAAGGAAGAGAGCGGAAGGCTACAGTCAACGAAGTCATATAAATCAGCTGTCCCGAAGCGAAGCGAGGGAGTAAAAGAGGTTGCCAAGAAGAAAAAACCGGCGAAAAAGAAGGAATAAAGAAAAACCGGTCGCCTGAGGTGACCGGTTTTTCTTTCGATTAGCGCAACTCTTGACACCTCCCACCCGACACAGGAAACTTCACCTATGACCGTCAAAGAGGCCGTCGCCAAAGACCCCGGGTCCCTCATCGCCCGCGCCTACGTTTTCGCGGCCAAAGCTCACGCCGGCCAAAAACGAAAAAGCGGCGAACCGTTCATTAATCACCCCCTCGCGACCGCCGAAACGCTCGCCGCGTGGCGCCTCGACGAAGCGTCGATCGCCGCCGGACTTCTTCATGACGTCGTTGAGGATACGCCGGCAACTCGCGAGAGCCTCGTCAAAAATTTCGGCGAAGAAGTGGCCTTCCTCGTCGACGGCGTCACCAAGCTTTCACGCATCAAATACCGCGGTGCTGAAGAAAAAATAGAAAACCTGCGGAAGATGATCCTGGCCGTGAGCGAGGACCTGCGCGTCGTTTTCGTGAAGCTCGCTGACCGGCTCCATAACATGAAAACGCTCGACGCCCTGCCTCGCGAGAAGCAAAAACGCATTGCGCTCGAGACCAGCGAGATCTACGCGCCCATCGCGAACCGCCTCGGCATGCACGAGCTCGCCGGTGAATTTCAAGATATCGCCTTCTCCTACCTCCAGCCGCAAGAAGCCAAGTGGCTCACGAGCCAGGTCAAAGACGAGTACGGCGTCCGCCGGAAATATCTCGAGTCCTTCGCGCCCGACCTTGAACGCGTGCTCAAAGCCGCGAATATCACTCCTGCGAAGATCGACTTCCGCGCCAAGCACTATTACAGTTTGTACAAAAAGCTTTTCCGCTATGACATGGATATCTCGCGGATCTACGATCTGGTCGCCCTGCGCGTCATCTTTAAAACCGTTCCCGAGTGCTATGCGGCGCTCGGCGTCATTCACGAACATTGGCCGCCGTTTCCGGGCCGAATCAAGGACTACATCGCCATGCCGAAAATAAACAACTACCGGTCGCTTCACACGACGATCATCGGCCCCGAAGGAAAGCATATCGAGATCCAGCTCCGCACCGAAGAGATGCACGCGGAAAACGAATACGGCATCGCCGCCCACTGGCTCTATAAAGAGAAACAAACGAACAAGACCCGGGTGGATGATGTCATGGCCTGGGTTCGCCAGATCAAGAACTGGCAGGAGGAGCACACTTCGGCCGCCGACAATCCCGAGGACTTCTTGCGAACCATGAAGATCGAGTTTTTCAAGGACCGCATCTTCGTCATCACGCCGCACGGCGATGTCATCGACCTTCCGGCTGGCTCGACGCCAGTCGACTTCGCCTACCACATCCACTCCGAAATCGGCGCGAGTTGCGTGGCGGCCAAGGTGAACGGCCAATTCGCGCCCCTTGATCACGAACTCCAATCCGGCGACCTCGTCGAGATCCTTACCCAGAAGAACAAGCGGCCATCGGGGGACTGGCTCAAGTTCGTGAAAACATCGATGGCCCGCGACCACGTGAGAGTCGCCATGAAACAAAAAGATCAGGCCCTCCGGACGAAGCGCCTGCCGACGAAGGTCGAGATCCGCATTGTGGCCCGCCATCGCGTCGGTCTCTTGAAGGACGTCACCGCCATCATCGCCCGCTCGCACTTCAATATTATCTCGGCGAACAAGGCCGCCGGCCAATTCCCCATCATTCGTATTCAGTGCGACACGGCCGACAAGAAGAAGGTCGAGGCCCTTGTTCTGAAGTTAAAGAAGATGAAGGAGACGAAAGAGGTCGGCTACCAGCTAATCTAGCCAGGCGGGATTATTAGGTGCTATCGCTTACTTGTTTATGTTCCGATCGGAATATAAACAAGTAAGCTGATTATCGAGAAATGAGGATCTTCTTTTCTGCTCATTGCTCACTATCACCGCCCAGGCGTTCGAGAATCCCCCGAAGCTCCTCGGGGGAATAGAAGTTGATGGTGATGCGACCGGACTCGCCGTGCTGCTTGATGGAAACCGGCGCGCCGAGCTCCGAGGACAGGCGCTCTTCGAGCGATTTGAGCTCCGGTGAAACTCCTCCGGCCACGCGCCCAGCGTGCTCCGGCTGAGCTTTGGCGGCGCGGTTCTTGAGTTCCCGCGTCGTCAAGCGATTGTCGAGAAGGTCGCGAAAAAGTCGCTTCTGAAGCGCCGGGTCGTCTATGGTGAGGAGCAATCGGCCGTGGCTCTCGCTGATCTCGCCCGCCTGAAGGGATTCTTGGATCTCGGGCGGCAGGTCGAGGAGGCGCACGGTGTTCGCTATCGCCTCGCGGCTCTTGCCGAGGCGACTCGCGATCTCGCGCTGGGTCAAGCGAAACTCGTCCTGGAGTCGCGCAAAGGCGCGGGCCATTTCAATAGGATTCAAATTTTCGCGCTGGAGATTTTCGATAACGGCCAGTTCGAGCCGCTCGCGATCGTAGCTCAAGTTGCGCACGATAGCCGGGATGCGCTCTAGGCCCAACATCTTCGCCGCGAGAAGACGACGCTCGCCCGAGATGAGCTCATACTCCACCTCGGTCCCCGTCGGCACTTCGCGTTCGATCTTCGAAACCACAATGGGCTGCAGAAGACCGAACTCGCGAATAGAAGCGGCCAGCTCCTTAATTTGTTCCTCGTCAAAAACGCGGCGCGGCTGGTCCGGGTTCGGGTGGATCTTCTCGGTTTCGATCTGGAAGATTGCCTCCGGCATCTTCCCACGTTTACCCTGTGACTTGTCCTCCGTAACTTTAGTGAAGGAGGAAGCTTCTCCGCCGGAGGCGGATCCGCCCCTGGCGGAAGCGAAGGAGGGCTTGTCCTCCGTAGCTTTTCCGCCGGAGGAGGATCCGCCTCCGGCGGAAGTAAACGATGATTTGCTCTCGCGCTCCGGGCGACGCTCATAAGCCGTGGGTGTTATCCAATTATCCTTGGCAACCGACACTGACGGGACGACTGGCGGTACGTATGCCGGTTGTGGCTCCGAGGAGGCCTCTCCGCCGGAGGAGGATCCGCCTCCGGCGGAGTGAATGATCATTGGCGGCACAACTACTATCGGCCCGACGGGCTCGGGCGGTGGTGGCGGCAACTTAAGCTCCTCGGGAGGCGGTGAAAGTTCCGATTCTTTAGGGAGCGGCGAGAAGAGCGGCTCCGAGGGCTTGTCCTCCGAAACTTTTCCGCCAAAGGCGGATCTGCCTCCGGCGGAAGTGAAGGAGGGGGTGACCGGCGCGACGTCGTCTCCGCGACGCGATGATGGCGGAATTAGGGCTCCGAGGCCCCGGCCGAGTGGCGTATCCATATATCCTATATCTTACCTTAAGATGAAAGATTGATGTTGAAATTCCCGAAATCCTGATGGGCCGTGGTATTTCCCAATATCTTCTCCTCCTGACGAATGATCTCGGCGGCCACACGGCGGTAGGCCTCGGCGCCCGGGGAGTCCGGACGATAGAGCACGATCGGCTTCATAAAGCTTGGCGCCTCCGCGAGTGCCACGGCTCGCGGCACTTCAACTTCGAAAACCGGGTGGGGAAAGTTCGCCCGGAGATCGCGAGCCACTTCCCGGCTTAAGTTCTCGCGTTTGTCATACATCGTAAGAAGCGCGCCATTTACGGTGAGATGGTGGCCGAGGTTGTCGCGAATGAGGTTCACCGACTCGAGAAGCTGGCCCAAACCCTCCAAGCTATAGTACTCCGCCTGGACGGGAATGATTACTTCATCGCTCGCGAGGAGTCCGTTCACCGTGAGCAAACTCAAAGACGGTGGCAGGTCAATGATGATGTAGTCGTACTGATGCCGAACGCGATTCAGGAACTTCCGCAAAAAATATTCGCGCTCCGGCATATTCACGAGCTCGACAAGCGCGCCGGCAAGATGCGGCGCTGAAGGCATGTAGTGGTAGTTGTAGAGCTGGGATGGCCGGATAACGTGCTCCGGCTCCGCCGCCCCGATAATGCCGTGGTAGACCGATGTCTCGGTTTCGAGGGCGTTGCTCCCTAAGGCCGAGCTCGCATTCGCCTGCGGGTCAAAGTCGACAAGGAGTACTCGTTTGCCAGCAAGCGCCAAATAAGCGCCGGCGTTCACCGCCGTCGTTGTTTTCCCCACGCCGCCTTTCTGGTTGCAGACCGCGATCACTCTTGCCATAACACGTTGATTTTACGATGATTTTGCGCCATAATCAACGGCGAAAGCCGGGGTGATGAAACTGGCAAACATGCAGGACTCAAAATCCTGTGCTCGAAAGGGCTTGCGGGTTCAAGTCCCGCCCCCGGCACCACGCAAGGAAATTGCAAACCAGAGACAGATTCCGCCTCGCGCGAGCCGGTTTTCTGAATTCTTCGGATATTCCCTACGCCCTTCCTAGTCCCCCTTTCCAGCGCGGTTATTATAAGTTAAGAAACGCTTAATAACTTTCCAAATCGAAGCCCAGTAGTTTTTGAGGATCACCGCGAAAGATGGGTCTTCTTTCGCCACCCGGACATCTCGGTTCAATTCCTTAGCGGCATATTTAAGATCGCCGGCAACTTCTTTTTCCGCTAACTTCATAAAAACCAAAGTTTTTTTGCCGAAGTTCAGGGTCCCTTGCCCCGCCGATCTAACCCATCGAGAAAAGTCCGCTTTGCGGCGCCAAGCGCGAGACCAAATCCAGATCAAAGTGATGACGCCCAAGCTGATAATGATGAAAATCAGCAATAGGGTTGCGACTCCGACCAGAATCAGAATGCCAATCTTCAGAAAGCCGGGCAAAACGTCCCAGAAGGCCGAAGCCCCGTTGCCCCCGGTTTTTGCCGGACGCAGATTTTCAAGCGCGTTCTCGAAAGAACCGATTTTTTCCGCGATCAAATCCAGACTTCCCTGCTCGGCTGATTTCGGCTTGGGCAACGGCCGGGCCGGCGAAAGAGTGAAGCGGGCGCTGCCGTTCGCCGTGGCCACATTGGTTCCCACCCCATCGTTGGCGAGTATCGAGAACTCGGCGAAATACAGATCCGCCGTACCGGCCTTTTTCACCTGGAACGTGATCTGCGTTACTACGCCCGCCTCCCCGATAAATCCGGGGTTTAAGGCCACTCCCTCAAAACTGACATTGCCGACTTCCCCTGCGTTCGAAAAGGACGGTTTCTGGACCCAGAGATCGATGATTGAATTAATATTGTTTCGCTGTACCGAAATAACTTCGAGATATTCGGTTGGAAAAGTTACCAGCCCCTGCGCCGCATTGATCGGGACATCGGCGTCCACCGTCACGTTCACGGTGAAATTTTCGTCTTTGTAGAATGTTCCCGTTTGGGGAACAAAACGCAAGGAGGCCGCTTCCGCAAAAGCAGCGGCGGCAAAGAACAGCAGGCCGGCAAGCGCGGAGGCAAAACCAATCTTAAAAATAGCGCGGCCGGAGATATTTTTAAGATGGGTTTTGCTTATTTTCTCTTTTTTACTTTTATCCATGCCCACAGAATATATAATACACCGATTACGAGAAGTAGGGCAGTCCAGAGTAATGGGTTCGTGAAATAATCTTCCTGACCCGGCCGTTTAACCATAACCAGCCGTTCATTGCCACTGCGGTCAAGGGCGCGGACCTCGATCTCCCTGTTCAGGCTTTGATTCTCCAGGAGATACGGGCTGGTCGCGACGGTGAACGGGCGGTTCCCCTCGCGCACCTCATAACGGTCGATCCCGGAACCCTTGTCTTGGGTGGCAAAGACCAAAAACCATTGGCCGCCGAAGAGATTAAGATCCTTTGCGATTTCGGGCGTGAAGAACTCCGGCGGATTGGCGTCCGGGGGGCTGGAAAATTCCGGAAGCGATACCCCTTCCGCCACTTTGAGCGTGAGCGGCGCAATTCTGGTTTCAATCAGAGAGCCCTCCGCGTCGTTTTTAAGAACTTCTACGTTCGCGGCATCAATGCTGATTTTTCCAAGCTGTTTGGGAAGCAGTACGAATGAGAAAAGAGGGCCCTGCCCGCCGGTGTACCCGCCGGGGGTAATGCCGGAGAATTTAATTTGGGCGCCAGCTAGCTTGGGCCGCTCAAGCCAGAAATTGATGATCGAGGCGCCGTCCCGAATCTCGCGCAAATCCAGCGCGTCTACCGGAATGGTGATTTCGCCCTGGACGGCATTTATGCTCTCGCTTTCGGTATCCAAAAATACGCCAACTTCAAAATTTTTCAGGAGGCCGACTTCTTGTCCCGGGGCGCCAAAGTAAAGTACCGCCGCCTGAGTAGAAGGAGGATTTAGGATATAGAATATAGGAGTTAGAAAAACAAAAAAGAATATAGAATTTAGAATATAGAATTTCGGAGATTTTCTATTAAAGGATTTGATCAAACCATCAATCATTTTCCCGATTTCGGTGGCAGAAGTATTTAATTTCTGATAATCGTCATCATGAAGAAAATTTAATCTGCAAGAAACTTCTATCTGGCTCTCTAATTCAGCTGTTGAGGCATACGCAACATTGTAAAATTGTAATTTCTCTTTCTGGTGACTTCTTTTGAAACCTTCAGCAATATTTGAGCTAATAGATACTGCCGAACGCCTCATTTGATTTGTGACGCCGTATAATTCTGATTTGGGAAATTTTTCAGTCACAGAATATACAAGCGCAGCTAAATCAACCGCTTTTTGCCAAACGGTTAAATCCTTAAATGATTTTAATTGTTTGTTATCCATATCCTAAATTCTAAATCCTATATTCTATATCCTATATCCTAGTTTACCCGGTCCAGTAGTACGCCATAATTGAGAAATCGACCAAATTGACCTTACCGTCGCCGGAAAGTTTCTCTTTCTCAATCGCGGCAAAGGACGCGCTCAAGACGCGCTTATACCAAAAGGCGGCAATTGAAAAGTCGACAAGATTTACCCTCCCGTCGTTGTTCAGGTCTCCCTTAAGAACCGTCCGAGCGGCTTCCGCCGGCAAGCTTTGGGTGCCGACCCTAAAGCCCGCGGTCTTGCCAAAAGGGGTGATGGATCCGGCGATAGCCGCCTTTGAGCGGGCGGAATGATTGCCGAATTCAAACTCGCTGGTGTCGAGATTGTAAAGGTAAACGCCATCCGTATCGGCTTCGGTGCGCGCAAATACCTGATTTTCGGAGTTTACCTCGATCGTGATGTCGCCTTTCGGAACGCTCTGCCCGAAAATGGCGATATTATCGCCCTTTCTCACCTCGGTTTTATCAACGGCGATTGTCGGTGTTATAAAAATGCCGCTGATCTTGACGACGAATCCGGCGGTGACCCGAACCGGAAAAGTATGGGCTAGGGAGCGACGCCCTTGCGCATCTTCGCCGATGACCGAAAAAGTATATTCGCCGGAATCAAGGTCGGTATAAGAAACTTCGAAATTCGCGTCCGGCCCGGCCACCGTAGTGACGGCCAGCTGGCCGTCTTTCAGAACGTGAACCCGACTCAAGGGATACGCCCGGCCGGAAAACACCGCGCCGGTCGTGATCGGCGATCCGCCTCCGCCGCCGCCGGTCGACGGGGGTGGCGGTGGCGGCGGCGTCGCGGCGGCCGTCCCGGTGGAAAAATAAAGAAAGCCAGCGCGACCGATGAAGCTCGTGCTGGCGTTTTCTCCAGAAACAACCTGACCGGTCGCCGAAATGTATTGAAAGCTGGGCGAGTTTGACTGTCCGCCTTCAACGGTGATCACCGGATCGCGCAAAATGAAGTTCGTGCTGGTCAGGTCTTCAGCTGTTGCGCCTCTGGCGCCGAGAAACAAAACAAAGGCCAGGGCCAAGGCGAATCTCATGGCGAGAGATTGGATGTCTAGGGGGCAGTCGGAGCAGCTCCGATATTTATGGGTGCGACCTCAATGATCTTGTTGGCTGTCGGATCATAGAGGATCGCTTTCCGCGCGTTCGTGTAAATGAACACTCGGTCGCCTTTTTTCGCTTGCGCGAAGAACGGTTGGTCCTTGAGACGCTCGGGGTCGTTCACCGTCGCAATGGTCGGTTCCTCTCCCGCCGGCAGGACGATCAACTGACCAACCCGCGCGATGAGCTGGCGCGACTCCTCTTGGGCGAATTTTTGCGGATTCTGCCTGGATTCCGTGAACCGATTGTAGAAATAATACGCGGTCCCCGAACTTCCCGCGATGAGCATAACCGCAACGAACAGAGCGGCGTTCCGCAGGGTGAGAATGTTTCGCGGGATGCGCGGGGTGTCGATGGGTATTTTGTCCATATAGTTTGAGTATACCATTTGCGGTGAACTTGTCGAATTCGCAATGGCCCACCGGGCATAATTTACGGGATACCTTACTCTGTAGGCGGCGCGGGCGCGGGCGCGGGGCTAGGCGCTGGCGCCTCGAGCGCAGGCGGAGCGGCTGGCTCGGTGGCTTCCGGGGACTCGGCAGGCGGCTCCGGCGCGGGCGGAGCGGCTGGCTCGGTGGCTTCCGGGGACTCGGCAGGCGGCTCCGGCGCGG
>JBBUDB010000011.1:0-2427 GCA_038057515.1 Patescibacteria group bacterium | reverse complement strand
GCTCTGCGGGCAAGGCAGTGTCGCCGTCTTCGGTCGCAAGCGGCGGCGCGGGCGCGGGCTCGGGGGCATTGTTTGGCGCTTCTTCGGGTTCCGACTGCGGTGGTGGCTCCTCGACGCTCGGGGGATGTGGCGGATTATCGTTTTGCGGTGAGTTTATCGAGGGGGTCAAATCCGTCCCGAACGGCTTTGAGCTGAACGTCTTGGCGCTTTTTACGGCGAGAGTAATCCAGCTAAATTTAATGTCCTGGGGCGCCGGTTTGTTCAAAACTATTGAAAATCCTTTGGCGGTTTTCTTGGTTATAATGAAGTTGATATTATTTGCTAAAATATTTTCATCAAAAATGTCGCTGTCTTCCTCGGAAGATATTGAGGCATTGACAACGGGCTGTTCTAAATATTCTTTTTCAAAAACCACGTCAGCTTTTCTGTCGCCTGATTTAATAACCGCGAATCCGGCGGTGTCGGCATTGAAGTACGGCCTGCCGAAGAAGATTGTGTCGGACGTAAACGTAACGGCATCGGCGAGCGCCCCGATGGTGTTCACTTCAAGACCGTCGAAGAGGCCGCGCGGCGAGATGACTTCAAGTGCGGCGGCAACGCGGTCGGTGAAGATTTCCGAAAGCGTGCTCGAAGCGGTCAATCGCTCTTTTTGCTTTGTAAGGCGGAGAAGAACCGACTTCCCGAGGTCTTTTTCGCTGATCTCATCTTCACCCTCCAAAATCTCCTTAAGATTGCTCCCAGTGAAATATCCCGTCTTCACAAAGGCAATGATCGTTCCCGCGACATCCTCCCGATACTCTTCGAGCGCAATCCCCAAAATCGGGCCCGCCTTCGTCGCTTTCATTGCGACTCCGGGAACTCCGGAGGAAGTCAGCTTGTCTCCAGGCTGTATTTCCCCGTTCTCCGTCGTCACTCTGACTGGCACACGCCCCGCGAGAGCAACGGGTTTTCCGTCTATTCCCTTTCCACCAGTACTCCCCATCACCATCGCGGGCTTTGTGGCGATTACGCCTAGGATATTGTCGTCATACGCACTGGCTGTCCTTCGAATCCCTCCGGGAAGAGTCGAATCTATACTGACGACCTCGCCCGAAGTTATGCTTTCGTCGCCAGTAGGATAAATCTCTGCCAAGTCACCGGCGTCATTGACTTCGTACAATGTCAGTTCCATTACATCCATAACCCAGGTACCGCCTCCGATCGCCGTACTTCCGCCTTCCGTACACACCGCGTACGTGAATGTCCCCCCGGCAGACGTACCGGAATCTACAAACGCGGTGCTCCCGGAAATTATGACAGCGGGATCGCCAGCCGCGGTGTCGGTGTATGTGCCGCTGAAAATATTGACGTTGTTGGTGTCGGCGCAATCGGATACAATGCCGGCTCCTTCTTGATCTATACGAACGCCCAAAGAAACGGGGTTGTTGCCCGGGTCGACGGCAGTGGTGTAAAAAGAAGCTAACACCAACACTTCGCTATTGGCGGCAACAGTGATTTGCAATTCCGAGAGCGTTGCCCAAAGATCTGTGGTATCGGCATCCGCCCACGTTACGTTGTTTGTGTTTTGGGCAGTGACCATTTGCGGTAAACTACTTGCCACGGTGAGACAGGAAAACTTGCTTGTCGTTATGTCCCATTGCAAACGCTGATTAGATGCGTCGCAGTCCGCCAACCCTCCGCCCGAAAGCCCCTCGTTGGCGTCGCCGGAGAGCGTGAGATGCGCGGTAAACGTGGTGGACGTGGCAATAGTGATTCCGCCGAACGCCGCGCCGCCCAGTGAAATGGTACCGGCGCTTTCATCCGCAAAGAACCAGTTGTTTGTTCCGTCCCAGATGCGGAAATCGCCGGTGTCGGTGCTCGAACCGACGAGAATGTCGAAGTTGGCGGAAACCGCTTGAATGTCCAACGCCCCTTCCGCCGAGGTGATATCAATGATGTTTCCTCCCACATAGGCCTCCTGCAGGTTGCTGGCGCCGGCTCCCGCTCCGGCGTCAGCCAAACAGAGAAACTTATTGGTGCCCGCATCCCAGTTTAAGGTCTGGGTTTCCAAATCACAGTCCGTAAGACCGCCGCCTGAAAGTCCTTCGTTGGCGTCGCCGGAGAGCGCGAGGTGTCCGTTCATCGTGGTGGTCGCGCTGAAGGTGTGCGTTCCTCCCCACGTGAAGTTGGTGGAGGTAGCAATGGCAATGTCGTCAGTATTTACCGTGATGCCGAAACCAGCACCCACGTCAATCTCATCTGGTGTCGCCGCAGTGTCTTTCACGAGCCCTCCTCCGGCGATATTTGCGTTCACGTCATCCCCCGTGATCGTGGCATCGGTGATCTCGCCGGTCTCGATCGAGGTGCCCAAGGACGTTGTAAGGGAGTTCCCGGACATCACGAGGCCGGTGCCCACGAATTCGTTGATTGTGTCGCCGCCGATGGTGA
>JBBUDB010000010.1:0-6737 GCA_038057515.1 Patescibacteria group bacterium | reverse complement strand
CGATGCTCTCGGTCATTATCACCGAAAAGGGCGGCATGAAGATCGACGAAGCGCTGAAAGTAAGACCCCAGGACATCATGAGGCGCCTAGGCGGACTGCCCGACCGCAAGATCCACTGCTCGGTTTTGGGCGACAAGGCGCTCCGCGCGGCCTTGAATGACTGGTTCAAGAAAAAGGGCCTGCTCTCCCGTATCGTCGTTGAGGGCACCAAAGTTATCGATCCCAACACGAAAGTAACCGAAGCCGACATCGAAGAAGCGGTTCTCGAAGGCGCCACGACGCTTGAGGCGGTACAAAAACGCACCAAGGTCGGTATCGGCTATCCCGAATGCCTGCCGCAGGTCGAGCAATTGATCCGCTTTTATAAAGAAAAATATTTCGGCCCCGATAGATAGCGAATAGCCACTAGGGTTTAGCCAATAGATAATTATGACTACAAAATCCCATCCTAATAAAAAGAAGCTAAAAGCGAAATCGGTCGAAGACCGCGCGAACGAAATTCTTACAAAGGTCAGGCCCTACATCCAAATGCACGGCGGCGACGTGCAACTTCTCGGCATAAAGCGCGGCGTGGCCACCTTGAAGGTTTACGGCGCCTGTGTTGGTTGCGGTCTCGCGGATATAACTTATAATAAGCTCATAGGGGGCTTGTTACGGCAAGACATCCCGGAAATCAAAAAAGTCGTCCTCGAGTCTTAAAAAACAAAATAATTATGGCCAACACAAAAGAATATTCACGCAACCGGGCCGATTCTAAAATATCAAAAATAGTCATTGATCGCGACCTTTGCATCGGGGCGGCATCGTGCATCGCCGTTTCCGGCGCGACCTACGAGCTCGACGGCGAAAATAAGGTCATCGTCATCGGCGCGAACGAAGCGGACGACGACACGCTCTTGCTTTCGGCTCAATCATGCCCCACCAAAGCGATCTTCCTCTACGACAAAGAGGGCAAGCAGGTCTTCCCGTAATAAGCAGAAACGCCCGTCTCTCATGGAATCGTATAAATATCTCATTGTGGGAGGTGGTATTGCTGGCGTCACGGCCGCCGAAACGATACGCCAAACCGATAAGGATGGTTCTCTCGCCATCATAAGCGACGAAACGTACCCGCTCTACTCGCGGGTCATGCTTTCGAAACCCCCGTTCTTTCTGGGAAAAATACCGTTCGAGTCCATATATATGAAGGGTCCGGAATGGTATGCGGAGAATCATATCGCCTACCTTGCCGGAAAAACGGCTACGGCGCTTCTTCCCGCCGAAAAAATTTTGACGCTCTCGGATGGAAGTAAGATAAAATACGAAAAATTGCTTCTGGCGCTCGGCGTTGCCGCGCGCACCTGGGCCGTGCCCGGAGCCGAGAAAAAAGGAGTCCACTACCTCCGCACGCTCGACCAGGGCCGTGGCGTGATCGAGAGTATCAAGACCGCCAAGCGTGCCATCATCATCGGCGGCGGTTTTATCGGTTTTGAGATGGCTGATCTTCTGCGTCTGGCGGGGCTTGAAGCGACCATGCTCATTCGAGAAAAGTATTTTTGGGAGCCGCTTCTTGATGAAAAATCAGGCCAGATGGTCGAGGCCGCCCTCCTTCGCACCGGCGTCGCGATCATGCGCGAGACGGAAGTAGCGGAAGTGCTCGGCACGGATGTCGTTTCGGGCGTGCGCCTCAAAAATGGGGAGGTGCTCCCCTGCGACATGATCATGTGCGGCATCGGCGTTTTCTCTCCGCTCGACTGGCTTAAAGATTCCGGGATGAAATTCGGGCGCGGTATCATCGCCAACGAATATTTGGCCACGAACATTCCCGACATCTGGACGGCTGGTGACGTGGCCGAATATCGCGATATTCTGCTTGAAGAAACTCTTGAGCTCGGCAACTGGGCGAACGCCCGGGAACAGGGCCGCGTGGCGGGGATCAACATGGCCGGGGAACCCATGAAGTTCAAATTCGTTTCGTTCTACACCACCCAAGGAATGGGCGTCACCATCACCTTCGTGGGCGATGTCCACCCCGGACCGGACAGGACCATCATTGCCCGCGGCTCGCCGGAGTTGAATTCCTACGGCCGCATCATCATCGTCGGCAAAGAACTCGTCGGCGCGACGCTCATGAACCGCACCAAAGAAATGAGCGTTATTTCAAAGCTCATCGACCACAATGTCGATGTTTCGGCGCATCATGCCGAACTCGGCGATCCGAATTTCGATCTCGCCAAGCTCTTGCCAGCCAACTAGGAAGGCGATAGGCCGTAACGACATTCCAACATTCTCAAGAATGTTGGAATGTCGTTAAAGTATTCCGACTCAATCTTCGTGTTCCTATTGGCTATACCCTATTGGCTAGTGGCTAACTTTAGGCCACCTCCGCATTGTAGCACTGCTCACAGTAAACTATCTCTGGTCGTTCGGGGGCGTAGGAGGTTTCGAATTCGTTCGGACACCTTCCATTTTCGTGAAAGTGAGCGATGGTGTTCGCGTAAACACCATTTTCTGATTTTGCGCCTGCACACTGGCACTTGCGGGGCCAAAGCCGATGCTGGTTCTTATTGGCACTCCGCTTCACGGTTCTGCAAAAAAAGCATAATTTGGGTAGGGGTATCTTTTGGGTGCTATAAAACGTAAATTCGCTTGGAGCAATGCGATATCCGCGCCCGCAAGAGGAGCAAGAGATAATCTCCTGTATTATTGTTTCTGATACATCCCCGATATTATCGGGGAGATCGGTAGTATTTTTCGTTGTCTGGTGTTTCGGTCGAACGTTCTCGTTCCATTGATATCCACTGGATTCCGCCTCCGCCTTTGACAATGGAAACTCATCCTGAGCGAAACTTTCGTTATATGCGAACGGAGAGAGCTCCGATGGAAAAAATTCTCCGTATTTGTATGCCCTCCCCCTTTTATCGGTGTACGGGACAGCGCTCATCTGTTCGATGATTTTCGGTACGAGCCGCTCATATTCTTCTTTCGAATATTGCTTATTTAAAATGCAATACTGTTTTTTCTTGATTCCAACGCACCCGAAGCAATCGGAGGAGCCAATATTTAATACTCCGTATTCTAGATTCTTGTCTTCCGTCCACATGCCCCACCCAAAGCGACAACCGTATATACCGTTTCCACACTGGAGAAGCTCGTAGCCAAGCTCTCCCCCGTCTCCATATTGATGCCAATCATATGACTCCTTAACCGCACCGCCGAACATTAAATACGCGCAATATTTAGAATCTTCTACGTTCTCAACAAAAAACGACGTGTGTGTTTTTTTGCAATTCCGAACGTAATCACCGGAAACATCCGCGTTGTGACTCTCATGCATATATTTTACCGGAGCTGTTTGCCAAAACGTTCGCGATCGTTCTCTAAACGCCTCCACCGATAACGTGGATGCAGGATTAAATCCTAGCGAATGCAACCTAACGGCATATTCTTCTTTTGTGTATTGCTGGTTGAAGATGCAGTATTGCTTATTACGTAAATTCACGCATCCAAAACAGTGACTGCAATCAACGCAGTTTTTCAAAAAATATGAATCCCGACATGATGTTGTATCAACGGAATAACGCACGCCGTAGGAGTTGTGCACATTAAAACACTCATAGCACAACTCTGATTTGGTGGAATATGAAAGATCAAGAGAATCCTTGACGCCCATAAGATTGTCACTGTAAGAAACTCGTTCGCACAACCTGCTCACGAATACGAGGTAGCAGTCGTTCAAATTGTTGGCCATGTTTGTATAGTCAGAGTTCACCATCGTATCTTCCATTACAAACCGGCTCAAAAGAGGGGTACGATGCAGAAGATTAGAAAATTGCCCAAAAAATGGATGCGAAAAATCGTATTCTTGCGCTTGCTCCGTAGCATTCCAGCGATCCGACCACCAACATGGCGGACAATACACAACATAAGGTTTATCGGGGGAATAAATACTAAACACTTCTTTCTTGCATAAATCGCATGAGCGCTTATACAGAGTCATCACGTTTCGCCACGTAAACCGCCGCACCATCCTACACTCCGGGCACCACGTCGGCGGCGGAACTTTGATTTTCTCGTAAAACTGAAAATCCTCCGGTTCGATGGTGAACGGGTTTTTGCAGTTTTGACACGTCTTCGTTTCTTGTTTCATGCCGCGTGTCGCTTATCTCTTGTCGCGAGCTATCTAAGTATTCGGGCGTCAACGACTAGAATCCCGGTGGCTGTCGCCATCACGGGGTTCAGGTCAATTTCAGTTATCTTCGGATCAGAAAGGGCGAGGCGCGAGAGATTCACTATGAGTTTTTCGAGGGCCGCGAATTTGACCGACTCTTCGCCCCGAAGGCCTTGGAGTAATTTAAGCCCCTTTATCTCCTTAACCATCATTTGCGCCGCCTTGGCGTCAATCGGCGCGACGCGCAGTGATGTGTCTTTAAGCGCCTCGACAAAGATGCCGCCCAGGCCAAAAACGATGGCCGGACCGAAAACCGGGTCGCGCTTCATACCGATAATGACCTCCTTCCCGACTCGCATTTTCTGGAGAACCATGCCGCTTATTTTGGCCTTGGGGTGCTTCTTTTTGACCGAGCGGGAAATTTCTTCCCAGGCAGATCCGACGGCGGAAATATCAGAAAGCCCGAGCGCAACTCCGTGAGCATCGGTTTTGTGGATGACATCTTTCGAAACGACCTTCAAAGCGAACGGTCCCCGGCCGAGTTTTTTGCAGGCGGAGGCAAGGCCTCGCGGCGAGCGCACGAGGGTACCGTCCAGCCGAATGCCATACTTTCGAAGCAGTTTTTCCATCGCCGGATATTCCATAGGCCGAAGTTGCGATGGAGTGGTCGGGGCCGTCGGAACAACGCGTGCTTTTTTCTTTCTCGACCCGGAGAGCGCTTCAAGCGCCCGAATAGCGTCTTCCGGGAACCAGAAATTCCCCAGGCCGCCTTCTTCCAATTTGGCCACGCCTTCCTGAATGGCGGCCCCGCCCATAAAAACAGGCAGGAGCGGTTTCTTTTTCGAGAACTTAAGAATAAGTTCGGCGGTCCCGAGCGTTTCGGTCATCATCTGGGGCGTAAGCATGACGAGAATCGCGTCAACGTCACGCTCGACAGTCAATATCTTCAGGGCGCTTTCGTAGCGCGCGGCCGAAGCATCGCCGATGATGTCCACTGGGTTCCCCACCGCCGCCATCGGCGGCAAAACGGCGCGGAGTTTCTTCTTGGTTTTTTCGGAAAGTTCGGCGAGTTCGAGCGAGGGCGAGGAATCGATGGCGTCGGAGGCAACGATCGAGGGGCCACCGCCGTTCGTGAGCACCACGAGCCGCTTCAAGGGCCGGCGGATGCCGAGGCGGAAGAGCCGGGTGATATTAAAGAGATCGCGGAGCGAATCGATAACGATAATGCCGCTCTCTCGGCAGGCGGCCGTAAAAACAGCGTCTGTAGGCGCCAAAGACCCGGTGTGCGAGGCCACCGCCGCCCGGCCGCGGGCGCTCCGGCCGGCCTTGATAACGACGACGGTTTTTCTCTTGGCCAAGCGGCTCGCGAGAGCCATGAATTTTTCGCCGTCGCTCACGTGTTCGAGATATACCAAAACCGCCTTAGTTTCGGAGTCGGTCGCGAGATATTCAAAAAAATCGAGTTCGGTGAGGCCCGCTTCGTTCCCCAAGCTCACGAATTTCGAAAAACCGATGTTGTGAGCATTCGCCCAATCAAGAAGAGCCGTACCCAAGGCGCCCGATTGAGAAACAAAAGCGATCTCCCCCGGCAATGGTTTTTCTACGGCGAACGAACCGTTCAAGTCGGAGCGGCCGTTCATGATGCCGATGCAGTTCGGGCCGAGGAGCGAAATGTGATATTTCTTAGCGATAGCCGCGATCTCGGCTTCGAGCTTTTTCCCCTCTTCACCGGCTTCCTTGAAACCAGCCGAGATGACCACGACAAATGGCACGCGCTTCCGCCCGCATTCGACGAGAACTTGCGGCACGATGTCGGCGCGCACGGCGATAAGCGCGAGATCGATGGGCGAGGCGACATCCAGAATCGAGCGGTAGGCCTTCAAGCCCAAAACTTCCGTTTGGCTCACGCTCACCGGATAGATATCGCGCTTTTTGCCGCGAAGCAAATTGGCAAGCACCGAATAGCCGACCTTCTGCGGCTCGGGCGTGGCGCCGATGACGGCCACCGCCTTGGGGTCGAATAATTTTTGCCAATGGGCGCGTGAGTTAGGCATATAACTCTTCTTCAAAAGTCGGCTTCTTGACCTCGTAAAATATTCCGAGGGGCACCTTTTCGCCGCCCTCTGTCACCTTGGCTATGGCCGCCGCACGGTCTTCGCGCGGGAACGATTCTTCTATCCAGTAGACGCGGTCTTTAAAGAAGTCGCGCGTATCGAAGAACGTGATGCAGGGCTGGATGATGGCTACGAACGAGAATCCTTTGTGCGCGATGGCCGCCTGCATGATGCGCTTCGTACCGGCAATATCGCCCGCATATGTCCGAGCGACAAAAGTAGCTCCCAGGGAGAGCATCGCGAGAAGCGGGTTAAAGGGCTCTTCGATACTGCCGGCGGGCGTCGAGCGGCCCTTGAAGCCCTTGGGGCTCGTCGGCGTGGCCTGGCCGGTCGTGAGGGCAAAAACCTGGTTGTCGTGGATGAAGAGATTGACATCGGAGTTCCGCCGGGCGGCGTGAACCAAATGCTCCATGCCCTCATCGTAGGAGTCGCCATCGCCGGAAAAGCCGACTACGGTCAAGGCGGGATTGGCC
>JBBUDB010000009.1:0-8106 GCA_038057515.1 Patescibacteria group bacterium | reverse complement strand
GAGCCGATGAGAGGAATCGAACCTCCAACCTCTGCTTTACGAAAGCATTGCTCTACCGTTGAGCTACATCGGCCTGTGTATTTTGGAAGCTTCGGCGGGCGGGTCTACCAAGCCGAGCTAAGGTGGCGACGCTCTTTATCCTACGGATTTAGGAGGAAAAAGCAACGACCACCGGACAGAACGCGCGCCCTGAATCATTATTCGGTAGGTATGCACCCACCACCTATCATGCAATTGACCGATATCGCGGCCGGAGGTATTTTGAGAACAGATTTGCTTATATGGGCCGTTAGCTCAGTGGTAGAGCACCTCATTTGCAATGAGGGGGTCGCCGGTCCAATTCCGGCACGGTCCACAAGGTTTCGGTACGGGGCAAGTGAGGGGGTCGCCGGTTTCCCGGCTTACTGAATTAATAAGTCAATAATGAAGTTGAGGATCCTCGATTGAATACAATCGGGACAATTCCGGTCGGGTCCACACTAAAAAATCCCCGCATCTGCGAGGATTTTTTAGTGAAGAAACTATCTAAAACTCCGAAATATTTTCGGTCTCGGTCTTTCGTTTGGCGGCAAGGTAGCCGTAGATGAAGTAGAAAATGACGAGGATGAGAAGCCCGACGACGAGCCAGAAGGGCAGGGAAAGATTGCGGAAGGAGTCCATGACGCGCGCGCCAAGCGATGGCCCGGCGGGTGCCGCTTCGGCTGATGTAGCCGGGGCAATTTCGCCGCCCGCGCGAAGCGCGAGGGTGGCGCTCGCCGAGCCGGACTCGGTCGCGGACTTCGACCAGTTCAGGGCCGCGATGGACTGAATGGCCTCACCCGCGGGCGTGCCGCCCGTGACCGTGAGGCGAAGCGTAACGGTGCCAGCCGCGTTCGCCTTAAGCGTACCGAGCGGCAGAGTGAAACCGTTGTCGCTCACCTTAGAACTCGATGAAGGCGCTGACGAAACAAAGTCGGTGTTCACCGGCAAAATGACGGTGAGCACGACATTTTTCACCGAGACGGCGTTCGGATTCTTGTAGGCGAGCGAATAATCGAAGGACTCCCCCGCCCTAGGATCAACCGGAAGGGCGCTTGCGGCGAGAGTGAGCGGCTTGATATCCGCCGCAGGTTTCGGCGTCGGTATTGGTGCCGGTGTTGGCGGTAAAATTGTCTCTCCGGCCGTGCGGAAACTGCGTACGACGCCGTTGGCGTTGCCGTAACTTGAAAAGGCATTGGCGCGATAGTAGTACGTCGTCGCGGGTTGGAGGCCGGCGAGGACCGCCGAGGAGTGGCTCTCCCCCGCGGACGAGCCGACCGACTGATAGCCGAACGAAGTGCCAAGCGAAGCCGAGCGGCCGTACTCGAACCAGATAACCGTCAAAGCTCCCCGGGGATTCACCGCAACGCCAAGGGTGGCGCGCGTCGAACCGATGCTCGTCGCCTCACCGGTCGAAATGATCGGGGCGGTGCCGCCGGCCGCGCCGCCGTTACCGGTATTGAAGGAAAGAGTCGCGCCCCGGGCGGCGCCATAACTATTCCGCGCCGCGGCCCGATAGTAATAAGTGGTGTTCGCGAAAAGACCGGTCACGTATGCGGACGTATTGACCTGGACATTCCCGACCTCAAGCGACTGATTCTGCGTCGACTGCCCAAGCGACTGGTTGGTGCCATACTCGAACCACGCTGTCGCGGCGGAATTATTCGGATTCACGAGCCCCTGGAGCGTGGCGACATTCTGATAGATATTCGTGGCCGGCGAAGTCAGAACCGACGGCACGCCGTAGCCGCCTCCCCCGCCGCCCGAGGAGGCGCCGACGCCGATCATGGCGTAGGTCGTAAGACCGTTGTATGAAGCCGAGACCGTCGCGATGCCATTTCCCTGGCCGTAAAATCGGCCGGAGCCCTGATGTGCGGCGAGAGCGGCGTTGAACGACATCCACGAGGCGCTCTGGGAAACATCTTGGGCGCCGGCTCCGCCCGTCGTGCCATCGGCATCGTAGCGCGCGACGAGTTGTAACGTCTCTCCGATCGCGACCGTTACGTTCGATGGCTCAATGATGAGCGTCGGCGCATTGGCGCTCGGCGTCGTGAAAGACAGCACCCCGCCCTCGTTCGTGCCGAAAGAATTTTGCACGATTACCTTATAGTAATACGTCGTCGCGGGCTGAAGACCCGAGATCGGCGCCGAAACCGCCAAGACGTTGAAGTCGGAACCGGCCGCGAGATAGCCGGTGGAATTCCCCAGGCTGAACTGGCTCGTGCCGTAATCGAAGCGATAGGTCGTCGCGGCACCATTTGGCGTGACGATCGCCTGAAGTATCGCCGCCGATTGAGTGATGCCGGTCGCAATGTTCGTCTGCGCTGTCGGGAATCCGGCGGCGGCGGCAGAATGCGCTCCGAAAGCCAGAAAGCCGACGAAAAACGCGGCGGGCAGTAATTTTTTGATGATCGTGTTCATGAAAGTGGCGAACCGAACAATGAAACTCGAAAGCCCTAAATTCGGCCATATTATACGCCATTTAAAGCCCATCCGTCAACCGGGCAGGCACGCCACTCCCGGGTCGTTATTCGGGTAGGTGTTTGGACCCTAGATCTTCTCCTCGGAGATAAGCTTCGCCTGGATGATGGTGCGCTTTGAGGCCGAGCCGATGGGATAGCAGGTCACGAGATTCAATTCTGAATCCGACGGCGTGGTGGCGAAAAATTCATTCGTCGCCTGCGGCGTTAAAATCTGCTTCGCGAACACTTGGTAGGTATATTTCTTGCCCCCGCCGGTTATGTAAATCTTGTCGAAAACTTCGAGTTTCGGCAAAAGAGCGAAGATGTAGGCGTACTCGCCTCGATACCAGCTCGCCTTCGAACTGTGGCCGAGGAGAATGACCCGACCGGGAGTGCCCGGATCAACCGACCCGGGGTAAAGGCCGACGCCCTCTTCCAAGCTCGCGAGAATTCCCTGCTTCGTTTCGTCCTTGGGAACGGCGATGGGCGCCGTAACTTCAATCCCCGGAATGGCGAGTTGAAATCCGCCCGAGGTAATGGAACTTGAAGCGGCGGATGGCGCTCCCGCGGTACGAACGTCGAGAATGTTTCCGTCGCGAAGATCGGCATTCGCGAAGGGAGATCTTAAAAATAGCGAATAGCGAAGCTCGCGCCAGTAGGCGCCGCCGTTCAGAAGAAAGTACGCGAATAAGCTCACCGCAAAAAAGGCGATGAGAAAAAGATTAAGCTCGCGGATGCGCTTCGGGGTCATCTGCGTTAGATCGCTAGGTAACTAGTGGCTGGTTTATTAGCTGCTGAAGACGATCGTCATCGGGGCATCCGGCGTGATGCGGGCGGCCGCCACGATGTCGGCGCTAAAGTAAGCGGCGGAGGCGAGCACAACGACGAGAAAGAGTGTCCGTAAGAATACTTCGTGCGGCACCGCGCCCGTGCGCATCAAAAGGAACGCGAGCGGCAAAAAAAGCGAGATGATCGCGAGAAGGGCGGCGGCCTGCCCGACCAGGGCCTTTGAGAGGCCAGTGGCAACGGCGGAAGATGCGGCCGTCCGAATCTGCCGCGCGAAGCGCGAGAGGAGTGATGTGCCGCGCGGCGCGGGCGTTTCCGTGCCAAGGGTCGTGGTCGTCGTTCCCGTCGGGCGAACAAAAGCCGTCGGCAACGGCGGGGCGGGTTTCGGAGCCGTTGCGCCGGAAACGGACGGAGGAGTAACTGGCTTCGGAACCGGCTTCGGCGCCGGTGGAAGAACGACCGGTGCCGGTTTTGGAGCCGCGGCGGGTTTCGCCGCTCCAACCGGCGCGGCGGCAACTGCTTTCGGCTTGCCGAAATATTGGGCGATCATGATGGCCGGCCGGCCCTGATATTCGCCCTGGCGCACGGCCACGCCGACCTCGGCATAGTTCTTGTTCAAAATATTCGCGCGGTGGGTCGGCGAATTCATAAAAGCCGCATGGGCCTCATCGGCGGAAATGAAATCAAGAGCGAGATTCTCCCCCGCCGCCGCGTAGGAGTATTCGGCCCGTTTGAAAAAATCCCAAGGCGAAGTGCCATTCGGCGCGAAGTGCGCGAAGTACTGGCCCGAAAACATATCCTCGACTTTTTCCGTCGCGGCGGTATCGAGCCGGTTGTTCTCGAGAAGCGTCGCGAGTCCCGAGGTGGTGCGGGCCTGGTTAATGAGCGCGATAACGTCTCCCGCACCGAACGATGCCGGCGCCGAAAGCAGAGCGAGCTCGCGAACGCGAATGATCGCCGGCGAAATTATGAGACCGACCGCAAGCACCAGATAGAAGGCCGCCGCGGCGGACGAAAGCGCTCCGGGCAGGCGCTCGTTATTTTCGGTCGGAAGGAAAAAGTTTTTGATGCGTTCCATGAGTTTCATCGGGAGTGTTTCCAGTATACCGCGATACTGCCACCGCCCTATATCTTCCATTATATAACATATTAAAACTAATGTCAATATGGCCACTTTTCGCCCTGGAAGGCCCGGAAAACTTAGAGAAACCGGTCGCCCGAGGCGACCGGTTTCTCTGGGGGCTCCGTCTTTTTAGGCGAAGCCGACGGACTAGGAAAAACTCTCTGTATCTGGCCGGGCCTCACGAGCGCGGATCTCAAGAAGTTTGTTCTCAAGTTCTTTGAGAACGGAGTTGTGGCGCGGCTTCGCTTCTTTAGCCGCGATGGATTCTTTCGATTCGTAGACGGATACGAAGGCCACGCGCATCGGGGCAGCCGATGGCGAAACAGGCGCGAACTTTCCCCGCCGCACCATAAAGAAGTGGAAGGCAAGCGAGCCCAAGAGTCCGATGGCGAGCACCCACGGCACCGGATTTTCCGGACCGGTCACGATGTCGCCGATACCCAAGACCTGGCCGCGGTTACGGATGTTGACCGTCGCGAAGCCGTTCTGGATGGTGCCCGAGGGGCCGGTGGCGGTCGCCTGATTCGTGATGGTGCGCCCGGCGGCCGTGCCGTAGAAGACCACCGCCCGGAAGCGAATGACGCGCTCTTCAAATGGGTTCAGGGAGTAAAGCGTGAGGCCGCTTTGAGTGATACCGTCGGCCGCTGTCTGGCCGCCAACCGTCGTCGAGCCGGAGATGTAGAAGAGTTCTTGCGGCAAGATGTCGCGGACGGTCATTGAAGAGATTGACGTCGAGTCGTTATTGCGCACGCGGATCTCGAACTCAAGAGTGTCGAGGCCCTGGGCGTCAACCGAGTTCGAGAAGTTCGTCTGGTTGAGCGTGGTGTTACGCACCAGTTTTGTGACCGTCGCATTGCCCGTGCCGAGGTTCGAGCCGCTCACAACGACTGTTTTCACATCGTAGGCAACGCCGTAGTTGTTCGAACAGGTGATCGTGTAGGTCGTCGTGATCGGAGGATAAACCGTTTCGCTGCCGGAAATATTCTTCCAGCCGCTCCAGCCGCCGGAGGCGGTGCAGTTCGTCGCGTTCGCGGAATACCACGAGAGCAACGAGGACTGCCCCTGATTGATGTAAGTCGGATTAGCGTTTAAGGTGACGGTTGGGAGATTCTGTTGGGTGTTCACGAAGACCGTCGCCTGGGCCGAGACCGGACCGTACGAGCCGGTGCAGTTCAGATAGTAGGTCGTCGTGATCGAGGGATAAACTGTTTCACTGCCCGAGATATTCTTGTAGTTGCTCCAGCCGCCGGAGGCGGTGCAGGTCGAAACATTCGTCCCGTACCAGTTCAAAAGCGAGCTCTGGCCTTGAGTGATCGAGGTCGGATTGGCGGTTAGGGTGAGGGTCGGTTGCAGGGTCTGGTTCGGAATGACCGTCACTATCGTCTGCGAAGTCGCCGGTTGATTGGTAGAGTTCGTGCAAGTGATGGTGTAGATGGTCGTGGATGTCGGCCACACGGATTCAAAACCGGCGAGGGACTTCGGGCCGCCCCAGCCGACTGAAGCGTAGCAGAGGTTCGCATTCTGCGACTGCCAATTGAGAAGCGAGCTCTGGCCCTGGTTGATGGTCGCCGGATTGGCGGAAATCGTGACCGTGGGCGGAATGCTTTGATTCTGCACATTCACCGTCACGCTGTCGAAATTAGAGATGTTTTGATTAGAGCAGGAGATGGTGTAAGTAACGGTGCCGGTCAGGGGCCCGGTGCTCTGACCGGTCGTGTTGTTCGGGGCGGTATAACCACCCGGAAAGACAGTGCAAGAAATTGCATTCTGCGAGGTCCAGGTGATGGTCGCGGCGGTCGCGTAGGGAATGGTGATCGGGCCGTCCCGGCCGTCGGCCTTGATGTCGGCAATAACGCGTTCAATCCGATTGACGTTCACAAGCACTTCGTCGTTCGCCTGACCACCGGGGCCAGTGCAGTTCACGGTATAGACGCGGCCCAAGATCAACGTCCCAGTCGAGAATGAGCCGGAGAGCCCGGATTGATTGCCCGGCGTCACCGCGCAGGAGCTCGCCCCCTGGGAAGTCCAGGAAATAGTAGCCGCCGTCCCATGGGGAATAGTGATGGGCCCATCCTGGCCATCGGCTTTGATATCGGCGATAACCCTCGGCGATGGCGGAGGGGGCGGGGGCGGGGGCGGAACATTAGGAGTGCAAAAACTTCCAGCAACGTCTTTCGCGTCGATCAAGTTGTCGCCGTTATAGAACGGGGGCACGAGAGGATAACCCTTAAAGACGTCGATCTGCGCGGCGCAGCTAGGCAGTCCGACCGAAAGAGTGGATCGCCCGATGCGTGCGCCGGGGGCGATGGAAACAACTTTCGAATCAAACAACACCTGGTTGCCGATGGTGTTGTCCACCTTCTTATAGGAAGCAATCCCTACCGTGAATGTCTCGCTGCAGTCGTTTTGTACCCAGCCCGTGCCATCTCCGTAAGCCGCCCCATAAAGACAGCTCGGCGTTGCGGCCTCGGCCGGCGCGACGAACGCAAAAGCGGCCACCGCGAGGATGCCGAAAAAGGCGATTGCTTTAAAATTGGCGAAGTTCATTGATGTTTTTCGAACCGTTTTCACTATCGGCACATCTTATCATAGGCCAATGGATATGTCAATAGGTACCCGATAGGGTGGGAAAGGCCGGAAAATAAGGGGAAAGACGGCCCCGCCACGCTCATAACTGGAGACGAAGAACGGCGGCGGTTATTTCAATATGGGCGCCCCCGCCAAGAATCGAACTTGGATTTAAGGTTTAGGAAACCTTCGTCCTATCCATTGAACGACGGGGGCTTTTCTCCTAGACCAAACTCACCTTACCTAAAAATTCTGACATAGAAAAGCGCCTACGAAAAAGCTTTCACATGGAGATCATCGTGGTACAATAATACCATGCACCCGAGCGATATCAAACAGAAAGTCGTTCTTCTGCGTAAATCCGGAAAGACCTATGGCGAAATCAAAAGAATGATTGGAGCAGATATTAGCAAAAGCACCTTATCTCTCTGGTGTCGTGACATTCCCCTATCACGGGCGGAAAGACAATCTATCCAAAAGGCCATGATATCTGGCTCAAAGCGAGGTAGAACTCGGGCGCTCGTCGCGAGGGCGCAACAGAGAACGGCGTATCTCCATTCAATTCGCGAGCGAGTCCGGCATCTTGGCCGAACCATAAAAAATATGGATACCGCGAAGATCGCCCTTTCAATGCTCTACTTGGGTGAGGGTTCTAAGTGGCGATCGCATCGCGGGCTGATGCTCGGCAGCTCTGATCCCGATATCATCCTTCTCTATATCAACCTTATCGGGCAGTGCTATGGAATCACGCGCGAGCGCTTACGGTGCCGCATTAGCTACCGAGCAGATCAGGATATCAACGATTTGCAAAAGTTTTGGTCTAAGATAACATGTATACCGCTGGCTAGTTTCTATAAAACCAAACCGGATCCTAGGACCATTGGCAGAGAAACGAAGCGAATTGACTACAAGGGAGTGTGCGTAGTCTCTTGTGGCGGTACGGATGTACAGCTAGAACTGGAAGCAATAGCACGGGTAATCTTAAGGGGCCGGTAGCTCAATTGGTAGAGCGCTACTATGGCATAGTAGAGGCAACGGGTTCGAATCCCGTCCGGTCCACTGTATGATACTTCGAGCCGGAAAATTGCTGATTAAGCTCGAAGATTACTGACAATTTAGCGGTTCCAAATCCTTTATTTCGCGTGTACG
>JBBUDB010000008.1:0-5110 GCA_038057515.1 Patescibacteria group bacterium | reverse complement strand
GCCTCGAACGAACACAAAACCTCCCTCGCTATCAGGAGGAGATAAGGTTATTCGCAGAATTTCTTGCCAAATTAAAAACCGCAACCCGCGACCAAGTCAAATTTGACGATATAAACCACTAATCGTATAGTCCCCCATAGAAAGGAGGTGTGCGATGCTCAGCCTCGCGCGCAGAATCATCGCCCGAATCTGCCAAATTCGGCGCTCCATAAGCTCTATAAACAGTGTGGCACAAGATCTATATTTTCTTTTCAGGCAGGACCAGAAAGACCGCAAGCGCGCTCGTGCGGGTAAATGTTCTAGGCAAGAGCTTCTGATGGCTGATCGTGCGCGAAGGAAAAAAGCCCTTGTTATACTCAGAGAGAAAAAAGGTCTTACGCGCAACGAATATCTTTATGCCAGCGTTCTCTTTCATCATTCGGGCGTTTCGTCACTTCTTCGTAAGGCAAAAACTCTCGCAGAAAAAAGTTTAGAGTTGGGACACCCAAAAGCATCGGCACTACTCCGCGCTATCGAAGATCGGTTTCTTATTGTCAATGGGAAGCCACAGCGATACGGCACTCAAATCCTACGAAAGCAGTGCCATTGACCAAGAACTGGCTATGCTGAACATTCAAAACGCCACCGCTCTCGGGGCTACTTAAACGTCACAATATATTTCAAATTCAGCAGAGAGCCATCGGCCTCCTTGAGGCCCCTCACGATGCCGACCTGCATCTCCTCCCTACCTTTCGTTCCGACAATATCGGTGACCCTGTCGCTGATTTTCGTCGTTACGGCCGCGTAGCCGTCCATCTTAAACGACTTCTCGTATTCCGCGAGAAGAAAGTCCGCCGCGTCCGGCGACTTGGCCCGCACCTGGAGGAGGGTGGCTCCGCCGAGATACTGGGTGCGACTGTCGATGATCTTCGCCTCGGTGCCGAGGATCATCTGGGCCGGAAAGCCCTGGGGTATTTTTTTATAGTCGGCGAGGGGCAATCTCGCCTGGGCGACGCTGATGATTTCTCGCGGCGTCGTAGTTTTCTTCGGCGCGCCGAAGCGGTAACGCGCGTACCAGCCGCCGGCGATGACGACCGCCGCGAGGACGAGGATGACGACCTGGTTTTTCTTCATCCCGTTAGAGAATTAAAACCGACACTTGCTCGACTGCAAGCGGCCGAAAAGACAAATCATGACGCTCAAAGATGCCGGCTGTCTTCGCTAATTCTCTAACGGGATTCATGGGGTTATTATAGCAAACGGGGCGGGGGAAGCGAGGGGCCTGTGCACAACCGGTAATCTGCTTTCTGCTTCTCTGTTTTCTGATATATCTCGTCTTGCTAGAACCCGAGGAAGGGATTCGGGCGGCCAAAAGCGCCGAGAGACAGGGGCGTCACGCGCTGTTGAAGCGCCTGGAAGCGAGGATCATCCAGCACCTCCTGGGGGTTCAGTTCAATTTTCGCCACCTGCTCGGTGGCTTGGAAACCATGCGGCGCCACGACCTCTACAAGCTCCGGCGAAGCGAAGAAAATGTAGTACACGGCGGAGGCGACGCTACCCAGAATAAAGAGCCAGATGAGGAAGTTTACGATTCCTCCGGCAGGGTTTTTGCGTTCTTCGACGACAATGGCCATGGTTTATTTATTTTTTTGATAATAGGTGACGACGGTGAGATCGTAGGCGTAATCGTCCTTGTTCGGTTTTTCGGCCGGCTGGAAGGTGATAGCGGTTACGTCCATGATGCGAACATTCGTCTCGAGGTCCCCGAGAAAGCTCTTGAAGTTGGCGTATGGCCCCGAGAAACGCAACTTAAAGGTGATCATGCCCGTCGGCTGGACCGGCACGCCGGAGAGCGGCGTCTTGCCCGCAGGGCCAGTAGCCGGGCTCGCGTCGCTGAAAGACGCCGTGAAGCCCAGCGGCTTAAGGTTGCTTGCCTTGAGAAGCCCATTGAGCTGGCCGATCGCGGTCGCGATGTCGGCTTTAAGCGGCAGGGCAAACGAGACGGCCTCGTGCACTTCGGCGCCGCCCTTGTAGACGGCAACAAGTTTCTTCACTTGCTCGATGACCGCGCGCTGTTCGTTGACGAAAGTGTTCCGGCTCTGGATCTCGCCCCGAAGACGCTGAAGCTCCGCGTAGGCCGGCTGGATAAGATTAAAGAACACCAGGAACGCGCCCACCAGGAAGAAGAGGGCGACGACTGAACTCAAGAGGCGCTTGCTGGACTGTTTCATCGTGTTACTGGTTCTGTCGGCGCTCCTTCGGCCGGTGAGACGGGCTCGCCCTGCTTGTCTTGAGGCGACTCGGATGACTCACGCTCCGGCGAAGCGGGCGCGGGAGCGATGATCTTGGCTTCAAAGAAATCCGGGGAAAACTCAAGCGTCATATCGAACTGCCAACCGCCTTTCTCGAGGACACTAAGATTTTTGAAATTCACCGATTTTACTTCGGATTGTGCCTGGAAGACCTGAACCTGCTGGATGAAGTCGTCCACCGTTTTCGCCACGCCCGAGAGCACCGCTTCGTTTCGCCCCCTGGTGAAGGCGAATCGGTTGAATGATACGTTCGCGCTCGTTTGCCGCTCAAGCCACTCGAAAAGGCGCGAGGTGATGACGTGCTTGCCGAGAAGCGTCTTGATGTTCGCTATTTGAGAATAGAACGTGAAGATTTTCGTCTGGTCGTCGGCGGGAATCTCCTGCGCGAGCGCGTTCATCCGATTCGAGACCTCGCCGAGCTGGCTCTCTAAAAACGGCTGATTGCCGTAGACGATGCCGACGTAAACCGCCGCGGCGATGAAAAATATCGCGCTCGAGAACATAAGGAGCCGCCCGGACCAGCCCGGGGTGCGCGCCGGTTCGCGCCCGAGTTGTTCGATGACTTTTTGTGGCAGTGCCATGAGATGACGTGGGGGGTGGAACTTTTTAGAATTCTTTAAGGGTAAGCCCGAGAGCCACGCTCATAATCGGATTCAGTTCGCCAATGAGGGGCTCGATATCCGAAGGATACTCGAAACGGCTGAACGGGCTGGCCTTAACGGCCGGGATGCCGAACTGGTCGCTCCAATACTTCTCAATGCCGAGAAGATTGGCGCCACCGCCCGAAAGGATGACCCTCTCTATCTTGGGAGCGCCGGGAAACTGGCTCTCGTAATTATATTGAGCCCGCCTCACCTCGTTTATTATAGCATCTAAGAACGGCACCATGATTGTGGACAACTCCCGGTTCGGCCCGGTGCCGACAATGCCGCGCTCGCGCTTCAATTCCTCGGCGCGGAGCGGGTTAATGCTCAAGCTCTCGGCAAGCGCCTGGGTGAGCGAGGCGCCCGCGAAATCGCTCTGGTTTGCGAACTTCAACTGGCCCTTGTCGACGACGGCGATCGAGGTCGAGCGATTGCCGATGTCGACGACAAAGCTCGGCGTGGGATCGGCACCGACAATGACCCGCGCCAAACTCAAGGGCTCAAGCTCGAGGGCGCGAAGCGTGAGCCCCGCCTCCTTGAATATCTTCTGATACTTGCGGATCTGCTCCTGCGGCACCGAGATGAGAAGCACATGCTGATTTTTAAAACCCTTATCATCCACGTAGTCACCGACGACAAGCCAGTCGAGCGCCACTTCGGAAAGCGGCAGGGGGACGTACTGCTTCGCCTGAAATATCATCGCCTTCTCGAGATCGCTCGGACTCATCTCCGGGAACGTGAGTACGGTCATGAAAGCCGAAAATCCGGGGAGGGAGGCGATCGCCTCGGTCGTACCCGGTTTCATCTTTTTTATGAGAACTTTCAAAAATTTCGCTATCTCCTTGTCAAAGAGCTTCAGGGTGCTCGATTGAAAAACAGTGTTCGCCCGCGCCAGCGAGTTTTGGCTTTCTAGCGTGCCGTAGTTCACCACCTTCGGCAATTGGCTGCCTTGAGCGATCTCCACCATCTTGATGGAGGTCGTGCCGATATCGACGCCGAGATACGACGGCGATATCTTCTGCTTCAGAAAACGCATCGGATTATACATGGCGGCGACTCCAGTATACCCCGTAAGATATGGCAGGCCAAGACGGTGTATAAGTCCACCACCTTTGGCACTCTTCCCTTGGTAATGACCGCATCATGGCACGAAAGGGAGACAGCTGTCCAAGCGCATGATGAGGACGCTCGGCATTGTACCAGAGCAGCCAATCAACAAGTTTGTCATTGAATGCTTTGACGTCATCGCGTAAGAGGGCGCGGTTCCACTGCAGGAACTCCTCATTGAGGGTGCGGTTGAACCGCTCCACGTGAGCGTTCTCTTTGGGAGACCGCGGGTGTGTGTTGAAGTGAAAACCTGCTTCCCGTACGGCCGCATGGAAGTGGAGCGCAAACTCCGAGCCGTTGTCGGTCTGTACGTCGGCAGGACAGTCAGGCAGAACAATCCGTGTCTTTCGGAGGAAGTCGGCGGCGGAGGCGGAGCCATGATTCGTGTACGCGGCGGCAAAGGCGGTTCTCCCTTGGGTATCAATGCCAGTGAGCACATACCGCTTGGTCCCGTCAATGAACCTGACCACGGTATCCGCTTCAAGGACGCGGTATCCTCGGGGGCGGCGGAGTTTCTTTCTTCGCTTCGGTACGCGCTCGTGGAGCTTTCCGGTCTTGCCATGGAGTGAAAGACGCGCCGGATTAGGCAAAAGGTCTTTTTTCCTGAGATCTGCAAGGGTTCTGCCGGTGAAGGAGACCGATATGGCGTATCCTTCGCTTTTGAGGAGGACGGCCAGTTTCTCTTTACCAAGGCGCGGATGTTCGGCGCGCAGAACGATGACGCGCTCGGTGAAGCCGTTGGGGTACTGACGGGTTCGTCTCTTTCTTGGAGCCGTACTCCGTGGGTCCAGAGTAGAGAGATTGCCTGCTCCTTTCTTCAGCGCCCCTTGCCACCGATACAGGGTGCGGCGGGATAGACAAAATGCTTCAGTCGTTGCCGTATCCCCATGTTTCTCCCAGAATGTCAGTATCTTCACTCTTCGCTCAACTTCCTTTTGGTTTCTCATATGCCGGAAGCGTAGCGCACGCTCATAGCAGGAGAGAAATCCCCGGGTACCCCGAAACTTGTTAAATTGGCGCATATCTCCTCATTTACGAAGAGTGCCAAATGTATCTGAACTTATGCAG
>JBBUDB010000007.1:0-7472 GCA_038057515.1 Patescibacteria group bacterium | reverse complement strand
CGGCGACCACGAAGTGGTCGCCGATCTGAAGCACGATATCCGTGTTTCTTTTGTTGTTAAACTACGCTCACAACCGTAACCCGGTTTCGGGAGCGGTCGAAGTTCGTCTTCATCTTCGTCGAGAACTTCACCAAGCCATCCTTGAGGGCAAAAAGGGTATCGTCACTGCCGCGGCCGACGTTAAGGCCGGGGTGATATTTTGTGCCCCGCTGGCGGATGATGATCTGGCTCGTTTTGATCGGTTGGCCGTCTTGGAGTTTGACGCCCAGGCGCTGGGCGCGGGAATCCCGACCGAGTTTTGTTGAGCCTCCTGCTTTAGTATGTGCCATTTTTTCTTAATAAATGAAATGAATTTAGAAAAAATGAGCAATCCGCCAAAGCCTTTAGCGACGGCGGATGCCATTCCTCTAGCCCAAATATACTATGCTATACTGTTCCTAATGTCAACGCCCCAAAAGGTTGTTTTGGATATCGAAACGATAGGGGAGGATTGGGATTCGCTCGATGAAACGACCAAGGAAAATCTAACTCACTGGATCCGCCGCGAGGCGGATAACGAGGAAGAGTATCAGTTGGCCTTGACCGACCTCAAAAGCGGTCTCGGTTTTTCGCCCCTGACGGGCCAGATCGTCGCCATCGGCATGCTCGATTACTACAAGAACGAGGGCGCGGTTTACTACCAGGCGCCGGGCGCTATGGTACCGGAAATCAAAGAAGAGCGGATAACGTTCAAAGCGATGACCGAGGCGGAGATGCTTAAAAAGTTTTGGGAGGCGGCCCGACACTATCAGGTGTTCATCACCTTCAACGGTCGCTCGTTCGATGTGCCTTTTCTTATGGCGCGCTCGGCCATTCACGGCATCCGGCCGTCCAAGGATCTCATGCGCGGGCGTTATCTCTATCAGCACCAGCCGGATGCGCTTCATATCGATCTTCTGGAGCAACTCACCTTCTACGGCGCGAGCCGCAAGAAGGGGAGTTTGCACCTTTGGTGCCGCGCCTTCGGCATCGAAAGCCCCAAGGCCTCGGGCGTGACCGGCGACGATGTGGGGCCGCTTTTCAAGAAAAAGAAGTTTCTCGAGATCGCGCAGTACAACGTGGGCGACCTCCGCGCCACTCGTGCTCTTTATGAAAAATGGGAGACGTTGCTGGCGTTCTGATAAATAAGCGACATGAGACACGAGATAAAAGATATGAGATGCGAGAAATGAGAGATGCAGAGATGCGCGGAAGTGGCCTAACAATACTATTTTCTTATCCGCGCGCCTGCCCGCCTCCGGAGGGAATAAGAAAATAGTGAGAGAACCATGAATTCAGAAAATAAAACCTGTCAAAACTGTAAAACCAACTTCGTCATCGAGCCGGAAGATTTTGATTTTTACAAGAAAATGGGCGTCCCAGCGCCGCGGCTCTGTCCGCCGTGCCGCTTTCGTCGGCGTTTGGTTTTTCGCAACGAACGAACACTCTATAAAAACACGTGTAAATTATGCGATCGATCGATCGTCACAATGTATCATCCAAAATCGCCCTACACGGTCTATTGCAATGATTGCTGGAATTCAGATAAATGGGACCCGATGTTGTACGGGCGAGAGTACGACTCCAGCCGCCCGTTTTTTGATCAGCTCCGAGAACTGACGCTCCAGGTTCCGAAAAACGCTACCTATAGTGGTACCGCCTTGGGGCCGAACATAAATAGCGAATACACTAATTTCGCGGGCGGTAACAAAGATTGCTATCTCATATTCAACTCCGGGCCGAATTGTGAAAATTCTGCCTACTCGCGTGGCATCGCGGGGAAAGATGTTTTCGATACCTATTTCGCGAACGAAGTTGAAAGAATCTATGAGGCAGTAAACGTAAATAAAAGCGCTGGCGTAGTATGGAGTCAAAATATTTCTGACTGTCTTGATTCTTGGTTCCTGCTGAATTGCTTAGCCTGCACGAATTGTTTTGGTTGCGTGAACTTACGGCATAAGCAATATTGTTTCTTTAACGAACAGCTCACTAAAAACGAGTGGCAAAAACGGGTGAGAGAGATTTTTGGAAGTTACGAGCGGGTGGAGGCCGCCAGAAAAAAATTCGAAGAATTCGTGCGCGGATTCCCGCGAAAAGAGAACAACAACTTCAAGGCTTTTGACTCTACGGGCGAATATCTTACAGAAACAAAAAATTGTCAAAATTGTTTTGAGATGGCGTTCAGCGAAAACATGCGGTACTCATTCTCGGTAAAATTTTCTAAAGACTGTTTTGATATTATCGGACATGGACGGAGGGCAGAATTACTTCTTGAGTGTGTTGGCGTGGGCCTAGGACAGAGAGTGATTGGTAGTTGGTGGGTGGAGAACTCCCACGATGTTGAATATTCACTCGCTACCCGTAACAGCGCCTACTGCTTTGGCGCCGACAGCGTGAAAAATGCCGAGTACGTAATCTTGAACAAGAAATACTCCGCCAAAGAATATCAACGCCTGAAAGAAGCTATTGTTCTGGAATTAACCGAGGCGGGGGAGTATGGCTTATTTTTTCCGCCATCGCTCGCTTATTTTGGCTATAACGAGTGTATCGGGCAAGATAATTTACCGCTCACAAAAGAAGAAGCGTTAGCGCAAGGGTTCTCTTGGCAGGATGATCTTCCTTCGACAAAGGGGCAGGAGACAATACGACAAGATGAGATCCCCGACCGTATCCAAGATACAACCGATATAATCATTAAAGAGATCTTACGTTGTGTTTCCTGTGAACGTAATTACCGTTTGACCCCAGCGGAGCTAGCTTTTTATCGGACAATGCTGATTCCGGTTCCGCGGAAATGTTTTTCGTGTCGTCACGAAGATCGCATTCGTCGTCGCGGGCCGTTTTTTACTTTTGACCGCACGTGTGCAAAATGTAACAAGGATATAGTGACGAACATCGCCCCCAACCGGCCCGAAATCGTGTACTGTGAAAGTTGCTACAATGCGGAAGTGGTATGAAGAAGAGAGTTAGGCGATTAGAGAATAGGGACTAGCTACAAACGTAAAATTACTAAACTCGACTAATTAACTAATCTCTAGCCACCTCGCACCATGCGCGACTTCATTTTTATCTACCGCAAACAACTTATCTTCGGCGGGATTATTTTTCTCGTCGGCTCCATCTGCTTTGCTGCCGGATACTTGATTGGCCGCGACCAGCCCACGCCAATCATCATCGAAACGGCAGGAAGTAACCCGCTTACCTCAGAATAGGGGGGATACGCCGTCTCCAAAACATTATTTTCTTATTCGCGCGAATAAGAAAATAGTAGATAAGAAGCCACGCTCACAGATATCCTATTTTCGTGAGCCAATCTTTGTTTTCCCACTCCCACCCTTCGACTTAGCTCAGGGTTAAAAAGCTCACTAAGGCGTCTTCTATAAATATCCTACTTTCGTTAACCACTCCGCATTTTCCCACTCCCAAAGTTTTTTGGCTCCGAGGAAGGCCTCGAAGTCGCCGTATTCAAAGGGCACCTCTTTGAGTTCGATGTCTCCTTTGGGCAAGCCCCAGGCGTGTTGCCAGTCGGCGCAGAGGAACCCCGAACCGTTCCGGCGCACTTTGACGCGACCGCCTTTGGTGCGGCGCGTAGCGTGACAACGTTCGCACGCCTGGAATTGATCAATGCGCAGGATCCAGCGCGTCTCAAGATTCTCGAATTCCGGCTGGAGGGCGACGGTATAGGCCGCCGTCTGGAGATTATAGTCGCGATAGATGGCCTGCGAGGTTTTGATATCGAGCACGCCGAACTTACCGCCGATCGTCGCCAGGGCGTCGATCGTGCCGGCGTAGCGGTGGTCTTTGCTCATGATGCGCCGCTCGACAAATTCCGGCTGGGTTTTGATGTCGTTTAAGGTTAGAAACTCCCGGAAGGCCGCGATGGCCGGAGCGACCATTTCGGGTACTTGCGGCTCCTTCCCCAAAAGAATTGCTTCAGCAGCTTCGTGGACCATCGTGCCTTCTTTGGCGGCCTCTTCGATGGAGTTTTTGGCGGTGTGGAAGTTGGGCATGGCGGCATAGTAATAAAGAAGCGCGGGCTTCGACTTGATGCCAACAACTTTCGTGACGCGCGGATACCACGTGCCATCGATGGTGTAGCCGTTTTCTTCTTTAAATTCTTCGGCGGTTTTGTAGTCGTCAATCATGAAGTAGTTGCCTATTGGCGAGAATGCTTGAGTAAGCCCTTCGTGTGTTCCGCGATCGTTCCCGCGCCCATCATCACGATAACCTTATCCCGGAGCGGGGCAGGGGAGAGGGCGACAAGAGTTTTCCCGAGCTTACGATAATCGGGGAGATAGCGAACGGTCTTTTTCGGATTTCTTTTTGCGACGAGCGCGGCGAGATTGCGGGAGTTATAGGTCGGATGTTCGCGGTTATCCCGCCCGGCGACGCGGTAGATGGGGAGCATAACTAGTTCGTCGGCCAGGTCGAAGCAGGTTTGGAACTCCGGCCAAAGTCGGCGCAGGCGTTCGGCCTGGTGCGGTTCGTAAACGCAAATGATCTTCTTTTTCGGAAAGCGCGCACGAAACCCCTGGAGCGTTGCTTTTATCTCGGTCGGGTGGTGGGCGTAGTCGTCGAAAACGATCGCGTCCCGGAAACTGCCGCGCCGGTCGAAGCGCCGCCACGAACCCCGATAAATTCCAAGCGTCACGAGAGCATTTTTTTCGGGTATATGGAAAAGCTTGGCGGCGGCCATGGCGGCCAGGGCATTTGAAACATTGTGCTCGCCGGGAATTTTTAAAACCTTGCGGAGTTTGGCCGCGAGCGGGGAGCGGCGGGAATACCAAATAACCTCTACGTGATTTTTACGAGCGATCTTCAGGGTTCGGGATTTTAGCGAAACGGTATTTTTATCATCGGCGTTCACGATAAGCGCCCCGCCGGGAAGTATCCGGCCGATGAAAGTGAGGAAGGCGCGCTTCACGCCCGCTAGACGTCCGTAGGTGTCAAGATGCTCTTTATCGATATTAGTAATGATAGCGATTGTCGGCGTGTAATTTAAAAAGGCCTTACCGTATTCGTCGGCTTCGAGGACGAGCCAGGGGCCGTGTCCGGGGCGGAAATTGTTTTCTCCAAATTCTTTGAGGCGCGTGCCGATGATGACCGTCGGGTCGAGCTTGGCACGCTCAAGGAGTAAGGCCATAAAGGCCGTCGTGGTGCTCTTGCCGTGGGCGCCGGCAACCGCCACGGTACGATATTCGTCAGTCAGTTGGCCGACTATCTCCGGATAGGTCATGATGGGCACCTTCCGGTGCCTGGCGGCGGCGTATTCTGGGTTATCTGGCTTTACTGCCTGGGTCCGAATAACCAGAGAGGTCCGCGAGGGGAGATTTGATGCCTTTTGGGGCCCGATTTTGACCTTTACGCCTCGTTTTGCCGCGTCATGCGTAATGAGCGACCGCGTGATATCCGAACCCGTTACGGCCCAGTTTTGGGCCATAAACCACTGGGCTAAGCTACTCATGCCGATACCGCCGATGCCGATAAAATGAACGAGTGGTTTTTTAGGGGGAGGGGTCTTTTTCATGGGGTTTACATGTTTATCTCCTGTCGCACAATAGTGTTTTTACGACAGTTTTTGTTGCTAAATCACAGATAGTCTTCCGGTCTGATGACGACGCCGATCGGTACCAGTCCGGCGGCTGGCGGGACGGACTTCATTTCGATGCTGTCGGTCCAGTAAACGCCGAGATGTAAATGGGGTCCCGTAGCGTAGCCAGTGGCGCCTACATAGCCGATGAGATCGCCGCGCTTCACTTGCTCACCACGCCTTACGACCTGGCTTGAAAGGTGTGCGTAAAGGGTCGAGAGATTGTTCGGATGCTTGATGAGAACGTATCTACCGTATTGATATTTGCTCCACTTGCTTCGATCGTTGTTATCAACCGCGGAAACGACGCCATCGGCGGCGGCAAAAACCGGCGTGCCGATCGGGGCGCCGATATCAAGGCCGTTATGCGGTCGACCGCGATAGAGATATGATTTTTCTCCAAAGTGTTGGGTAATTCTCCCCTTCCCGCCATCGGAAACAAGAGCCACTGGCCACTGGAAAACGCCGGACCGTTTTGTGGGCAGAAGGTTCTTGTCGAACTTCGCGAGTAGCTCATCTTCATATTTACTGATCTCATCTTCGATAGCATCTTGCTGTTTTTTGAGATCAGCAACCTGTTGTTCGTAAACGGTTTCTTTATTTTTTGTTTGCGCGAGAATGGCCTTACGCGCCTCCTGCTGATCCTGGACGATCGTTTTTCTAACTTCGAGGTTTTTCTTGTGAAGTTCGATACTTGTTTTTTTCGTTGATACGAGACGTACCTTATCTGTAAGATCGCGCTGGAGATTGGTGAGGCTTGCAATATCGTCGGCAAGTTGCGTGCGCAGGTTCTTAAGTGATTGCGTCTCCCAAAAACCGTCCGCTAAACTATCGTTTTTCAGAAAAATTATTAGCGGGCTAGTTTCGTCATTTTTTTGGAGCTCACGAAGAACGTGGCTGATGGCCTCGCTCTTTTGCGTCATCGTGAGTTCAAGGTCGCGGATATCGTACTGGATAGAGCCAACTTCGAGGCCGAGCTTTTGAGCGGTAATTTCGTCGGCTTTCATGCTGAGTTCGAGCTGTTTCACGTTCGACTGAAGCGTGGCGAGCTCGCGCTGTAAGCTCGCTTTCTGGTCTTTCGTTGATTGTAGATTGCTATTCGTCGTTTCGAGCTCCTTGTTGATGCTTTCAAGCGCCGCAGCCTTTTCCCGGATCAGATTTTCGAGTTCATTCTTTCGAATCAGAGCGGGGTCGGGAGCGGCCGGGGCGCCATCGCTCTCCCCCGCCGGAGTCGATGTCGGTGCTTTCTGGGCCTTTGTCGGGGCGGTGTTGTTGCCAAAAATAATAAAAAGCGCAGCTAAGGCGGCAAAAACACGGGAAAAATTAAGCGAAGGTCTTTCCATTAGATTTTACTAAGCGCTAATTCGATACGAGAAAGAACCTCCTTTTTCCCGAGGATAGCGGCGATGACGAATGGGTCTGGCGAAGCGGCAAGTCCGGAAAGGGCGACGCGCAACGGCCAGAGGACGCTACCCCGACCCAGGGTGGCGGTCGTGGGCTCAAGAAGAGTCGTGAGACCAGGAACGGTGAATCTGTCTCCGGGAAGATCCTTGAGAATATCACGTGTTGCCGCAAGAGCGCCGTGCGCGACTTCGGGCGTATCTTTTTTCCAAACAAGAAGTTCCGGCAGATAGGTCGGCGGCTCGAAGAAGAAAGTCGTGAGCGAATCAATATCCTTCAAAGTCGTCATGTGATCGCGAACAGCCCCGACGATATCGGCTAGACGACCGTTCTGGTTGGGTCGGTTAAGGAATGGCGCCACCTTCTGGGCAAGCTCTTCATTCGAAAGTTTTTTTAAATATTCTTTGTTCATCCAATTCAACTTATCTTCGTTGAATACCGCCCCGGTTTTCTGAACGTCTTT
>JBBUDB010000006.1:0-5667 GCA_038057515.1 Patescibacteria group bacterium | reverse complement strand
TAGGTTTGATAAGTTATAATGGTAATCCAAGGGCACATAGCTCAGTGGTAGAGCGCTTCGTTCACATCGAAGAGGTCCAAGGTCCGATCCCTTGTGTGCCCACAATGTTTTACGTGTACGTTTTGCGTAGTTTGAAAAATCAGCGTCTTTACGTTGGTTGTACAAATAATCTTGAGCGTAGAATCGAAGAACATAACCGAGGACAAAGTACGTACACGAAACTTACGCGCCCTTTCGTTTTGCTCTATCACGAAATACTTCCTGACTTAAAATCGGCGCGCGGGCGGGAAAGAATGTTAAAAGGCGGACAGGGACGAGAATGGTTAAGTAGGAAACTGAATCTAGTAGAATAAGTACCATGAAACGTCCCAAGGTTGTCGTCATCGGCGGAGGCACGGGCACGTTCACCGTGCTTTCGGGCTTGAAGCTTTATCCGCTCGACTTATCGGCCATCGTCACGATGGCCGACGATGGCGGCTCGACCGGCGTGCTTCGCGACGAGCTTGGCGTCCTCCCGCCGGGGGATGTGCGGCAGTGTCTCGTGGCCCTTTCGAAATCGCCGCAGTTCCTGCGCCAGCTTATGAACTACCGTTTCGTTGAAGGGGGCCTCGCGGGCCACAGTTTCGGTAATCTTTTTCTCTCGGCGCTCGAGAAGATGACCGGCAGTTTCGACAAGGCAGTCGAGATGGCCGGGGAAATCTTGCAAATTGAGGGCCGAGTGATTCCCTCGACCCTGAACCGCGTCGAGCTCGTCGCGGAGCTGGGGAACGGCACAATCGTGCATGGCCAGAATAAAATTCACCACGCGCCTCTTTCGGGAAACCTGCGTCGCATCTACCTGGAACCAAAAGCAAAAGCGAACCCGAAGGCGCTCTCCGCCATCAAAGCCGCCGATCTTATTTCCATCGGGCCAGGCGACTATTATGGAAGCTTGATACCAAATTTACTTGTTACGGGTATTGCCGAAGCGATCCAGGGGAGTAAGGCGATCAAGGCGTATACCTGCAACCTCATGACGAAGGCCGAACACACGGCGAATTTCACCGTGACCGATTATGCGGAAACAATGGAGAGCTACCTGGGCGGAAAATTTGATTACGTCATTTACAATACGAAGCGGCCCTCGCCTCTGGCTCTCAAGCGTTACGCCCACGAAGGGGAGCGCTTCGTCGAACTGGGCCGCGAGCTTTCGGGCCGGAAAATCATCGGCGCCGACCTGGTGAGCAAAAAAATGCCAAAAGTGGCCAAGGGCGACCCGCTCGCGGCGCAAAGAACGCTCATTCGGCACGATGCGAATAAGCTCGCAAAACTTATTTTCGGTATCGTTTGGCAGAAGGCGTTCTAATCGGGGAGTTCTTACAAAAGGAGTTGCGACTATCACTCCACCCGCAGAAAGTATCCATCAGAACCTGGTCCTCCGGTGTGGACTTTCTCGGCTGGGTTTGTTTTCCCGATCACCGGGTTCTTCGCACGACAACGAAGCGCCGGATGCTGAAACGCCTGGCGGGGCATCCTGCGGAGAGCGTGTTCAACTCCTACCTCGGGCTTCTGGTACACGGGAACGCGGCGAAGGTGCGCAGGGAGGCGGAGCGGGTATATCTGCTGGCGACGGATGCTGGCCCATCTATTCTCTAATCGACTAGCTCTCTAGCTACTCTCCTGTGCATATCTGCACCGGCTTTTTTCGTTTTAGCTAGATAAATCAAGGCCCGGATAATACTATCGGGTTCGTTTTTGACGAAATAGGGAAGTGGGCTATTATTAAAGCCAAGTGGTGAGTTGTGGATGAATGTGGGGATAACCCACCACTTCTGGGGATAACTCGTAAAACGAGCAATCACATGTTTTTAGGAGAATACAAGCACAATTTGGACATCAAGGGCCGGATGGCCATTCCGGCGAAGTTCCGCGACGAACTTCTAACCGGCGCGATCATTACGCGCGGGCTGGATAGCTGTCTCTTTGTGTTTCCGAAAAAAGAGTGGGAGAAACTGGCGGAAAAGATCGTGGCCCTGCCGCTCGCGCAAGCGAACTCGCGGGCGTTCACGCGGCTCATGCTGGCCGGGGCGTCGGACGTGGAACTGGATGCGCAGGGACGCATCTTGATTCCCGATTATCTCCGCAAGTATGCTGGCCTCGCCAAAGAGACGGTGGTGGCGGGACTTTATAACCGGATCGAAGTGTGGGATGTCGCCACTTGGGAGCGCTACAAACAGAAAACAGAAAGCGCTTCAGAAGAGATCGCAGAACGTCTCGGCGAACTTGGCATTTGAACTTAACCCCTACTATTCCAGATATCCATGAAGCACCAATCAGTTTTCCTTAAAGAGACGCTCAAGCATCTGGATCCGCGACCGGGGGAGTTCATCATTGACGGGACGCTTGATGGCGGTGGTCATGCCGAAGAGATTCTGGCGCGAATATCTCCCGGAGGAAAATTTCTCGGCGTTGATCTTGACCCAAGCATGACAACGCGCTTCGCCGAGCGCCACAAGGGCGAAGAAAATATTCTCGCCGTTCAGGGCAACTACGCCGACCTACCGGCTATTCTTGCCGAGCATCATCTGCCGAAAGCGGATGGACTGCTCCTCGATCTCGGATTTTCTTCCGAACAACTTGAGGAGTCGGGCCGCGGCTTCAGTTTTTTGCGCGACGAGCCGCTTCTCATGACCTATGACCCGGCGGCCCGGCCCGTGCGCGAACTTCTTCAGCACGTTAACGAGCGCGATCTTGAGAAAATTATTAGTGAATACGGCGGCGAGCGTTATGCCCGACGAGTGGCGAAGGGGATAAAGATATCAGGCCAGCGGCGGAAGATAGCGACGAGCGGCGAGCTTCGAGACCTCGTGCGGCGCTCGCTCCCGCACGGTTACGAGCGCGGCCGCATTGATCCGGCGACGCGCACCTTCCAGGCGCTTCGCATTTGGGCAAATGATGAGCTCAAAAATGTCGCGCAGGCGATGAAAAATATTTCCCAGGTGGTTGCCCCCGGCGGTCGAATAGTCGTTTTGAGCTTTCACTCTCTTGAAGATCGGATTATCAAAGAAGCATTTCGCGACGGCGGGCGGGCCGGGACGCTCGAGCTTTATACCAAAAAACCGCTCGAGGCCTCGCGGGGCGAGATGCGAGACAATCCTCGAAGCCGCTCGGCAAAACTTCGAGCGGCCAGGGTGCTCGTGCCGGGCGCGGTAAAAGAGGCGCCGGAGAAAAACGAACCGCATGGCAAAAAAAGTTCGTATGGACGCAAACACTCATGACCATCATTAAAGTCCAACATCACGACCGAATCCTCGGGATGATCATTCCGACGCTTTTTGCCGTCGCGCTCGTTTGCGCTTTCGTGCTTGTTGTTTTTTATAACCGCCTTGTTAACGCGACCCACGCCGCCGCCGGCCTCAATGATCGTTTGCGAGCGATCGAAGCGGAAACCACTGAACTTCGGGATAAATTATTTGCCGCGACGGGGAGCGCCGAGCTCGAGGCGCTTGCCGGGAAGCGCGGCTTGGTGAAAGAAAAAGATCCGGAGTATCTACCCGTCGACCAATCATGGCTGCTCGCTTCCCACTAACATATCGTGTCGTCATTTTGGCCGCAGGGTTTGTCATTGTCTACGGCGCCCTGCTTTTTCGTCTTTATAATCTCCAGATAGAGAACGGCGTGGTCTATGCGGCCAAAGCCGATGTTCAGGCAACCGGCGCTCTGGAGGTGCATCGCGGGACCATCTATTTTTCCGACAAGAACGGGAACCCCTTGCCCGTTGCGACCGAGAAATTGATGACACAGATATATGCGGTACCAACTAAGATCGAGGATCCCCTTGAGACTGCTAACCGCTTGGCGGAGATCCTGGACGAGCCCGTGGCCAGCATCGAGAGGCTTTTTAGGAAGCCGGGCGACACCTACGAGCTTTTGCGCCGTCGAGCCGATGCCGAGACCGCCAAACTGGTGGCGGAGGCGGGCATCAAGGGTATCTACGTGGACGATGTCCCCGAGCGCTTCTACCCCTTTGGCCCCCTCGCGAGCCAGCTTTTGGGATACGTCGGGCCGAGCGATAAACATATCTCGGAGGTTGGTCACTATGGCCTTGAGAAATTCTATGACAAAACGCTTGCCAGTAGGATCATGCCCGGAAAGGGAAATGAGTTTGCGAGCACAGAAGCAGGGGAGAACCTTACTCTCACCATCGATCCCACCATCCAGATAGAAGCGGAACGCGTATTAAAGAGTGTCATCGACGAACATAAGGCGAAAGGCGGAACAGTGATCGTCGAGGACCCCATGACCGGCAGGGTGCTCGCCATGGGCAGTTTTCCTAATTTTGATCCGAATACGTACAGCGTTTCCGAAATAAGAAATTTCGTGAACCCGGCGGTGCAAGACCTCTACGAGCCCGGCTCCGTCTTTAAGGTGCTCACCATGGCGGCGGGTATCGATGCCGGCAAGATCACGCCGGAAACCACCTACAATGACACCGGCAGTCTCGCCTTGAACGGCCGAACGATCCGTAACTGGGACCTTCGGGCGTACGGCTTAATGACGATGACGAACGTTATCGAGAAATCGTTGAACACTGGCGCGGCGTTCGCGGAAACGATGACGGGGAACGCGACGTTCCGGCAGTATCTTGAGCGTTTTGGTTTTAACGAGAAGACGGGTATCGATCTCCCCGGCGAGGTGAGAGGCGATCTCCGCCAACTCACGCCCAAGGCGCCGCAAATAGCGTGGGCGACGGCCTCTTTCGGACAGGGGGTGGCCGTGACGCCCCTGGGGCTTTTGAACGCCGTTTCGACCATCGCGAATGGCGGCAAGCTCATGCGTCCTTATGTGAATGCCCGTCTAGAGCCGCAGGAATTGCACGACGTCATTCGTCCAGAAACAGCCGCCGCAGTTACGCGGATGATGGTTTCGGCTGTCGATAAGGCCGAAATCGCGAAAGTGGCGGGCTACACGCTCGCGGGGAAAACGGGCACGGCCTATATTCCAGATTTCAAAAACGGCGGCTATACGGATAAAGTTATAAACACCTACGTCGGTTTTGGTCCGACGGGCGCGCCGCGTTTCGCCATTCTCGTGAAGCTCGTCGAGCCGGAGGGCGCGCCGGTCGCGGGGCTCACTGTCGTGCCGGCCTTTCGCGCGCTTTCCGAATTCATGCTGAACTACTACAACATCCCGCCCGACCGGATAAACAACTGACATTTATCCCGTTAGAAGCCGCGATCGCCTTACTCAATAACATAAAAATAATTTACCCAATGTATAGTCGTTGTCACAAAATAATTTTACGGAATCGCATTGATCGCGATCTGCTTTTAACGGGATGAAAAAGTATTTTATAAATGCGCTCCAATTTGTTTTGAAAACGCTCGCGCACGCGACGATCTGGCGTTATCGGCCGGGCATTGTGGGGGTGACGGGGAGCGTGGGGAAAACCTCAACGAAGCTCGCCATCGCGACCGTTCTCGCGAACGAACGTTCGGTGCGCGTTTCGCCTGGTAATTTTAATAATGAATTGGGACTGCCTCTCGCGGTTCTTGGCGACTGGCAGGAAATTCGCGGGCTCTTCTTCTGGCCCAGGGTGATCGTGGCGGCGCTTTGGCTCCTCATTGTAAAGGCGACGGACTATCCGGAGATCCTCGTTCTCGAATACGGCGTCGATCGGCCCGGAGA
>JBBUDB010000005.1:0-5861 GCA_038057515.1 Patescibacteria group bacterium | reverse complement strand
GGCTCGAAGAAAATAGCCGGCGCCGACGACCGCGCCGAAAACAACGAGAACTCCGGTGATATACAATATTCGTGTCATGTATGTGTAATTATAACCTATATAACCTAAACCCTATTAGCGGGAACATATTCCACCCCCATCACCAGGCGATACAAGCCGAGCCAATATAGCGCCTCTCCCACAACAAGAACAAATCATCACCTTCGTGGGAGTGGTGGGATACATACGGGGGTGCCACGCGACGTGAGACCACATGTTTCCGGTTTGGGACAAACAAGCCCACCGCCGCATGTTCCGATTGGCTTACACGCGGGTTCGCCTGCGCCATAAAAGCATGTTTCCGTCGGTGGGCAAATTACCCCCCCACAGAGGACATAGGTGGTGTTGGAAGATTCTCTAATGGGATCGAACGTATCCATCGTCGGCAGTTTCGTGAGGAGTATCGCCGGGCTTATGGTGTTTAGGATAAGAACGACCGAAAGCAGGAGCACCAGTCCTATAAGGGCCTGGGTGATGCGGTCTTTGGCGTCGCTCTGGACCGAGGAGTTCCCGGCCGCCACGGTGTACTGCACCGCTCCGTAGATAATCATCGCAAAAGCCAGGAGTCCCCCGAGGGCCAGACCAAAGCGATAGACATCCGAAATGAAGTCCAGGGGATTGGCGGCGTATTGGCCCGGAACCATGCCCTCGCCGCCGTCCTTAGTTCCGCCGACGGCGGCACCAATACCTGGGACGACTAACACGAGAAGGAATAGCGCGAGGCGGGTCATCGAACGACGAATACGGATGTTTGGGTGTTTGCTTCGAGAAGCCGCTTCGGATTTTGGATGCCAAACGTGATAGAAACTTCGTCCCCAGAAACAGGATTCGTAATCTCTAAGTCGAGCCGGTCGGGATTTTCAGTGCCGGTAACTTCTCCGCCGCCAACATCCCAGGAAAACACCAGCCGGTCGGGACTGGCGACAGAAAAGAAAAACGGCCACCCCAAAAACCTGCTCACCGAGTCAATTTGTCCTCCAGGGAAGGGGGCGTCAATTACCGCCTCGGGCCGGGCAACGGGCACGGCTATTGTTTGGAGGAGGCCGCCATCGCCGTACTCGGGCAGATCGACGCGAATATCGACCCGGCCCCGGGCGTTCCACGGAATGTCGATCGTCGCCGTTTGTTTGCCCACCCCGCCGATAATAAAGTCGCTATCAAGATACCAGCGAACTTCTTGTCCGGAAAGATCGATGGCCCGGCCGCCGGCCACGACCGCGGCGGACACGGTAATGGCCGACCCGGCCACGGGGAGAATTTTGCCGGAAAAGAACGGAGGCACGTACGTTTTCGCGCTCCAGGTAACTAGGATTCTTGGCGCCGCGCTTTGGGCGCGGCCTGTTGCGCCGGGAAACAACAAGGCCGCAAAGAGGCCGAGGACGCCAAAAAATAAAAGCCTACGCCGCCATCCGTTCGTCATTTTTGTTTTTATGTTCTTCGTCATTATCATTTACCGCTTGGCCGCGAGCAAATCCTTTCCCCTCGCCAAGCGCCTCGCTAGTCAACTCCTGGAGTTCTTGGAATGGGGTCTTTGTTTCTCCAAGAGCGACGTCGGCCTCCGTTGCCCCGGGAGACGACGGAGCGGGTCTCGACTCACTCGTTTGGGCCTCGTCCGGCCCCACTCCTCGCGTGCGCGGCGGCGTGGTTTTCGATGCCGCCCCCGGCCCTTCAGCGCCGCCCGCCCGTCCGCCCGCCGCCACTCTCGCGCCCGTCGCCTCGGTCGCGGCCCCAGCCGCCACCTCTTTTTCGGCTACGGCCCCAGCCTTACCGGCTACGGCCCCGGCTCCTCCGGCGACAACTCCAACGCCGGTAACCTTGGCGACCTTCATGATTTCTCCGGCGGCCCGGGGGTGGTGATCAGCCCATACGATCATTATAAAAGAAACCGTTCTAAGCGGCAACCAGCCGATATACGGTATCATTTCAAGAATATTCCCGACGACTGCGCTGATCGCAGAAACCCCCCGAAGCCGGAAGTAAAGCCACGAGGCGGGGAAGTAGATAGTGTCGAAAATAAAAAAGTCATCGAGAGCAAAAAAGAGAAGGACGACTTCGAAAACATCAAAGAAAACCGGCACGGCGCCCACGATAAGCGCCTCGGAAAGAGAAATTTTTGGTTCCTGGTCCATGGCCGCGATAAAACTTTATGTTCCGCCCCGGTCGGCCAAGAGTTGTTTTGGATCGGTCGAGATCAGCTTGTCCTCGAAGTACGAAGGAATGATCTGGATCGCCACGTGTTGTCGGCCGGCGAAGAACAACCCCATGCCTTTTTCGGCCGTGAGAAGCAGGTCTTTTTCAGCCTCGCTGAGATTGAAGGCCTTGGCCACGACGTCGATCGTTGCCGGCGCCTGCTTCAAGAGAAGCTGGAGCGAGGAGTTGGTGATGATCGGCCGGCCGTAGGGCGAGCGCAGGAAGTCCTCGACGTCCTGGGTGACGGTTGAAACGCCCATGTAATATTTCCGGCAACGCTTGACGAGGCCGAAGAGAAAAGCGGCGCTGTCGTCGTGCTTCATCATGATCCAGGCCTCGTCGACGATGAGGATGCGCTTTTTGAGCTTGGCGCGGACGAGATTCCAGATGAAATTAAGAACAACGAACATCGCAATCGGCCGGAGACCCTCTTCCAGGTCGCGGATTGAAAAAACGAGGAAACGGTTCGAGACGTCAACATTCGTCGGCTGGTTGATAAAGCCGGAGAAACTTCCTTTAGTGAACTTGTAGAGCCGTTCGGCGAGCTCGCGGCCGCCTTCGAGGTTGCGGAGCACGGTTTCGAGGTCTTCGAGGAGTGGCGCCTGTTTGCCCTCGAAGCTCTCGCCGACGACGATTTCGCGCGAGGCGTAGGTTTCGGTGATCGCCCGGTCGAGGAGGGCGTCTTCTTCAGTCGAGACGTTGCCGAGCATGATTTTCAAGAGGCCGGTCATGTTCACGATGTGCGACTTCAAAACATCGCCCGGCAATTCATCGTTGGGGATGACGGGGATGTCGAAGGGATTGATGTGCTCCGGCGAAGAGAGCGAGATGTTGAAAAAACTGCCGCCGAAGGCGTCGGCGAGGCGCTGATATTCGTTTTCGGGATCGATGACGATGACGTCGGTGCCCATCATTAGCGACCGGATGATTTCGAGCTTGGTGGCGTATGATTTGCCGCTGCCCGCCTTGGCGAAAACGACCTGGTTGGCGTTTTCGAGCGAGAAGCGATCGAAGATGATCAAACTGTTGTTGTGGCGGTTGATGCCGTACATGATTCCCTCATCCGAAGAAATGTCGTCGGAGACGAAGGGAAAGAAAGACGACAAGGGGCCGGAGTTCATCGGCGTCGTGACCGAGAGGCGGTCGCTCGCGAGCGGCAGGACCGAGAAGAGCCCCTCGAGTTGCTCAAAGAGAGCGGGCTTCAAGTAGATGAGCTGGGTCTCGAGCAGGCTGGTAAGCTGGCCTTCCAGCTTAGCAAGCTCGTCCATGGTGTCGGCGTAGATCGCGACGTAGACCCCGACGCTGAAAAACTTCTCCTGGCCTTGTTGGAGGGTGTCGCGCAGATTCTCGATGTCCTGGAGCGCGGTTTCGAGCATCGGGTCGCGCACCAGGCCCTTTTCCTGCTGGTCGTTTATCTGCGACTCGATCTGGGCCGACTTCTTTCGGAGGTTCTTGAGCGCCCCGCCCGTGTCGACCGGATTCACAACAATGGAAATGTCGAAGAGGTTGGGGAGATTAATGACCGCTTCGAACCATCCCGTCGAGAGGTAGCGGGGGTATGAGAAGACAAAAAACGCCTTGACGAGCTTGTCGCCGACCTTCAGGTAATTGGAATTCACCTGCACGCCGGCGGGGGCAATTATCTGTTTGGTGTCTTTGAAGGCGTCTTCCATGATTTCCTAGTGGGGTATGGGATTATTTTTTGGCGTGATCCGGCACCGACTCCTTCTCGGTCGTTTCGGGATTGTAGAAGTTATAGAAAAGTTCGGTGAGCTGTTCGTCGTTTAGGAGTTTGGCGTCGAGGCCGAGGGCGAAAAGACCCCGGGTCACCTGGGCGACGCGCTGTTGAAGCTGGAGAAAGCTTTCGGCGAAGTCGGCTTCGATCCGTTTTTTCTCGTTCGCCGCCGCTTCGCCGGGCGTGGTTTTCTTGCCGAAAAACGGAATCTTGTCGAACATTGATTTGTTTACTGGCGCAACGACAGGGCTATACGGCACGACGACAAGGAACGTCTTGGCCATGATGGCATTGTCCTTAATGAAGCTTCTAATGAACTCTTGATACTCCGAGATTTGATCTTGGAGGAGTCCCGATATCTCCTTGTCGCGCCGGTCGTCCAGCTTCGCGACGTAGTGTTCGATATTCATCTTCCGGGAATGGATAACGATCTGGATCGGAAAGTTCAAGCCGTTCAGAAAATTTTGGTAGCTTTGGGTGAGAAGATCCTGCTCCTCGCCGGATTTTAGCGAGAAGTTGGTGCCGCCGACCATGACAATCTGGCGGATCGAGCCGTTCTTCATAACGACGGTTCCCTCGCGAATATCTTCGATATCGACGAGGTCTTGGACGTTTCCGAATTCGTTGCCGATCATATTATGTTCAAGTATACCGCACTTCTTCGTTTTCTAGCGGTAGTCGACGCGCCGAGCCGCCTGACGCGCGCCGGTGAGGCGCTGAAGGATCTCGTAGCGCTCCTTGGTTTGCGGCAATGATTTTGCGATGGTCTCGGCCGGCGAGGTCGTCTTGCTCCCAACCTGCACCTGTCGCCAGACGGTTTTGAGGGCCAGGCCGGTCGCGATTCGCTCAAGCGCGAGTCCGAAGGAAGTCGCCGGATTGACGAACTCCGTCTTTTTTATCTGCGGATGCTCCGGCTGCCAAACGAAGGTTTGGGGCTTCCAATAAAATCGGCCGGCCGCGATGGCGAGACCGATCAGCGGCCCGCCGTTCACCTTGATGAAGGCGAAGGCGATGCCGATCGCGACAATCGGTATGGCGACGAAGCGCCAGACGACGGTGTTGATGATGAAGTAGAGCATCGCCGCGAAACCCGCCGCGGCGACAACATAGGCGAATTGCCTGATCGAAAGCGGCCCGACGATCTTGTCCTCGGTCTCGATGAACTGCGGAATCTGGAATTGCATACCCCCTTCATTTTCGTACGTTTTCGCAACGAAGGCAACCCGAGCGCAGGGCAAACATTCTCGACACAAAAACGTTTCGGACCAACTGGATTGCTCCGCGTTGGTCCGACGATGGTTTTGTCTCGGCTTTTTCGGCCCGGATGTTTTCTCCGCACCTACCTAGACCCCGATAGGTTTTCAAGAAGGAACTTGAGCAACCACCCAGCGATGCTCATCAAGATAAGGGGCACGAGGCATCCCCAGCCCCAAGTCATCGGCCTCTCTGCCTCTTCGCGTTTCTGTTCCTCTTCCTTCCTAATCCACCACTCCTTAACCCTTTCCTTGTTTATGCATTTTAACAGGGGTTCACTCGTGTCCCAGTAGGTAAGTTCTCTGTTGCACAAAGGGCATAGCACTCTGGCAAACACCCTTCCGGTGATGATTGTTGCTATGTCTTTCACACGAAACGAGAAGATGGTGCCGCATTTCTCGCAGGTGATTTTTCCCTCCCACTTTTCGGGGTCGATTTCCTCGGGGATTTTCCCGACTTTCTCAATTTTCATCGAACCCTCCTTATAGGGACCGAATTCTAGCCAAATAATAAACCTTTTCTGTTTTTATGTCAACCAAAAAACCGCTCTTTGGCGGTTTTTTGGTTGGCGTTCATTGTTACTATTTTGGCGGCGTTTCGGCGGAGTAGTTCACCACCTTCGGTGGCGTGGGCGGCTTCGCCG
>JBBUDB010000004.1:0-23935 GCA_038057515.1 Patescibacteria group bacterium | reverse complement strand
GCTTGAAATAACGTCGTCGGGAACTTCAGAAAATGATCTACTTGTTCAAATAGAGCGAGATACGAGAATCGAACTCGCGTCTTCTGCTTGCCCCGTGACTATAACAACGATTGCTTGCGGTTTTTGGAGCGGACGATGGGAATCGAACCCACGCTTCAACCTTGCCCCGTGACCACAACAAGGATTGCTTACGGTCACTTGAGCGGGCGAGGAGAATCGAACTCCCGTCTATAGCTTGGGAAGCTATCGTACTACCACTGTACTACGCCCGCAAGAAACAGCTCCTATCCTTGTTGTGGTACGGGGCTTGGGAAGGTCGCGTACTACCACCGTACTAATCCCGCGTTCTTGGTGTCTCGTCCTTGATAAGCGGCACGAAGGCAAACCCCGGGTAGGTGGTTTTAGTAAACTCTGTCTCGGAGATTTTATCAACCGCCACGATCGCCTCCCCGACCGGCGCCACGATCCTCCCGCCAATTTTAACCTGCTCGATCCATGAGGACGGCAGCTCGGCGGCGCTCGCCGCGGCGGCGATCCGGTCGTACGGCGACTTCTCTAGACACCCTTTCGAGCCGTCGGCGATTACGATTTCCCACCGGCCCTTGAGAGCGGGATAGTGAGAGAGGTTTGCCCGGGCAAGGTCGGCAAGCTCGGATATGCGTTCCACGCCAATCACCAGGCCTTTCGGCCCGACGCTCCAGGCGAGAAGTGCCGTCTGATATCCCGAACCGGCACCAACATCTAAAATTCGTTCTCCCGCCTCTGGCGCGAGCGCCTCAAGGAGAAACGCCACGGTGAGCGGCTGGGAAATTGTCTGCCCGAAGCCAATGGGCAATGGAACCTCTTCATACGCACGGTCCCGGAACTTGGCCGAGACGAAATCGGCCCGGTCGATGGCATTGAAAGCATCAACGAGTCGGGGAGATTTGAGATAGCCGATTTCTTGGAGTTCGGTGGCGAGCGCCGAAGGGCGTGTTTTTGTCATTCCGCCACCACCTTGCCATCCGCCCACTTGAGCCGCGAAGAAAAAATACTCACCTTCGCGTCGCGCCTGGCCCCGGCAAGCCAGGTATCAACATCCTGGCCTTTCAAGTATAAGCGGCCGGAGAGAATATCGCGCTCGGCCTGGGGCACGAGCACTTCGGCGCGAAAATCGGCGAAGGACATTCCGTAGAGCGTCTCGGCTCCCCGCTTCACCTCGTCGGTGATCTCTAGCCCGCCTATCTTGCGTTCCACGAGAGCCGAGAGGTCTCCGCCCGCCTCGCGACGCGCCGCTTCCTCGACGAGCATGGCCGTGACGAGCTGGTCCAAGACGCCGGCTTCGAGTTCGGCGGGTGTGGGTCGCCGCATGGCCTCCTTCTGGCCTTCGAAACTTTTTGCAAGGTTATCGATATACACCGACGCCGCCCGATAGTTATTATCGAACCGCGAGGCCAAGAGAATTTTGCCGTTCACGATCGCCACGGGATACTTTCCGGCCGCGATCGCCGCCCCGAAAAGAAGCAGGAGGAACGCAACCGACGCGAGTGTTATGGCCGCGGCGGGGTGACGGCGAAAATTCGAAATGATATTTAAATGAATTGGTTCGCTCATGGCTTTGGAGTGGTGGTTGGTTTGGTTGGGACTATCACGATCATCGTCTCACCGGGGGCGCGATAATTGAAGCGGGCGCGAAGTTCTTTCTCCAGGTTCGTCGGGTTGGTGTAATAATCGGCGTCGGCCTCAAGAAGGCGCTTGTCCGCTTCGGCCTTGGCGAGGCGCGTCTCAATCTCCGCGAATGTCCGTTCGGCCGCCGCGCTCCGCCCGGCAAATGACCACACGTTCACTCCGAGAAACACGATGGCGCCAGCAAGAAGCACGACAATTACGAGCCGCATAACTCTAGAATACTCCACCGAAGAGGGAAGCTCAACCCCGCCCGCGAACAAGAGAGACCGCGTTACTTCTTCAAAATCTCGCGGAATATCTCCGCTGAAAGATTCACCCGGCCAGAGGCCTTAAGGCGCTCCTTGCCTCGCTTCTGCTTCTTCCAAAGCTTCATTTTGCGGCTTCGGTCGCCCCCATAGAGATAACCGGTCACGTCTTTTTTCATGGCGGCTAGGGTTTCGCGGGCGATGATGCGCCCCTCCGCTCGCGCCTGGATAGCCACGGCGAACTGCTCGGCCGGCAGGAGTTTCTTCAGTCGCTCCACCGTCGCCCGGCCCTCGCGCTCGAGGTCTTTTTTAAAAACGATGCGCGTCAGGGCCGAAACCGGTTCGTTGGCCAGAAGTATCTCGAGCCGCTCCACATCCGCCGACGCCTCTCCGTCAAATTCGTAGCTGAAGGAAGCGAATCCGGCCGAGATAGATTTTAGCTGGTCGTCGAAATCACGAATGAGTTCGGCAAGCGGCATCCGCGCAGTAATAGAAACGTTATCGCCGATATTTTTTATTTCTATCACCTCAAGCTGGTAATTCTTGCCGAGATTCACGACGGCGTTCATGTACTGCGACGGCGAAAGTATCTCGAGTCGAATCATGGGCTGGAAGACGCCTTCGGGATCGGTCGGAAAATCATGCGGGTCCTTCACGATGAGGAATTCTCCTTTGTGCTTCACGCGATAGGCAATCGACGGAAAACTCGTCAGGAAATTGACACCGAATTCGCGCTCAAGCCGCGTCGAGGTGATCTCAAAATGCAACTGACCCAAGAATCCGACCTTCAGTCCCCGACCGAGCGCTTCGTTCGCGTCCGGCTCGAAACTCAAGGCGGCATCGGTGAGGCGCAAACGCTCGAATCCTTTCTTGAGGTCCTCAAATTTCGTCGCGCCGTCGGGATAGAAGGAAATGAACATCACCGGCGCGGCTTCGCGGTAGCCGGTAAGCGCGAATCTATCCGGCACGGCCACGCCACCAGGCGCCGTTTTAAAAACCGTATCGCCGATCCGGACGAGCGCCGGTTCCTTAAGCCCTGTGGCCAGGTATCCGATCTCGCCCTCCTTAAGCCGCAAGGCGGTCTTGTGCTCCGGCACGAAAACACCGACCTCCTTGACGCGCACGGCAGTATCTCCGGCAACGAGAACGACGTCATCTCCGGCGCGGATCTCGCCATCCACCACCCGCACATAGGCTAAAATTCCCTTGTGGTCGTTATAGAGCGAATCAAAAATAAGAGCCCGCCCGCCGACGGCCGTATCGGCAGTCCGGGGCCTAGGCGGCGGCACGTCCCGGATGACGGCCCGAAGAAGCTCCGGCACGCCCGCGCCCGTTCTGCCGGAAATATGGAAGATTTTTTCCGGCGACGTGCCGATGAGCTCTGCAAGGGAGGCGGCCATCCGGTCGGCATTTTCTGGAGCCACGTCAATCTTATTGACCGCGCCGATGATGGTGAGTCCCGCGGCCCGGGCGTTCCGGAAGTTCGAAAGAGTTTGCGCTTGAATGCCTTTGGTGACATCGACCAAGAGGATTGCCCCCTCGACCGCTTCAAGCGCTCGCGACACTTCGTATTGAAAATCAGAGTGGCCTGGGGTGTCGATGAGATTCAAGACGTAAGGCGTACCGTCCAATTCATAATCCATCCGAACCGGCGCCATCTTAATGGTAATCCCCCGCTCCCGCTCAAGGTCGAGCTGGTCGAGATACTGCGGCTTCATGCGCCGCCCAGGAATGGTGCTTGTGATTTCGAGTAATCTGTCGGCGAGAGTGGACTTGCCGTGATCAACGTGAGCAATGATAACGAAGTTGCGGATGTTGCTTTCCATATATCTTAATCTCTTACGAAATTATCTAACCTGAAACTTGAACGAATAATCACACGATACTGTTTACCCTCATCAAGCGCAAGCATGGGCGCCTACTAGTTTTGATACCACCTCTTTTTTGAAAGCTCTTTTGTTTTAAAAAATAGCCCAATGTATTAAAAACGACACAATGTATTAACCCAACAAAACAAACAGATTAAGCATTATCTAACCCCCCACCTACTATGAGGCCTCATAGTAGGTGAGAAGAGAAAAACGATACGGAATAAGCAAATAACCTAACCACGCAGCGAACAACTATGCGGCCAGTGGTTACATGGCCGATAGCTATATAACCAGTATTCTTCCGTATTTTGCTCTTCGATAACGTCTCGGCGGAGATCGCTTCTCTTTCTTGCGAAGATAAGCGGGTCGACGCTCTCTTTTTTGATTCTTCGCCTTCTCCCAGTTACTCGAATACTTGCTTGCAGCCAAGCCCTTTTTCACCGAACTAATCATTTGCGGCGAAACCCATAGCGCCCGAGTGATTTTCTGATAGCTCATGCCGGCATCAAGCATCAACAAGACCACCGCACGAAGCATGATGACGCGACGTTCGTATCGGCTCGTAATCAAATTAAATAACTCTCGAATTTCACCTGAACGAGACGTGGTGCATTGATCGATAAGCGCATTCCAAGCCGCGACTTCCCATGATTTTCTCGTAGGAAAATCACCAATTTTCGGTAGTGAGCGTAAGGCATATTTTCTCCCCATGCTGAAATTATATCACCCTACTATGAGGCCTCATAGTACCAGAGGGAGAATCGCGAGCAACAAAGAAAAACTGATGGCTAGACAAAAATGGCTTTATTAAATAAATGCCTTGGTCAAACTATGGAAAATTAATAACCAAAAACGACTCGGCCCCGCGCATGAGTGATGCGCGGGGCCGGATGCGATTTGCCGCTTACGCGGCGGCGGGCTTGTCTTGGCCGAAAAGATAACGGACGAGCGCCAATTGATCTCCGAGGCGCCACTGACGCCCGGGATGTGCGTAGTCCGTGCCGAGGTTTGGCCCGTCACCACCGCAACAAAAGTCGAAGATGCGCTGGTGGTCGTCCAAGCCCGTGATGGGCCGATGGAGCACCCAAAAATAGTTCGTGGCACCGGCCACGAGACACGCGGCTGGACCGGCCTGAGGCTCGTCCACTGTGAAACCGAGAAGTTCGGCGCGGGCGAGAAGCTCGGTCGTGGTCGGCAGGTTATTGGGGTCGGCGAACCCCAAATCTTCCACCTCGGCGCGAACGAACTCGACCCAGATTGGCTCCGTGCGGGCAGCAAAGATAGGCTTGCTCATCAAGTCTCTCGCGTCGTTGGGGACCAAGTTGCCGTTTCTGGGGAAGAGCGACATCCACTCGGCAGCAGGCCTACCGATCTTCGCCACCGCGAATGGCTTGAAGTCAAGAACCCGAGGAATGACGACCTCGGGGTGGCGCCGTGGCCAAAGACCGAGCGCCTCCTCGAGAAGTTTGAGGTCGAGCTTCTTGTAGTTCCCGCGGAAGACGCGGTGCAACGCGCCCGATTCGATGGCCTGCTGAACCCGATCATGTTCCCCGCCGCACGCTTCTTGGATTACTCCAAGAATGCGCGCGACTTGCGGACCGGAGTAGATGGGATGTCCCATGACATTCCCCTTTCGTCTTGTGGCGTCCCTACTAGCGCTTGCCGGAGTGGCGAGCGTGTTCGTTGGCCGGTTCAAATAACTATATTCCTTCTACTAGTAAATTCCCCCTTCGTCAAGATGCCCGCCTCATTCCACAAAACATCAACAAATTTTCATACTCCGATCGCCAGTAAAAACGACCCTTATATTACATCCTACGGCCGTAGGATGTAATATAATTTCTCTTGCTGCCCACCACGGGACGGGCAACGCCTCAAAGCGCCCGCTCGAATGTCAATGTCAGCGTGATTCGCCCCGGCATGTCGTCCGGCGCGTAATCTTTTTCGAAGACCGCCAAGCCATTCTCCCGCCAGCGAAAACCAACCGGGGCGTTGATCTCTAGACGATAGCGGCGATTCGTCCCGGGTTGTTTGTCGATCACCACTTCGTAGGTCCGGTCCGGCGCGGGCGGATCGAGCAGGCGGTGCATATAGTCGAAGACTACGGTCGTCGTGGCGCCCGGCGAAACTTTCGTCCAAGCGGCAAAGGCGATCTTGCCTGATTCTTTGAAAGCGGTCACGCCCGGCTGGCCGGGCACTTCGGCGGCCGTCGCTTCGATTGCCTGAACATCGGGGTCGATCGCATATCCCTCCTTTTCATATTTAACCTTCGGCACGACCGTTCTCTGCCAGATGCCTGAAACACCCTGGAGGCGCGTTCCAAGGGGCACGAAAATCTTCAGATAGCTTTCGTTCGGCACGGCGTACCACCAGGCCTCGCCCCTGCCCTCGTGCGCCCGAGCGAACGCAACGTGATTCGTAACCACGCCGTCACTTCCCACTTGGCTTTGTAGGGTTACCGTTTCCTTCATAAAACGGTCGCTCTTGCCGCCGCCAATATTCGCATTCACGATAGCGAGATAATCGCCATTCCAGGTGACCGCCGGCACGAACGTCTCGCCAGAGGCGCCGTAGGCGACCGCAAATGATTGAAACTCCGGCTCGCGGAAAAATACCAGAACGTCTTTTTTCGCTATCCACGATTGAAGAAATTCGAAGAGCTTCACGGAACTTGCGGCATCGCTCGAAATTCGATCGATGAGCTCGGGTGCCGCCTCGGAAAGGATATTCTTCGGGTTCGAGGCGCGCGCCGCCCGGGCCGCCTGCACCTCTTCCTGGATGACGGCGAGAAAATTTTTCGACGTCAGGGTGACCTTCGCCTTCGGCAGGACCAGGGGGCCGGTGGCGTCCAATAGATCCTCGATGACCCGCGGCGAGACCGCGAGCGCGCCGTCAAAACTAATTCCCGAAGAGGCGTAGAGCGCCGAGCCCTCCATGAATTCAAGCGTCTTTACGGCCGATGATGGAAAGTCGATGAACCAGTTCGCGTCGGCGGCCCGCCAGCGGCGCACCAACGCCTGAAGCGGCCCCGGCGGCACGATATTTTTTATGAAGAGGCGGTCTGGTTCGTTTATGTCCCGCACCGTGATATCCGAAACCGATCCGTGACGAATGGTCACTTCGGCATAGCTCCCCAGAAATCCGCCGGCGGGCCTGATCTCGGCGGAATTTGAAAAGAACACGGCGAGGTGTCGGTCCGTATCCGATTCGAGCCACGGTAGAAGCACATCGAGGAGTCGCTTCGCGCGGTTAACTTCCGCCTGAAGAGCTAGGTAGTCGTCCGGATCCGCCGGCGCGAATCCCCCAAAAACACGACCGTAACCGGCCAGACGATTCCCGAGCTCGCCGACGCTCGTGAGGTCGTCGCGCAAACTTCGAAGCGTCGGGATAAGATCGCCATTTTTGTCTCCCCGAAAAACGTAGGCCGGCCACGAGATCTGAAGCTTCTGGAGTGTGCCCAAGAGGTTGGCCGCGCGAAGCGAAAGCTCCCGGAAATCGCGGTAGGCGCCGCCGGCATTACCGAAAACTTCTCCGAGAGCGCGGACGGCGCCGTCGAATGAACGGATTGGGCCGCCTACGGCCGAAGGAAACGATGGTGTCGAACTCCCGACGGAAAGAAACTTCGCCTGGGCGTTTTCAAATTGAAGCGCCTGGGCGTCTTCGATCCCCGCCCGAAACGTGCGCAGTCCGCCAATGGCCGAGGCGGCGAGCTGGCGTTCGGCTTTATACACGCGGTACGCAAAAATAGCGCCAAGAGCGGCGGCGAAAAAAAGAAAAACTACGATGAACCGTCGGATGGGCATGATTGACGTATTCGCATTCTACCGCTTTTAGAACCCATCTCAAAAGCGGCCCCGCCGGAGATATTTTTCCGCCGAAGGCGGACCAGCCTCCGGCTGGGAGCCCAAAGACCATGTGGCGCTCTGGCGCTCCGTTTTTCTGGTTTTCTGATTCCCTGATTCCCTGACGCTCTCGCTCTGCTATACTAGGGGCATGACTACCTCGCTTCAAAACCTGGTCGCTAAAGGCGCCTGGGTCGTGGTTGGTGCGATCTGCGTCGTCGCTTTCACGGCGATGTTCATCACCGCCGGCAATGAATCGGCAATTATGGACGAACTTGCCCACATCCCAGCGGGCTATGGCTACGTTCATGAGCTAGATTTTCGCCTGAATCCCGAGCACCCACCACTCGTGAAGATGCTCGCCGGGCTACCGCTTCTCCTCCTCCAGCCGAAGTTCCCGACCGAGAACATCGCTTGGCAGAACGACGTCAATGGCCAGTGGGACATGGGCACGCAGTTTCTCTATTTCTCTGGCAACGACCCCCAAGAAATTCTCCGCTTTGCCCGGCTCGGGCCGATGTTCCTCACCATTCTCCTCGCCCTCCTTATCTTTGTTTGGGCGAAAGAACTCATGGGCAGTGTTTGGGCAACCGTCCCCACGGCTCTTTTCGCCCTTTCACCGAACATCCTCGCCCACGGCCGCTATGTGACGACGGACGTAGCCGCCGCCTTTGGCATCTCCTTCGCCACCTATTTCTTCCTTAAATTTCTCGCCCGACCGTCGGGCCGCACGCTTTTCTGGGCTGGCCTCGCCTTCGGCGTCGGCCAGGCAGCAAAATTCTCGGCCGTACTCCTTCTGCCATTTTTCGTTTTTCTCGCGCTCGTGGCCGTCGGAGCAAGTATCGTCCGTCGCTGGCCCAGTGTTCCCCAGAACCTCCGGCTTCGAAGCTTCAGTATGGAAACGCTCCGCATGATCGGTAGGGTCGCGGCCATTTTCGTGATCGGTTACCTTCTTATCATCTACCCGCTCTACGCGATCTTCACCATCAACTATCCGATCGAACGCCAGGTGAGCGATACGACGATCACTCTCACGTCATTCGCCAGCGGCCCGACGCCGCCGGGCGCAATCTGCAAACCCGTTCGCTGTTTGGCCGATGCCACGATCTGGGCGGCAAAAAATCCCGTCACTCGGCCGTTCTCGGAATACGCCCTCGGCGTCTTGATGGTCATCCAGCGTTCGTCGGGCGGCAACACGAACTACTTCCTCGGCGAGGTTTCGGCGGGCGGCTGGCGCTACTACTTCCCCGTCGTCTACGCCATCAAAGAACCGCTCCCGGTCGTCATCCTCGTCGCGGTAGCGCTTTTCTTCTCCTTGGCGCGTCTTGGCCGAACGATCGTCCGGGAGCGGCGCGAGCTCCTCGCGCGCTTTTCCGACTGGATCGGCACGCATCTCACCGAATTCGCCATGGCGTTCTTCATCGTCTTCTACTGGGCCTACAGCATGAATAGCCCCTTGAATATCGGTTTCCGGCACCTCTTCCCGACCCTGCCGTTCATCTACATTCTCGTTGTGCAGTTCTGGAAAAATTGGGTGCTCGACTTCTCTTTCGCCCGGCCGACCTCGGCTCTTCACGCGCTCGCGACGGGCGCGAAAACCGTGGTGGCGGCGTCTCTGAAGTATGCCGTGTTCGTTGTCCTCTTCTTCTGGTTTGTCGTCGAAGGCGCCCTGGCCGCGCCGTATTATCTTTCCTACTTCAATCAGCTTGCCGGCGGGACCTGGCAGGGCTACCGCTACGTGACGGATTCAAACTACGACTGGGGCCAGGATATGCTTCGTTTGAATGAGTTCGTCGCCAGTCGCGCGGAGATCGACCGCATCGGCGTCGACTACTTCGGCGGCGGCAACCCAAAGTACTACCTGGGCGCGAAGGCAGAAAACTGGTGGTCATCTCGCGGTAACCCGGCGAACGAAGGCATCCGCTGGCTGGCGGTTTCGGTGAATACGCTTGAGGGCGCCATTCAGCCGACTGTCGCTGGCTTCACGCGCAAGCCCGAAGACAGCTACCAGTGGCTCACCGCCATCCGTCCCCCGCGCCCGGGCATGGGCGAAGTGCCGAAGCCTGATTACCGCGTCGGCACGTCTATCTTCGTCTATAAGTTGTAGCCCCTCGCTTCGCTTCGGGACAGCTGATTTGTATGACTTCGTTCATTGTAGCGACGCGGCAATCCTGTACAACGTCGAAGGACCATCGGGTAGGCACCTCGATATTCGTGTATAAACTGTAGGCGTTACTAGAAAAACAAAAACCGGTCGCCTCAGGCGACCGGTTTTTTATCTAAAGAAGTTCCTACTTCGCCCCGCAAAGATTGGCTTCAAGCCACTCCAGTTGTTTGCCCATTCTTTCCGTTTCGTCCCTCCTCGTCGGATTACCATGCAAGGACCACTCCTTAACGTCCAAAAATACTTCCGAAAAATCTTCGTTCCCCTTGATCGCCTCGGCGTGCTGTTCCCAGAGCTCCGCCAAACGCTTATACGCCTCCATCTGTTCGTGGCTTTCCGGCCGCGGTTCGTCTTCTAGCTCTTCATTCTTTGGTTCTTCTTCCATGACCTTTATCATATCACGCCTAATTACGGCTTATTCAATCAACCGAATTGGGGCGGTAAAAACGGCTACTATCCTTAAGCTACAATTGAATCTTAAGGATAGTGAAGACAAGCGATAAGCGGTCTGGGCTTTAGTCGTGACTCTTGTTGCCAGATTATTGAGCTGGAGCCCTGGTCGTAGCTCTTACTACCGAATTATTGATCGGTTATTGCTAGATTATCGTTAAATTATTATTAGGTTATCGCTAGGCTATTTATGGATTATCGCTAGATTAAAAAACAACATCATCCCCAACCTATTTGTTATAGTATCATACGATCGTATGGTTGTATAACAAACGAGCGGAGAGGGTATGGGATGATGTTATGTGATGAAAAAAATCGTTGACGGGAGCCTTGCTTTATTGTTGCTCCTCTATTTATAATAAGCCCGATTCTCCACGCGGAAGTCTATGTATTCGAGTTCGCCAAATCTGGGTTTCAATTCGCCGCGACGATCTTTTTCTATAAGCGACTGAATAACGCCAAGCGTATTTTCCGCTGGAAAACGCAAGCTGAAATAAAACACTGGACCATCGTGGCTTACCACGCGAACCTCCTGGAGCACCGGGTCTTCAAAACGAATCTCTCCAACGCTTAATCCCGACTCCTTAATAACCCTGAATACGGAAAGTAGGTTTGCCATAGCGGCCACATTGAGCGGTCGAAGGCCAATGTTCAAGTCTTCTGACGAATAATCTGCCACAACGCGAATGAGATTCCCCTCCGCCGACGGCGCCGGCTCGAACAAGATCCCTCCGGCGTCGAACCAGAAACATCGCTCCGGTTCGGCGCGCTTCGCGCACCACACGCCCACGGGCTGACGCTCCTCGACGATAAGCTCGATGGTTCGTTCTTGATAGTCCTTGCGAATGACGAGGTTCTTTAAGGCCGGTAGTCCGCCGATCGACGCAGAAGTATCGCCAGCTACCAGGGTGTCCGGCCAAACAAGCAAGTTTTGTGTCCCCAAAATTCTTGCCAACATCCGCCCTTTCGTGACGCGCTCTTCAACGAAAGTAAGGATGTCCGCGGCGGAAAGACGCTGGTTGCCGAAAACAGTGATTCGCTCGGCCCGAAATAGCGACGAGCGTGCTACGACCCAGGTGGCGCCAAACACCACGACCGCCAAGGCAATGATCGCGAAACTCCACCGGAATATTTTCGCCCGACGGCGACGACGGTGTTCGCGATCAGAAAGATATGAAGCGGAGTCGGTCATGTTCTTTGGGCCACTAGTCACTAGTCACTAGTTTTCTAGCGGTTCCACTACCCCTAACGACCCGCTCGATGAGCGGATTGAGGCGCGTGAGAAATTCGTATACGCTCGTGCCGGATGCTCCGGCCGTCTCGGCGGCGGTCAAGACGTCTCGGCCGTCCCGACCGAGAAGCGTCACTGTGTCCCCCGCCCGAGCGCCAGTTAGGGTTGCGTCTAAAACGATCATATCCATCGAAACCCTCCCCAGCGTTCGCGCGCGGCGGCCGCGAATGAGCGCCTCGCCCCGGCCGGAGAGCGAACGAGAAAAACCATGCCAGTAGCCCACCGGCACAACGGCCGCGAGTGTCGGACGGCGGAGGCGCTCGGTGCGGTCGTAACCGACGAAATCATTCGGCCCGAGCCGCTTTGTTTCGGCAACGACCGAGCGCCATGAAAGCACGGGTTGGAGCGTGAATCGGTCGCCGAAAGCCGCGGCGAGCTCTTCGGATGGCCAACATCCGTAAAGACCGATACCGAGGCGCACGGCATCGAGGTGATACTTCGAGCTCATGAGCGCGCCGCCGGTCGCGGCGGCGTGGCGAACGAGACTTTTCCAGCCGGCACCCTCGAAAACGGCGATTGTTTTCGTAAAATCAGCAAACTGCTCCTCCGTTGCCGAAGGATAGAGCGGATCTTTTGCAACGGCGAAGTGAGTGAAGAGACCTGTCATACACCGCGCGGCTTGCGGAGTACGGCGAAGGGCGCGAATAACTTTCGGCACGTCGCGCGTGAAAAATCCCTGACGGTGCATGCCGGTATCTATTTTTAGATGAAACGCCGGCGGTCGGGACATGCGGATAATTGCAAGAAGTGCTTCGGGACCTGAAACACTAAGAGTTATGCCCGTCCGCGCGGCCTGCGGCAAAAGTCCCGGGAGGGTCGACCCTAAAACGAGAATCGGCTTCTTCACCCCCTCGCGGCGAAGCCGCAGTCCCTCGACTAAACTATCAACGCAGAAACCGTCCGCACCGGCGCGTTCGGCCAGACGGGAAAACGCGGTGAGACCGTGGCCGTAAGCATTCGACTTCACGACCGCCCAAAGCTTCGGCCGGGTGCCAATGAGCGCGCGGAACGCATCGAGATTATGAGCGACCGCTTTAGCGTCGAGCTCGATCCACGTCCTAAACTCAGCCGATGACTTTCTTGCCGACATATTTCTCAAGCGCCTTAGGCACCTCGATCTTCCCGTCCTCGGTTTGATAATTTTCCATGATGGCGATAAGCGTCCGGCCGATGGCAAAGACCGTAGCGTCGTTCATGTGCACGAACTCCGTCCGGCCGCCGGCGCGCCGCACCCGGGTCCCGAGACGCCGCGCCTGGTAATCGGTCGTAAGATCGGACGAGTGCGTCTCCCGATACTTGTTCTGCCCCGGCAACCAGGTTTCGATATCAAGATGCCGCGCGTCCGGATCGCCCTGGTCGCCGGTCGAGCAGATAACGACGCGGTACGGCAGTTCAAGCGTCCACATCAGATACTCCTGAATGGCCACGAAGAAATCTTGTTCGGTAATCGAATCCTCCGCCGTCGTGAACGACTCCATCTCCATCTTATCGAACTGATGGAGGCGCAAGATGCCCTTCATATCCTTGCCGTAGCTCCCCGCCTCGCGCCGGAAGCTCGTCGAAAATCCTACGTAACGGAGCGGCAAGGCGCTCTCGGGAATCGTTTCGTCCATGTGCATCGGCCCCAGCGTGTGCTCGGCACTCCCGACAAGATAAAGGTCATCGCTTGGAATGTGATAACGCTCTTCCTTGGGCTCCAGGCGCGCCATGCGTTCAAAAACTTCCGGACGAATCATGGCCGGCGGCACGACAGGCATGAATGGCTTGCCGGTGTAGCCCGGCTTCACGCCTTCGGCGATCGACTGCAGAACTTTGGGATTGTCGAGAATTTCGAGCGCGTACTGGATGAGCGCGAACTCAAGTCGCACCAAGTCGCCCTTAATGTAGGCAAAGCGCGCTCCCGAAACCTTGCTCGCTGTTTCGGTGTCAATGAGACCCAGCGCCTCGCCAAGCGCCACATGGTCTTTGGGCTCCCAGCCGGAGGCTGGTCCGCCTTCGGCGGAAAAATCTCTCGGCTCACCGACCGAGCGAAGCACTTTATTCGCCTCCTCGTCCTTGCCCACGGGCGTGTCTTCGGACGGTAAGTTCGGGATGCGAAGCCAGATCATCCGGCGCTTCGCTTCGAACGAAGCAAGCTCTTCTTCCTTTGTTTTGATCTTTTCTTTGTTAGTTTTCGCGGCCTTAATGTCGCGCTTTTCCGATAATACCTTCTGCTCGGCGCGAAGCGCCTCGATCTCTTGAGTCAGGGCCCGCCAGGGTTCATCGGCGGCGAGAAATTCGTCGACAAGTTTTTGGTCGCCATTTTTTAACCTGACGGCTTCCCGGACCCGTTCCGGCTCCTCGCGGAGCAGTTTAACGTCGATCATACCGTCCATAATACCTCATTACTGGCCCTTTTGAAAAAGACCTAAAAAAAGCACCAACCCCGCGCGTGCCATTGAAAATAAGTGCTTTCGGCCTATAATGGAGGAATGTCCGACTCTTCCTCTCTCGAACCAATCCGCCACTCCCTGGCCCACCTCTTAGCCGCCGCGGTCCTTAAGAAATACCCAGGCACGAAGCTCGGGATCGGCCCGGTCATCGAAAACGGGTTCTACTACGACTTCAAGTTTCCCGAGCCGGTCGGCGATGATATTCTTCCGGAGCTCGAGAAATCGATGCGCCAATTCGCCGCCGCCGGATTGCCCTTCACCGGCCGCGAGGTAACGCCCGATGAGGCAAAAAAACTCTTCGCCGATCAACCCTTCAAGCTCGACCTCATCGAAGAATATGCGGGTGAAGGCCGCACGCTCACCATCTATAAAACCGGCGATATTTTCGAGGACCTCTGCCGCGGCGGACACGTGGAAAACACCAAGACGATTCCGGCCGATGCCTTCGCCCTCACCCACCTTGCCGGCGCCTACTGGCGGGGCAACGAAAAGAACGCCCAGCTCGTCCGTATCTATGGCCTCGCTTTTGGGTTCAAAGCCGACCTTGATGCACACCGGAAAATGCTCGAAGAAGCCAAGAAGCGCGACCACAAAATTCTCGGCCCCGCGCTTGATCTTTTCACTTTCTCCGATCTCGTCGGTTCGGGACTCCCGCTCTGGACGCCGCGCGGCACCATTCTCCGCAACCTGCTCGATGACTTCGTTTGGGAGTTGCGGAAAAAGCGCGGCTATCTGCGCGTCGAGATTCCGCACATCACGAAAAAAGATCTCTACGAAAAGAGCGGCCACTGGGACAAATTCAAAGATGAACTGTTCCGCATCACGACCCGCGAGGGCCACGAATTCGCCATGAAGCCGATGAACTGTCCGCACCACACGCAGATCTACGCGCGCCGGCCCTGGAGTTACCGCGAACTCCCCCAGCGTTACGCCAATACCACGACCTGCTACCGCGACGAACAGAGCGGCGAGCTCGCTGGCCTTTCACGCGTCCGCTCTTTCTCCCAAGACGACGCTCACGTCTTCTGTCGGATGAGTCAGGCCAAAGAGGAATTCCTGAAGGTCTGGGACATCGTTCACGAGTTTTATCCAAAATTCGGCTTCAGCCTGCGCGTCCGCCTCTCGCTCCACGACCCAGAGCACCCCGAGAAATATCTCGGCGACAAAAACGGCTGGGCGGTGGCCGAGGGCATTCTGCGCGAGATCGTCACCGAAAAAAATATCGAGTGGTTCGAAGGGGTTGGCGAGGCGGCCTTCTACGGCCCGAAGCTCGACTTCATGGCCAAAGATGCCATCGGCCGCGAGTGGCAGGTGGCCACCATCCAGCTCGACATGAACATGCCGGAACGCTTCGATCTTACCTGTACGAACGAGAGGGGTGAGAAAGAGCGCATCGTCATGATCCATGCCGCCATCATGGGCTCGATCGAACGCTTTCTCTCGGTGCTTATTGAACACCTCGCCGGCGCCTTCCCGCTCTGGCTCGCTCCAGTACAAGCTGTCGTCATCCCAGTCAGCGAAAAATTCGAAGGTTACGCGAAGATCGTTCTTGGCGCGCTTCTCGAAGGCGGCATCCGCGCCGAACTCTCCCCCGCCGACGAGACCCTCGGCAAACGCATTCGTGAGGCCGAAAAAATAAAGACGCCCTACGTACTGGTCGTGGGCGAAAAAGAAGAAGCGGCTAAGAGCGTGAATGTGCGCCACGCAAAGCGCGGCCCCTCCTCCACCGAGGCTTCGAAGGGCGAGCAAGAAGGCGAGCTCGCGCTCGACGCGCTCCGCGACAAGTTGCTCAAGGAGATCGAGGAAAGAGCCCTCTAAAAATTCCGCAGGCCCCGTGTATAACACGAGGCCCGTCTGATGTCCCGAGGCCGCCACCTACAGGATCTTGCCGATGGCGACCATCTTGGGTCCCTTCCGGCTTCGATGGAATATCCAGCCCACGCCGCCGAGAACGGCGACGCCGATCGCGACCCACAGTCCGTGGTCCGCGAGAAAGCCCATGGCCTCGCTCACGCTAACACCTCCCTTCTTGCCCCGAACCGGGCAACTGGAGTAAACATACTGCTGGTATGCGCCAAATGTCAAAACCATCCATCATCGTTATCCTTGGCCCCACCGCCTCGGGGAAATCCGCTCTCGCCGTACGCCTCGCCACGAAACTGGACGGCGAGATTATCTCCGCCGATTCCCGACAGGTGTACCGCGGCCTCGATATTGGCACCGCGAAGATCGCCCGCCGCGAGATGGGTGGCGTCCCTCATCATCTCCTGGACGTCGCCTCTCCGCGCCGCGTGTTTTCCGTAGCTAGATACCAAATACTCGCTCGGCGCGCGATACAAGATATTCTCCGGCGCGGCAAATTCCCCATCATCTGCGGCGGCACCGGCCAATATATCGACGCGGTGCTCGGCGCCGCGCCCCTGCCGAATGTACCGCCCGACCCGCGCCTCCGCGCGAAACTCGAAAAACTTTCTCCTGCCGAGCTTTTCACGCGCCTCAAAAAACTCGACCCCCGCCGCGCGGACGCCATCGACCGTCACAACCCGCGGCGGCTCGTGCGCGCGCTCGAAATCGTCATCACAACGGGGAAGCCGGTGCCTCAGGCGCAGGCCGCTCCGCACCAACATTCCAACATTCTCAAGAATGTTGGAATGTTGAAAATCTTGAAAGTCGGGCTCTTCCCGGGAGGCGAGGTCCTGCGCCAGCGTATCAACGCGCGCCTCGCAAAAGACCTGCGCCGCGGCCTCATCCGTGAAGTTAAAAATCTTCACGCCGAGGGACTCATGTGGAAGCGTCTTGACGAACTCGGGCTCGAATATCGCTACGTCGCCAAATTCCTCCGTGGCGAGATAAAAACAAAATCAGAACTTGAAACCAAGCTCCAAACCGAACTTTGGCGCTATGCCAAACGCCAAATGACCTGGTTCAAACAGGACATAAATATCATCTGGCTAAAAAATCCAGATGGCGCAGAAAAACTAGTGCGCAAATTTTTGCATACCTAGTTGCGGTGCTCGAAATAATTACTTGAGCGTCTCGGCAAAAAGCTTTTTGAGCGTCTCGGGATTCCCCCGCCCCTTCAGCTTGCCCATCGCCTTGCCGACCAAAAACTGCAAGCTGGCCACCTTGCCCTTCCGATAGTCAGCGGCGGCAGATTCATTATCGGCGATAACAGAAACGATAATCGTCATAAGTTCTGCCTCGTCAGAAACGGTGTGCAGGCCTTCGGCGTTCAAAATCGTCTCGGCGCTCTCGCCGGTCGTAAACATCTTGCGCAAGATGTCTTTGGCCTGACGGCTCATGATATGCCCGTCCACGATCATATCCACAAGAGCCGCGAGCTCCGCCGGATTCACCTTACACTCTGTAAGCGAGATTCCTGTTTCGTTCAAAAGCCCCGCCAGGTCGCTCGTGAGATAGTTAAATAGCAACTCCTGCTCGCTCTTATCGAGTCGCGAAGCGTTCGTCTCGTCACGCTCGGCGAGCTCCGAGGCCGCCTCCTCAAAATATTCCGCCAGGCGCTTGTCCTCGATGAGCGCTCCGGCCTGCGCTTCCGTAAGGCCGAACTCACCAACAAATCGCGCCTGCTTTGCCCGCGGCAACTCCGGCAAGTGGGCCCGGAGATCTTCTGGGTTAAACTTGGCGGTCTCAAAGGGCGGCAGATCCGGCTCCGGGAAGTAACGGTAGTCGTGGGCGTGCTCCTTGGAGCGCTGGGATTCTGTTTTCCGCTTTGTTTCGTCCCAACCGCGCGTTTCTTGCTCCACCTTGCCGCCCTCTTCGAGAATCTTCGTTTGCCGCGCAATTTCGTAGGCGATCGCATCGGCCACTGCCCGGAAGGAGTTTAGGTTCTTGATCTCGGCGCGGATCCCAAGCTTATCGGTTGCCGAAATGGAAACATTCGCGTCGGCTCTCATCTGGCCGCGCTCAAGGTCGGCATCTGAAACGCCGAGGTAGCGGAGAATAAGCTGGAGCTCTTTCATGAAGCGTACCGCCTCCTCGGCGCTCTTAATAACTGGTTCGGTGACGAGCTCCATCAAGGGCACCCCGGCGCGGTTGAAATCAACGAGCGTCGAACCGTCATCCGAATGGACAAGCTTTCCCGCGTCTTCCTCGAGGTGAATGCGCGTAACAGCCACGCCCGCAAGCTCCCCGCCCACGACGAGCGGCAAATCGTACTGCGAGATCTGGTATCCCTTTGGGAGGTCGGGATAAAAATAATTCTTCCGGTCGAACTTCGTGAGTTCGTTTATCTTCGCGCCGATGGCGAGGCCCACCTTGATGACTGACTCGACGGCTTGCCTGTTGATAGTCGGCAACGCCCCCGGATGCCCCAGGCAAACCGGGCAAACGTTCGTATTCGGGCGGCTCTCGTCGGGGTCGTTAACCGAATCGCAAAACATCTTCGTCCGCGTATTAAGCTCGGCATGGACCTCCAGGCCGATAGTTACTTTATAGGTAGGCATGTTAAGCGTGCTTGCCCTCCGTAGTTTTAACGAAGGAGGGGACCTCAAGGCCAATGGTCACTTTGTAGTTGGGCATATTTTTTGGGGGAGGGGGCTTGCCTCGTGGGCGCAAAGCGCCTTTACGGGGCTATTTTAGAACACTTTTCATTTTCGCCAAAACGTCGGCGTGGATCTCGGGAATGGGTCGCTCGCCGTCCAAGATTTCGAGCGCCGGGAAGCGCTGCGCAAGTCCACGGTAAGCTTCGTTTAAGCGCCTGAAGTTGCGCAGGGTTTCGAAAAGTTCCGAGCCCGTCCCCCGTCGAGCAATACGCTCCAGATACACCTCTGGACGGACAAGGAGCGCGAACGCTTTGTCGGGCGTGCGAAATTCGCGATTCAGTTCAATGAGCCACTCGAGGTCAGCATCAAGCGAGCCGTACGCGAATGTGGAAAAAAAATAACGATCGGAGATGACAACCTTGCCAGCCCTAAGCGCCGGTTCGATGACTGTTTCAAGATGTTCGCGACGATCCTCGGTAAAAAGCACCTGAAGCTCCGCCGGGTCGAGAATTTCCTGTTTTTGGAGCACCTGACGGATCATTAACGAAACTGCCGACGCCTCCGGGCTATCAGTTCGCGTTGGTTCGACGGTCAGCAACACGTCGTATCCGCGGCTCACGAGATTTTCCTTCAAAAGATCGGCTTGCGTACTATGACCGCCGCCATCCGGTCCCTCGAAAACGATAAATTTTCCTTTGTGGTTCGTCATCAAAAATAGTGCTAACGCTTAACTCTACCATTCGGGCGTTTCCCCGCGCAACGGAAAATTGACATTGCTTCGGATATTTGATTAAACAAGAGACAGCATCGCCTGATTTCGGGCGGAAAGGAGGCCCAGCGATGAGGGAGAAGATTAGCGACTTACTCAAGGCCCTCTTGTGCGCGATTTATTGGGCGCTCGGGGTGGCGGCGTTCGTAACGATCCTCGTCGCGCCCATCACGCCCGACGCCGCGGCGGCTCTCAAACGGGACGACCACGCTCGCCAGCGGTCGGCGGTCGTGATCATCATTTTCTCGGCGATCATCTTCCTGGCCGTCGCGAGGGTCCACTACGACATGCTCCGCGGCGAAAGGAAAGATCGCGAGGCGGGCTCGCCTCGCTCGTGCTCCGGCAACGCGGGTCGACGACCGACCCCATCATCGTGAAATCGAAAGCGCCCCAGTGCAAATCTGCATCTGGGGCGCTTGAACGTTTCCGGAGAAACTATTTATCCCTCAACTTTAATCCCCATACTGCGGGCCGTGCCCTCGACAATGCGCATCGCGGCCTCGATCTCGTCAGCGTTAAGGTCCACCATCTTGCGTTCGGCGATCGCTCTGACCTGCGCCCTCGAAACCGCGCCCGCTTTGTCCTTCAGGGGATTGGCGGCGCCCTTCTCGATGCCGGCGGCTTTCTTGAGAAGCGAGGCAACAGGCGGCGTTTTTAATTTAAAAGTGAAGCTCCGATCGACGTAGACCGTGATTTCCGCCGGCACGATGTCGCCCGCCATTTCTTTGGTGGCTTCGTTGAACTGCTTGCAGAACTCGGCGATATTCACGCCGTGGGGGCCAAGCGCGGTGCCGACTGGCGGCGCGGGGTTCGCCTTGGTGGCTTCGAGCTGTAATTTGAGGGTTGTCTTGATTTCTTTAGCCATAGTGATCAATGAATGCAGGATTAGGGTATAGGCGCGATAGCTTTTCGTCAAGCGGATTCGCTATCTCGCTTCTAATTTCTATTCTCTAGTTATCTCGTTGTTTATACTTTTCTCACCTGAAGCGAATCAAGGTCGATGGCCGTGTCGCGGCCGAAGACGGGCACCATGACGCGCACGCGGCCCTTCTCTTCGTCTATCTCGGCCACCTTGCCGTCGTAGTCCTTAAAGGGGCCATCGGTCACCTTCACCAAGTCGCCGATGCGCAAGTCCATGTTAAAGCGGCTCTCCTCTTTGCCCATGCGCGAAAGCAGGGCGTCGACTTCTTCCTTGGAAAGCGGCGTGGGCGTGGTGTTGTCGGTGCCCACGAAACCGGTGACGCGCGGGGTGTTACGCACCACGTACCACGAGTCCTCGGCGAGCACCATATCAACGAGCACGTAACCCGGATAGATCTTCTCTTCGACCGATGAACGCCGACCGCCCTTCACGCGAATTTTCTTTTCCTTGGGTACGATGATCTGGAAGATCTTATCCTCCATCGAAAGAGATTCCACGCGCTGCTTCAAGTAGCGTGCCACCGCCTCCTCATAACCCGAGTAGGTGTGCACCGCGTACCACTGACGCGGGTTCTGGCTTTCTTTGGGGTCACTGCTTTGCTGGGGCATTTTAGGTTGGAGAATCAGATAGATTTAAGAACGAAGGCCTTGAGCGCGTAGGTGAAAAGATAGTCGAAAACACCCAGAAAGAGGGCGATGCCGAGGGAGAGGCCAATGACGACCAGGGTGAGGCGCGCGGCTTCAGCCCGGGTCGGCCAGTTCACGTGACGGAATTCCGTCCGCGCCTCCTCAAAGAATGTCTTGATTTTTTTGATCATGCGATCAGGCCCGCCCGCCAGACAAGCCGGATGCTGGCGCGGCAGTCAGGAACACGGCCACTTTACCAAAATGATGGCTAGATATCAAGGTTGCGAACGGCCGCGGCGTGGGCCTGGATAAATTGCTTGCGGGGCTCCACCTGGTCGCCCATAAGGATATTGAAGAGGCGGTCGGCCTTCTCGGCGTCGTTAATCGTCACCTGCTTCATCGTCCGGGTCTCCGGATTCATCGTCGTGTCCCACAACTGCTCGGCATTCATTTCGCCAAGACCCTTGTAGCGCTGAATATTGACGCCAGCGATCTTCTCGCCGCCTTCGCTCTCGGTCGTCGCCTCCGCGACCTCGCCTGATTCTGTCGCCGAGTCACCATCTTTTTCCGCTTTTTGCTTTTTCTTCGCCGCCGCTTTCTCTCCTTTTTGTTTTAGAAGCTCCGCCACGATCTTGTCCTTATCCGCATCAGCGTAGGCATAACGAATATCTTTGCCCGACTGAACGCGATAAAGCGGCGGCTGGGCGATGTAGATGTGGCCCTCCTCAACAAGACGGGGGAAGTAGCGATAAAAGAGCGTGAGGAAAAGGGTCATGATGTGGGCGCCGTCGACGTCCGCATCGGACATGATGATTATCTTGCCATATCGTAACTTCGCCATATCGAAATTGTCGGAGATGGCCGTGCCGAGCGCCACGACGACCGAGCGGATCTCGATATTCGCGAGCATCTTGTCGAGGCGCGCTTTTTCAACATTCAAGATTTTTCCCTTGACCGGCAGGATCGCTTGCGTGCGCCGGTCGCGGCCCGCCTTGGCCGAACCACCGGCGGAATCTCCCTCAACGATGAAGAGCTCCGACTCGCTGGCATTTCGCGATGAGCAATCAGAAAGTTTGCCCGGCAACGTCAGCCCCTCAAAAGCGCCCTTGCGGAGCACCGTGTCTTTCGCGGCCTTGGCGGCCAGGCGCGCCTTCGCGGCCAGAAGGACTTTTTCTATCATCCGCCTGGCTTCTTGCGGCCGCTTCTCCAAAAATTCCTTGAGGGCTTCGTTCGCCACGGCCTCGGTGGCCGTGCGCGCCTCGGGATTCCCCAGACGGGCTTTGGTCTGGCCCTCGAACTGCGGCTCGCGAAGCCGGATCGAGAGAATGGCCACTAGCCCCTCGCGCGTGTCGTCGCTCGTGAGGTTTTCATCTTTCTCCTTAAGATATCCTTCCGCGCGGGCGTAGTTATTCAAAGAGCGCGTCAAGGCCGAACGAAAACCGGTGAGGTGCATGCCGCCGTCTGGCGTATATATATTGTTCGCAAAGGAAAGTTCGCGGGTCTCGATGTCGTCTACATAAAGGAAGGCGATCTCGATATCCATGCCCTCGTGCTCTTTTTGGGCGTGGAATATCTCTTCTTGAAGCGCCTTCTCATCGCGGGCAAGATACTTCACGAAGGACTTCAAACCGCCCTCGAAATAAAAGCTGTAGTTCGCGAACGGCGCGACACGCTTGTCGAGTATATTGATGCGCACGCCTCTTGTGAGGTAGGCCTGCTGGCGAAGGTGGTCGATGATCTTCTTCTCGTTGAAATCCAACGCCGTCGAAAATATTTCTTTGTCTGGGAGGAATGATACCTTCGTCCCCGTCCCCGTGGCCCCGCCAATGCGCCTCACCTTCGCTTTCGGTTTGCCGCGCTCGTATTCCTGCATGTAAAGTCCTCCCTCGCGGCGCACCTCGACTTTCAACCACTCCGAAAGCGCGTTCACGACCGAGACGCCCACCCCGTGAAGACCGCCGGAAACTTTGTACGAATCGCCGCCGAACTTACCGCCCGCGTGAAGGGTGGTGAGGACCGTTTCGAGCGCCGAGACCTTCGTTTGCTTGTGGATGTCGACAGGAATGCCGCGGCCGTCGTCCTCGACCGTCACGATATTTTTTGGCAGAAGCTCGATGGTAATGTTATGGGCATGGCCGGCCATCGCCTCGTCGATCGAGTTATCAACGACCTCCCACACGAGGTGATGGAGACCGTCTGTGCCCGTCGAGCCGATGTACATGCCCGGGCGCTTACGAACGGGTTCGAGGCCCTCTAAAACGTAAATATCCTTCGCGTTGTACGAAGCGCTCGCCGACTGCTTGAGGTCGTTTTTATCCTTTAAATCCTTGGTCTTTTTGGTCATAAAACAAAACAAGAGCCGGTGCTCCAGCCCCCTTATCTTATCACAAAATGGGTCCCCAAAGCAACCGAAAAATCAGGAAAATAGAGCCCCAAAAAGGCGCGGCAAGAAGTTCTTGCCGCGCTCTTTTGAAAAACACGCCTCAAACCACCCTACTCTAACCCGCCGCCTGATTTTTTATCGTTGAGGACTTTGACGGCGAGATTGGCGGCATTCTTCATAGTTGCTTGCTCTATCATGTCATTCATTTCCACCGAGGGATTTCCCTCTTGGGCTCCGAGGCGGGCGTTCACGAGATTAAAGAGATAGTTTCGGCGGCGCAAATCGTCTTCGGGGATAACCGCGGTCTCTTTCACTTTTTCCATACCGTCCCCGCTACCACCTTCGACGAAGCGCTCTATCATCACCTGCCCGTCCTGGGTTTTGGCCAAGATTCGCCAGTCACCCGTCCAACCCTTGTTCTTGTCCCACCCCCAAACCCTGTCGCCACTATCAAGCTTCGCCAGTCGAGACGAGATCTCTTTTTCCAAACCGTCGCGATACTGAGCCATCTTTTCTGAATCGTTCGCGCCAACCCCAACAAGCTCCATAATAAAAGCGAAGCTCGGCTCCTCGGGCTGACCACTCTCCGCCGCAACGCCTTCCGGCTCACCGGTTGCCGCCGTATCTTTCATGCTTTCCATTGTACTCTTTTTTATTGAAATTGCCTTCCCGACTTTTGTCTCGTTATTGTATCATATAACGCGCGCAATTGTCAACCCCGTTAGAGGTACATTCAACTTTCAAGCGCAACACCGGTTAGTTCATAGAAT
>JBBUDB010000003.1:4255-20480 GCA_038057515.1 Patescibacteria group bacterium | reverse complement strand
TTCCAGCTTCAGGACCTCCAATGTTCGCCGCACATCGCCCTCATCCTCGACATCATCCCCGACCATCAGGATAGCCACGCGGACCTTAAGGAGTATTACGCCGCGAAAGCGAACATCACCCGCCACCAGACCCGCCGTGATCTCCTTTTTTATGCCCAGACATCGCCTGTCACGCGCCGCATCGCCACGCGAAGCCGGGCAAAGAAGATTGCCATCACTCCCAAAAAATTCACTCTCTTCCGGCCCGAAGATCTCGCCCTTCGGGGCGAGCACAATTTCCGCAATGCCGTCGCCGCCGCCACGGTGGCGCTTCACTTCGGCGTCCCGACACGCATCGTGCGCGAGGTTGCCACGCGCTTCCGCGGATTGCCCCACCGGCTCGAATTCGTCCGGCGTATAGACGGGGTATCCTTCTGGAACGATTCGGCTTCCACGAACCCGCATACTTCTTCAGCCGCCATCCTGGCCTTCCCGGGAGCAGTGAATGTGCTCATCGCCGGAGGGCAGGACAAGAACCTCGACTACGCACCGCTCGCTAAGGCCCTCACCTCAAAGGGCTGTCGGGCTGGCTCCATGCTCGTCGTCCTTATCGGTGAAAATCGCCAAAAGATCAAGAGGGCGCTCGCCTCTGCTTGTGCCATTACTCAAATGGCCCAAGACCTAAAATCTGCCGTCGACTACGCTTACCACGCCGCCCGAATGACGAGAAACAAAGCCAACGTCATCTTCTCCCCCGGCGCGGCGAGTTTCGACATGTTCTTGAACTACGCGGACCGAGGCGAGCAGTTTCGGAAGATCGTCCACCGGCTGACATAACTTGCCCCGGGCGGGCGGCCCCGGTACAATCGAAGGCAATGCCCTCTCCGATAACAAAAGCGACGATCGCCCATCTCGCCAACCTCACCCGGCTCCGCCTCACGCCCGCCGAAGAGGAGCGCCTTCTCCACGACCTCCAGAAGATTCTTGAACACTTCGAGGAGCTTTCCGCCGTCGAGACGACCGGCGTTCCGCCTATGACCGGCGGCACCGCCGAGAGGAACGTTTTTCGCGATGATGCCGAGCGCGAGAATACTAACCGCGGCGCGGGCAAGGAAAGCTTCCCCGAGACGGAAGATGGTTATTTAAAGATTCCGGGCGTTTTTTAATATGGAATCACTTTCCACTCTCACCATCAAAGGCATCCGCGCCGGACTCGAAGCCAAAAAATTTTCGGCCCTCGAAATTGCGCAAGCGTTTTTCCGGCACATCAAGGAAACGGATAAAAATATCGGCGCTTATCTCTCCATCGACGAAGAGGGCGCCGCTAAAGCCGCCAGAGCCACCGACCTCATGATCGCGAGCGGCGAAAAATTACCGCCGCTTGCCGGCGTCCCCGTAGCGATCAAGGACAACATGCTCATTAGAGGCGGCTCGGCGACCGCCGCCTCTAAAATTCTTGAGAGCTACGAGGGCGCCTACGACGCGACCGTGGTCGCAAAGCTCAAGGCCGCCGGCGCGGTCATCCTCGGCAAGACCAACCTCGATGAGTTCGCGATGGGTTCATCGACGGAAAATTCGGCGTTCCAGAAAACGAAAAACCCGCACGACCCAACGCGCGTGCCGGGCGGTTCTTCGGGCGGTTCGGCGGCGGCGGTCTCTGGAGGCATGGCTGTCGCCGCGCTCGGCTCCGACACCGGCGGTTCGATCCGCCAGCCGGCGGCGCGCTGCGGCGTCGTGGGCCTCAAGACCACCTACGGCAGCGTCTCGCGGAACGGCATTATCGCCCTCGCCTCGAGCTTGGACCAGGTTGGTCCCTTCGCAAAAACCGCCGAAGATGCCGCGCGCGTGTTCGACGTTATCCGCGGAGTGGATACGATGGACTCAACCTCCGCCGCCAGAGAGTACGGTCCGGACCTTCTTGAACCGAAACCGGAAAACATCAAAAATCTTGTGGTCGGCTTACCGCACGAATATTTCGTTGACGGTCTCGACCCCAAGGTAGCCGGAGCGGTCAGGGATGCGATCAAGGTCCTCGAATCTCTCGGCGTGCGGTTCAAAAAAATCTCTTTGCCGCACACGAAATACGCGCTCTCGTGCTACTACATCATCCTGCCGGCCGAAGCCAGCTCGAACCTCGCCCGCTTCGACGGCATTCGCTACGCGCGCCTTCCCGGCGTCCTTGGCTCCCTCTCCGACATCTATTTCAAACAAAAAGGCCTCGGCTTCGGCGCCGAACCGAAGCGGCGCATGATGCTCGGCGCTTTCGTGCTCTCTTCCGGCTATTACGACGCCTACTACGACAAGGCCCAGCGCGTGCGTACGCTCATTGCCCGTGATTTTGAAGACGCCTTCCGCGATGTGGATGTTATCCTCACTCCCACCACGCCGACGCCGGCCTTCAAGATCGGCGAGAAAACCGACAACCCGCTCGCGATGTATCTTTCGGACATCTTCACGATTCCCGTGAACCTCGCCGGCCTCCCCGCCGTCTCGATCCCCGTGGCGCAGAAGAAGGACGATCTGCCTATCGGTTTTCAGCTTATCGGCAGGCACTTCCGCGAAGCCGACATCTTGGGTCTCGGGCACTTTTACGAACGCGTCACCGCTTCCAACAACTAATAAGCAAGGTCGTTCTTTCCGATTTTTGGAGAGCTTTCGGAGTCCCGTCGGGCTTGGTCGCCCTGCGTTTTAGCAGGGCGCCGACGAGACGAGAAACAGGCGCGCCCCGACGGCACGGAGTCGGGGGCGACGCCGGTCTCTCCGAAAATCGGAAAGAACGACCTATTCGACCGCTTTCCCGTTCACGCCAAGAACCGTGATGTCCCTCGAACCCGGCGCGTGGTTGCCGAAAATTTCCACAATAGTGCCAACGAGCGGCTTCAGCACGGCATCAACTTTCACGTCCTTCCAATTCTTCACCGTCAACACAATGTCGTTCGTGGTACGAAGAGAATAGGCGGTCTTGCCGTCGCCGCCACGGAGGGTGCCCTTGATGTTCACATCTGCCGTACTCGTCGCGTTCTCGGGTGTTTTGAAAATAGAGAGTTCCGCCTCGAGCGCCTTGGCGCTCACCTGGATCCCGCCGAGTTCCGTCACCCGGGCTTGCAGATCGTCGCGCTCCTTCTGCATGGCCGCGACTTGTTGGGAAATCACATCGGGATTGCTCTTCGCGGCATCAAGATCGGCTTTGAGATCAGCCATCCGCAGATAAAACATAACAGCGAGCCCGAGCCCGACAAGGGCAAGGAAACCGAGGATGCCGTTCGCGAGATACTTCTTCATCCCCGACGGCGCGGCCATACCTGCGGCCCCCGGAATCATCATCGGACTTGCCATCGGTTTCATGCTCGTCGACGCACCGGCCTTCGGCTGGAAGACCGGCTCGTTCTTTGGTTGGAAGATATCGCTCGTTTTGATTATCGCCGGCTTGGCCACAACCGTCTGGGCCGCGGGTTGAACGGGTTGCATCACCTGAACCGGCTGGACAATCCGTTCCGCGGGCTGAACCGCGGCGGCCAAGGGAGACGCGGCTGGTTGCGCCGGCACGCTTGCCGCGCCGTCCCCGGCCGCGAGGGCTTCGTTCACCTCCGCTTCGGCCCAGCCGTTCGAGAGAAGGGCGGCCTTTACGGCCTCCTTGGGTACGCCGGCCTTGAGTTGACTCGCGACGTATTCAGAAAGCTGTGGGTTGATCATGCGATTTATTATATCATATCCCCCCTTATGGTGAGCCCTGGCCGAACCATTATCGCTATTCTTCTTTATCGCCCGACCGAGGCGTCTGCCGGTGCGGTTTTTCGAAAAAAGAAATGCCGCGTGGCGACTAAAACCACAAAACCGCCGGCAAGGTCATTGAATAAGTCCCCCAGCGTGTCGAAATATAAATATCCGGGCGCGGCGAAAATCGCGTACGACCGGAACACCACGAGGTCGAGAAAGAGTTCGTAGAGCTCCCAGAGGACGCCGATAAGCGCCACCGCACCAAGGCCCAAGGCGAAGAACGGCAGGGAGCGGCGCCCATCAATCCAGCGCCGTCGATGAACCATATCGTACGCGAACCAAATGGCCACCCAGGCGCCGCCGGCCATGTGCATCGGAATATCGAACCACCATATCCGGTAATACCACTCGTAGGCCGTGGCAAGCGCGTGCAGGGTGGCGATGACGCCGATAAGACCGACCGCGCTCCAGCCCAATATTCCGGCGCGCTTATCCATGATCTTCCGCGCGCTGGACAACCGTCGGCGCGACAAGCTTCCGCCGGGCCATTATCCCCAAAACGAAAAGGGTCGTGGATATCGCGGCCGACCCCAGGCAGTAGAGACACCAAGCACTGATAACAAAGGCCTGAAGATAGGTGAAATACGCGGAGGCCAAAAGACCGAGAACCGTAGCCCACGAAACCAAGCGGAAAATCTTCGCGCTCCCCGCATCGAGCGCGGCAATGGTCGCGATAAAAATGGCGAGGTAGTACGCAACGCCGTAGAGCGCCACCGGTAATCCGAACATCACGGCGTAGGGGCTTGAGGCCACCTGGTTGCAACCTTCGAATATCGAGCAGTTGATCGGCGTGCCGAAATAATACTTCGCGGCCAGATAGCTTGAATCAAGAAAGCCGAGAAAGCCAAGGGCGATAAATCCAGCCGCGATCCGCTTTGATATCATGACTCGTCTTCGGCGGAAACGCCGAGTGCTTCGTCGAGGAACTGCTTGAACTCGGCGTACCCGCGCAGGTTCGCGATTCGCCGGCCGTCGAAAAAGAAGGTTGGCGTCGAGTTCACGCCGGAGCGCAAGCCGCTTTGGCGGTCGCGATCGACATTGTCGCGCACCTCGGTGGAATTTATATCGGCCACGAACTTATCCGCATCAAGACCAAGCTCGCGGGCGTAGCCCAAAAAGATGTCGGCGGCATCGTTGCTATTCTCCCAGCTTTTTTGCCGCTCAAAAAGCAGATCGTGCATTTCCCAAAACTTACCCTGTTTCCCGGCGGACTCGGCGGCGAAGGCGGCCGCCCGGGCATTCCGATGAATTTCGCTCAAGGGAAAGTCGCGGTACACGATCCGGACGCGGTCGCCATATTCCCGCGCCAGCTGTTTCACGATCGGATAGTACGCGCCGCAGGCCGGACACTGGAAGTCGCTATATTCAACAAGAACGTGTTTCGCCGCCGGAGAGCCCGATACCCAGTCATCGGCGGAAACGGTGTCGAGGAGCACCGATTTTACGTTCAGGGGATCGCTCGAAACGAACCTCGCCATACCCCAAGCCGAGAGCGCAACGAGGGCGAGTACGCCGCCCCAAAGGAGGGCGCGACGAACGATCCGGCGGCGGCGAGCCGCCCCGCGACCGCTCTCTTTTTCTTCGCGCCGGAGCGCGCGACGTTCCTGACGAGTCAGTTGTCTTTCCTCGTTCATGAAAAAGATAGGGTTATGAAAACGACTGGTCGTGTCGCTCTTTGTACCGAGCCGCTTTTTCGGCGAACCAGGCCCGATAGTGGCGGGTCTTCCGGATGCCGATCATCATGTAGGCGCCAAGCACAATGAAGAAGAGCGGCCAAGCCACGGACCAGAGCCCGTTCGGCAAAACGATGAGGTTCAGGTTTTCCATCAAGGCCAGCGCGCCGATGATGATAAGAAGGGTACCAAAAATCATGGGTACACTATAGCAAAACGCCCCGACCGATGACAACATCGCGGCCCAGCGGCTCGCTTCGCGCAATAACTTTCACCTTCAACCGTCGTTGTATAATGATAAGGCCATGAAGCGCATTCTTGTTGTTTCTATTTCCGTTCTCGCCCTCCTTGCCGCACCGTATGCGGCCTCGGCTACCACCGTGAAGTTCATCTACGCTGGCTGGATCCCTTATTGGCAACAGCAAAGCGGCGCCATGGACATTGCCCTAAATCTCGAGAAGGTCCGCGAGGTGAGCCCGTTTTCCTATGAGGTGAACGCCAATGGCACGCTCCGCGATAAACTGAAGATCAAGGAGGGTCTCTGGCCGGGCTGGCTTGCCGCCGTGCGCGATCTGCGCGTGAAGATAATCCCCACCATTGCCTGGTTCGATGGCGAAGGCATCCATAAACTTCTCACGAACGGCAAGCTCCGAAGAGCCCACGAGGATCTCATCACCAAACTCGTCGTGGACAACAAGTTCGACGGCATTGATATCGACTACGAGGCGAAGAAAGCCGAGACGAAGGACTATTTCTCGACTTTCCTTAAAGGGCTCGCCATCCGCTTGCATCCGCGAGGGAAAACGCTCTCCTGCACCGTCGAGGTGCGCATGCCTCTGGGCTCGCTCTATCGCGTCATACCCAAGGAGAGCATACCGCGCGCAAATGATTATGTGGCCTTGAATAGATATTGCGACGAGGTACGCATCATGGCTTACGACCAGGGCCAAATTGACTGGAAGCTGAATGAAGCAAAGGGCAATGGCAAGCTTTATGCCCCGACCGCCGATCCGGCCTGGGTGGAAAAGATAATTAAAGAGGCCACGAAAACTATCAGCCCGAAAAAATTGATGCTCGGCATCCCGACTTACGGCTACGAATACGAAGTGTCGTGGGAAAACGGCGTAACCACCTACCGTCGCCTTAGGAGCGTGAACTTCTTCACCGCCATGAACGTTTCGGACCGCGTGGGCGTCGCGCCCGTGCGGAACAGCGCCGGGGAGCTTGGGTTCGTCTATCCGTCGAGCACGTCGATCGAGGTCTCCGATGCTCTCCGGAAAACAGTTTCCTCAACGCGGCCGGTGGAATTCCCGGGCTTAGGCCCGGATGGCACGACGCCCGTTATGCGCTTTCTCTCATTCACCGACGCCGAGGCGATCAATCAGAAGATAAAACTTGCCAAGAAATACGGCCTCCGCGGGGCGGTCTTCTTCAAATTCGACGGGGCTGCCGATCCGCTTCTTTGGACCAAGGTGAGATAATAAGGCCCCTCGACCGATGATAAATATAAAACGAAACGCGCCGCCCGGAATACGAGCGGCGCATCAGATTTCTGTTTGCTCCACGACGACGCTAAGGTGAACACACACCTCTTCGCCATTGCGAAGCGGAAGTCCGTAGAGGTTGATCGTTCTTACTGCTTCTTCCCCAAGCAAAACTCGAGGAAACTGGTCGCTTGCCGCGACAATGACGCCGCGCCGCACCCGACACTCACCGCGATGCTCGTGATGGCTCCGCCAAAACTCGGCTACGGTTCCGAGCGCCCATCGCTCCCGATCGCTTGATTCGGCGAATTCGCGCAGGCGGCGAAAGGCGTGCGGGAAGCAGTATCGCAAAAGATGGCGAAAAACGTGCGGACGGCGGTACTTTAGAAGCTCCTGGCGCGGCTCATCTCTGCCCAAAACGAGCTTTTTCAGTATCTCGAAGTGGGCCTCGTCTAGCTTGCCACGAATTACTCGTCCCTCGGCACACGGAAACGCGTACCGCAAGAACAACTCTTCTCCGGTCATGGAATCCTCCCCTTTATGTTTTCAAAGAAGCAGGACGAGTATACCACCACCCGACCATCTCTTGCTATGATGTTCGCGGCAAAGAGAGTAGTCTTTAAGTAGTCGGCGGTGGTTTTAGGTAAAAGGAGGCGTCATGGCTACTGCGACGCTCTTCATGCATCACTCCGGCCCGCTTACCGTGTGTCTTAGGGTGAATGGTGAGGCCCACGTTTCAAGGCAAAACCCCGGCCAGGACGCTCCGCTCATAGATTACGTCTTGGCGGCGGCACGCGCCGTCCTCTGCATCCACACAAAGAGGAGGCAGTGGGCGCTCCTTGAATTCTCGCCGGAAGAAGAATTTCTCAAGGCGGCGAGGGTGGCCGAGTAGTGGCCACAAGGACATCTTTAAGAGGCCTGGGCGCATTACGCCCGGGCCTCTCGCATGTTTGTCAGGATTTTGCGCGGGCGGCCGGGAATTGAACGTCGCGGCTCGCTATACAGCAAGCTGCTCCCACGAACCCGAGCGAGCACGTGTGCTCCGCCACGGGAAACCTCCCGGTTTCCCGACCCCATCCCCGTTCAAATCCGGTCGCCTGAAACCAAAACGAGATGACCTACCCGGGTCATCTCGTTTTGCTTCTGCGCGGGCGGCCGGATTTGAACCGGTGATCTCTGCCGTGCACGTTATCCATCCTTTCGGAATGGCGTGGACTATATCTTCGCCATCCTCCCCCGGGGAGATTAGGCGCTCCGGTATCTAGTCTCTACGGCGCTCTCCGACCATTCGTCGAAGTTCCCACGGTGTTCGCGTGTCCTTTCGGATTTAGCCTTCACCGTTATCCCGGAGTGTTCATCTCGGAATTTCTCCCAAGAGCTGCATATTCTACAGGGCAGCGCTTTAACCAGCTAAGCTACGCCCGCACGTAAAATCTTCAAGGCCTTTTGGAATGTTTTATACTTTCTTTCCAAAAATATCCTTGCCGAAGCATTATTATACATCAGATAAAATAAGGCAATACTGTCGTGCTGGCCGAATACCAACTCATACCCTCCGGTTTTTGTTCCAACCCTACCGCCTTTCGTGTGCTGCCCAAGGACGCCCCAAAGATCAATGAGGAATTGCCTGCTCCCCGAGGTGAAATTAACCGTGAACTGCCACTTCCATTGCTTCCTGTCCTTTCTCCAATACCGCCCAAGATGAACACATCCATCTCCATCAAAGTATCCTCGAACAAAATCTGTAAGATATCGCTTAGATATTCTCGGCAACCGAACTGTTTTGCTTTTATTTTGCATTAGCCCAATCCTAGATAAATCTCGGAAGATTTCTTTGCTACCTATTTGGAGACGATATCTTGGTTTCCGGTTTTTATCCAGCGCTTTCCGGACGCTAATCTTATGATTGGAATCCAGGGCGTCTCTTATGTCTTCGAGCAACTTTTTGTCGGTAATCTGAAAATCTATGAAGTGCGTTCCGCGATTTGTTTGATACATGCTCCCGTCGGCCGTAAAAAATCCCAAGACATACGCCATATTCGGCGACCAGGTTTTGAAAAAATCCTTATTTACTTTTTTCGCTATCGGCATTATTCGACGAACTTCCGAAATGCCGCCTCATCCAAGATCGGCACGCCAAGCTTCTCGGCTCTGTCACGCTTCGAGCCCGGCTCGGCTCCGGCAACGAGATAGCTTGTTTTCCCGCCGACCGACTCCGATGTTTCTCCGCCCAGGGCGCGAATTTTTTCCTTAGCCGCTTCGCGAGAAAGAGAAGAAAGCGTGCCCGTCAAAACGAAGGTCTTGCCCGTGAGACGTCCGGCGGCGGACACCTTGGGGATTTCTATTTTTATGCCGACATCCTGGAGTTTTTCGAAAAGCTTCAAATTACGCGCCTCCCGGAACCAGGCGCGGATACTCCCGGCCACCTTGGGGCCGATATCGGAAAATTCCTGAAGATCCATAAGTGAAAGTTCTTTATAAAATTTCTCGACCGCCAAGGGAGAGGTCTCCTTCTTTGTGTCCCTGAACTTGCGAGCGAGTATCACGGCTGTTTCCTCGCCAACATGCAAAATTCCTAAGGCGTATAAAAACCTCGGCAGGGTAACGGTTTTTTTCGTTTGAATTTCGGCAATGATCTTTTCCGCCGACTTCTCCCCGAATCTTTCGAGGACCGCCACATCGCCCGCGGTGAGCTCAAAGATGTCGGCGGCGTCGGAGATGAGCCCCTCGTCCAGGAAGCGATCGATGATCTGCGGACCCAAGCCCCGGATATCGAAAGCCGGACGGGCCACGAAGTGATAAAGCTCCTCGCGGTGCCGGGCGCCGCAGGTCGGCGACGAACACCGATAGGCCACGCCGTCGCGGCGCACGGGAGCCCCGTCCACGGGGCAAGCGTTGGGCATACGGAAAGATTTTTCCTTGCCCGTACGAAGCTCTGTTAAGACGTTCGTAATCTGCGGGATGACGTCTCCGGCGCGAGAGACGACCACCGTATCGCCAAGGCGCACGCCTAGACGCTCAATCTCATCAGCATTATGGAGCGTGGCGTGCGCGATCGTCACGCCACCGACACTGACCGGCCGCATCACCGCGACGGGCGTGAGGACCCCGGTGCGGCCGACCTGCACCTTGATCGACTCGACGACCGTCGTCGCCTCGCGGGGCGAGAACTTGTAGGCGATACCACCGCGAGGGGCCTTGCCGATAATGCCCGCTTCGTGAAAAAGAAGGTTGTCGTTCGCGAAAACGACGATGCCGTCTATCTCGAACGGAATCGATTCGCGTTTTTTCTTTACTTCCTCGTGGAAGGCAAAAACTTCCGCAAGCGACGCCGCCCGGCGCCTAAGATCGTTCGTTTTTATGCCCCAACGGGCGAGCGCCTCATACTCGGCGCCGTGCGTCGGGAATACTCGGAAATATTCCGGGTCGGCGGCCGGGCCGGACGTCGCGATGCCGTAAGCGTAAAAATCGAGTTTCCGACCGGCGGTCACCTGCGGGTCGAGCTGGCGGATGGAACCGGCGGCGACGTTCCGCGGATTGGCATAGGGTTTGTCGCCGCGAGCCAATGCTTCGGCGTTGATGCGCTCAAACTCCTTCATTGTAAGAACCGCTTCGCCGCGGACGACAAGCTCGTCGGGAAAGTCGCGGCCCTCAAGGCGGAGCGGGATGGCGTCGATCGTCCTGATATTTTGCGTGACATCCTCGCCCGTCTCGCCGTCGCCGCGCGTCGCCCCGCGAACCAGGAGCCCCTTGTGATAGGTAAGCTCGATTGCCAAGCCGTCCATTTTGAGGTCGCAATAGAATCCGCCGACCGGCGGGCGGCCGAGATAATTCTCGAGCCGCAGGAGCCAGGCCCGCACATCCTCTTCCGAAAAAGCGTCGTTTAGGGAGTTCATCCGCACGACGCGGCCCCGGACTTCGTGGCGAACTTTCGTGAAGGCCGCGAGCGGCTCGCCAGCCACGCGCTGGGTCGGAGAATCCGGCGTAATGAGTTCCGGAAACCGCTCCTCGAGATCGGCGAGCTCGTACTTCAGCGAGTCGAGGGCCGCGTCGGGAATGAGCGACTCGTTTCGCACGTGATAGGCGTGGCGGTACCGGTCGATCTCTCGGCGAAGCTTCGCGACACGCTCCTTCGCTTCTCGTTTCGTCATACGCGCTAAAACGACAGCTCGAAGGCGCGATTCGAGTTTCCGGACGAGCCGACCGTGCGCATGATGGTCGTTGAGGTGGATGTGCAGAGAGTCGGATCGGGCGGATTCGTCGTGCCGTCGTAACAGTTCAGGGCGTAGGTCGTCCCGTTCGCCATCGTCGGCGGTGAGGCGAGACCCGGGCCGAGGAACTGATAGAGGCCCCATTCAAGGGCGGCGTCTGCGGCGAAAATGGCGCGCACCGAATTAGTCGCATCCGAGGATTGCCGGATTTGATAGATCATGAGCAATCCGGCGATCGTCGAGGCGCCCAGAAGCGTCCCCCCAATCGTGAGGATCGCAAGAATCATGACTTGCCCCTTACGACAACGGCGAGAGAGCGGAAATCTGTTTCTTTTGTGACTAAGAATCTGTGCCATTTTTTTAACTGTCGCTGACCCGGGAACTCACGGTGGTCTGGATATTGAGCGTCGTGCTCGAAAGGCCCGACTCCCGCGGCGAGATCCCGATGAGGATGGTGATGCGCGGCGGATACGAATCGTCCGGCATATTGCCGTTGAGAACGAAGGTGAGATACCGCACATCCACGTTATCGGCAGTAATGGGCTGATAACTACTACCGCAGCTGGAGCCATTGCCCAGGCCCCGCTCAATGCGACCAATACCGTTTGTCGCCGCGTAGCAATACGTCACCATTTTCTTGTTGGCATTATTGAACACGAGCAACCCCGGCTCCCCGAAACAATCCGTCGACGAACCGGTCACGCAAAAATCGGAGCCGGTACGAATCTCGCGGGCCATCTGCTCAAGGGATAAGCTGATGTTGCTGTTCGCGGCCAAGAGCGCGGCCGCCTGCCTCTCCGTGCGTAGCGCCCGGGCGAACCCGCCGACGCCAATAGTCACAATGGTCGAGAAGAGGCCTATCGCGACAAGAAGCTCCACAAGGGTGAATCCTCCCCTTTTGACCATCTGATCATCTGCTTTCTGTTTTTTCTCGAAACTCTTCATGGCCGCCAGTTATAAAAATGGTCCTCGACATCCACCTCGCCCGTGCCGCCGCCTCGCATCTGCCAAGACACGACGGCATTCACGCGCATTTCGTCCGAACCGATCTTCTCCACCCGAATTACGCGGCGAAAGATTGTGTTTTTCCCTCCGATGTCGTAACCGTAAAGATTCGTCGCGGCATTGTACTGAAGCGGCGCACCCGTCGAGAGCGGCAGGAAGCCGCCGTCCTGAAACGAAGTCGTGTAATCAACGGCATAATCCTTCCCCTCGATAACTCCGCTCTTCCACCAGGACTTTTCTTGAATGATGCTGGCGTCGAGGAGATTTCTTACTATCTCAATGCCCTCGGCGGCGAGATAGCTCCCAAGGTATTGGTCGGCGACGGTGCGGTTCAGGGAAAGCGAGCGGGAGAGGAGCGTCACGATGCCCAAGAAGCCGACGGTCAAAACCGAGATGGCGATCATCGCCTCTACTAACGCCTGGCCATCCCGTTTGGTGCGATGCATAAAAATTAAAAGTTGATCTGCCCGGCCGCCGAAACCGAAACCGTCCCCGTCGACGTTCCCGAGATGCCGATGAGACCGATGGACGCCGATCCTTCGGTGATGATCGTTCCCCGGGAGTTCACGTACACCCGCGGATCCGGGGCCACAAAAGCCACTTCGTCAAGGCGATTGGCAATTAATGTTTGAAGGCGCAGAGAGCGAGAAACCGTCGAGCTCTCGATGACGGTAAAGTCGTCGAAATCGAACGTGGAGGTACTCGCGCAATTTCCCGCCAGATCATTATACCCCACGATCGCATAGGTACCGCTCGCGTAATTCACGCGGAGGCCGTAGCCGCAGGGCTGGGGCAGGCGGGTGTAGTTGCTCAAAGCCAGCGACTTTGCCCGCGCGATCATCTGGCCGATTTTGGCGCGCTCCGTCTGAAGGGCGATCACCTGGCGGCCGGTGCTGTTGTAGGAGATGAGGAATCCCGAAAGGATCGTCGTGATGCTGATGACGCCGAGTATCTCGCCGAGGGTGTACCCCGCCCGGTTAGGACAACGGCGACGCGCCAGGCGGCGGGTATCTGCGGAATCCGGAGAGGGGACCATGGTTCGGGTTCCCTCCTATTCTATACCCTAGAACCCGTCTCGAAAATACCTCGTAATCTTGTGATCTAAAATGACACCAATGACACGACCCCCGACCGTGATAGCGGCCGATTTCCGTAAGTCCGGGGAGTGATGACGCCCGGCCGTCAAATCGAGATGAGGCCGAAGAGGGAGAAGTAGCCGGCCACCATGGGCTCGGCCCAGAGAAAAACGATAAGGGCGGCGAGCGCCAGAAATGGCCCGAAGGGCAGGGCGCTTTTCAAGGTCATCCGGCGGAGGAGGATGGCCGCGCCGCCGACGAGCGAGCCGATGATGAAGGCGAAGGCGAAAAGCAGCAGTACGTCGGGCCAACCGAAGGGCAGGGCGAGCGCCACCGCGAGTTTCAGATCTCCTATCCCCATGCCCCGGCCGCGCGTCACGCCGACAAGGGCGCCAAAGAGAACGGTGGCCGCAAGAACAGCGACCGCGATATTCAGGAATATATTTTCGCGCGCGCCGAAAATTATCGCGTAAGAACCAAGGAACGAACCCGAAACGAGCCCGAAGCCGGGCGCGCCAACGGCGGCGATGCCGACTCCAAGCGCGGCGATGAGCGCATTCGCCTCGTCGGGAATGATCGTGAGCCGAAAATCAATGAGGGCGACAAGAAGCAAAACGAGAAACATGAGCGCCCAAAGCGCGGCGAGGGCCATCTCTCTTCCCCAAACATCGGGTGCGCCAAATTTCAAGAAGGCAACGAGAGCGAGCATTCCCGCCGCCACCTCAACGAGGAAGTATCGCGGCGATATTTTGGCGCCACAACGACGGCAACGGCCGGACTGGATGAGGAAACTAACGAGCGGAATAAGCTCGAACCAGCGGAGCGTGGCCCGGCAGTGCGGACATTGCGAGCGGCCCCCGATGACGGCTCGAGCGAAGAGAAACTCATCCGGGTCGTAGCGGAGCGCGACGACGTTCAGGAAACTGCCAAGGGCGGCGCCCAAGGCGAAGAAAAGCGCGGTCATGCCGGAGGATTACAACTGGACGCAATAAACCGTATCGTCGGAGCCAGCGAGGCCACAGTCCACGCCGTAAATCGTTCCGTCCACATCGTTTTTCAAAGCGGAGTTGCCGTTATCTTCGAAGGTGGCGCCGACGACGTATGATATGTTGTCGCTACCGTAGAAGTAGTTTGAATTCGTGCGCGGATCGTTTGGGACATTCGTAACGCCGATGCCGGCGCCCTTGAGCGTCGCTTGCAACTCCGGCCATGCCTGAGTGTCCGGATATTGACCGTTTCGGGTGAAGTAGAGCTCGAGCGCCGTCTGTACCTGGCGGAGATCGGAGATGCGCCGCGAGTCGCGGGCCTGACGCTGGATGGGGCCCAGCCCCACTAAGACAACCGAGGCCAAGATACCGATGACCGCGATTACGATGAGCATTTCGATCAAAGTGAAAGCGCTTCGCGCTTTCACGCGATCTCGAGCTTGTCGAAGGATAGGGGTGAAACCTCGACGCTTGGATTGTGTCAAGAGAGCTGAAACCGCTAAATTAAAGCTGTTTTTGAAAAAAGACATTTTTCTCTTTATTAGTATACCATATCGCCCTCCGTTGACAAATCGCAAAGTTGAAAAATCCCGTATTTTTGCTTCTCTGTTCTTCTGACTCTCTGATTTCTCTTCTTTACATTATCTATCGGATGGAGCCGGTCAGCTTGTAGAGCGGGATAAGGACCGAGCCGAACAAGAGGCCGATCATGAGGCCGATCACGATCATAACGATCGGCTGGATGAGGTCGACGAGGTTATTGACGACGGCGTCCGCCTCGCGGGCGTAGAAATTGCTGACCCGCTCGAGAATCTGGTCGAGCTGGCCGGTCGTCTCGCCGACGGCGATCATTTGGGAAACGAGCACTGGAAAGTAGTCGGGGTACTTCGCCAGTCCGTCCGAAAGAGGCGTGCCTTGGCGGATATCCTCGGCCACCTCATGGAGCACATCCCGATAGAGAACATTGTCGACGGTTTCACCCACGATCTCGATCGCCTGGGCGATAGGCACGCCGCCTTTCATGAGCATCGCCGCGGCGTTCGCGAAACGCGTGAGTGTCAAGGGCAGATACATTTTCTTCGCGATCGGTAATCGGATCTTCAGGTCGTCCAAGAAGGCCCGACCCTCGGCGGTCCCGAGGTAATCGAGCAACATGCCAAGGAGTACGCCGCCGACAATGAGAATCGCAAACCACCACTGGGCGAAAAAGTCGCCGGAGTTGATGAGCACGTTGCTCAAAAACGGCAGTTCAACGCCGGACTCTTCAAAAACGGGCTTGAGCTGGGGGAAGACCATCGTCACCATGAGCACGGCCACCACGCCGAAGAGGGCGATGATGATCGCCGGGTAAACCAGGGCCGAGCGTGCCTTGGACACGATGATCGATTCGCGTTCGGTGTAGTCGGCAAGAAATCCCGACACCTTGTCGAGATTGCCGGTGACCTCGGCCGAGCGGATCATGCTCACGAAAAATCCGGAGAAGATTGCGTCCTGGCGTTCGAGCGCCTGCGAGAAAGAAAGGCCGGAATCGACGTCATGCGAGATCTGGGTGATGGCTTCGCGCAGACGCTCGTTCTTGGTCTGCTCGCGAAGCGTCTGAAGCGCCTTGCTAAGGGAGAGGCGCGCCTCGAGAAGCGTCGAGAGTTGGCGAGTAAAGACAACCATCTCCTGGCGCTTCACGCCGCCGAAGTAGGCGCCGATCCGGTCGTACCAGTGCGAGACTTCGGTGGACTCGATCTTCAAGACAAAAAGATCGTGGCTCGAAAGAAGATTGACGGCCGTTTCCTGGTTGCCGGCCTCAACGAACCCCACCTGGGGCTCCCCTTCTTTTGTCCGCGCTTCGTAGTGGAACTTCATCCCGTTAGAAATCGCCCAATAAATATTTACTGCTTGTTGTTTATATTACCCGCAATTCAAACTTTCGGAAACAACCATAATCTGAACGATTTCTAACGGGATAAATCCCTACGTTCTCTCAAGTTAGAAATCGCCCAATAAATATTTACTGCTTGTTGTTTATATTACCCGCAATTC
>JBBUDB010000003.1:0-4155 GCA_038057515.1 Patescibacteria group bacterium | reverse complement strand
AAACTTTCGGAAACAACCATAATCTGAACGATTTCTAACGGGATAAATCCATTCTCTACGCTCTCTATATTCTCTCAAGCAGGATCTGCAGCTCCGAAGGATTCAGCGAATAAAGCAGGGCGTTCTCGAGCGAAACCTCCTTGTTCTTGACGAGGTTCGCCATGGAGCGGTTCAGGGTGATCATGCCTTCCTGGAGCGATGTTTCGATAACGAGGTCGATCTGATAGGACTTCCGCTCGCGGATGAGGTTCCGGATGGCCGGATTCACGATCATGATCTCCATCGCCGGCACGCGGCCGCCCGAGAGGCGCGGCAGGAGGCGGATCGAAACGATGGCGACCAAGACCGCGGCGAGCTGGGAAACCACCTGGCCCTGCTGTTCGGCCGGGAAGGAGTCGATGATGCGGTCGATGGTCTGCGAAGCGGAATTCGTGTGAAGCGTTGAGAAAACCAGGTGGCCGGTTTCGGCGGCGGTCATCGCCGTCGCGATCGAAACCGAGTCGCGCATTTCGCCGACCATGATGACGTCCGGATCCTGACGGAGGATGGTGCGAAGCCCGCCGTGGAAAGTCGGCACGTCGGAGCCGACCTCGCGCTGGGAGATAATGCTCCGGTCTTGAGTGAAAAGATACTCGATCGGGTCTTCAATGGTGATGATGTGGTCGGCGCGGGTATGATTCACTTCGTCGAGGATGCCCGCGATCGTCGTTGACTTGCCGTGTCCGGCTGGCCCCACGACGAGGACGAAACCCTGCGAAAGCTTGGCGAAGTCGTGGAGGACGGGCGGGAGCGCCAGCTCGTCGACCGTCTTGATGCGGCTCGGGATGAGCCGGAGGGCGGCGGCGTGATAGCCGCGCTGGATATAGGCATTCACGCGGAAGCGGGCCTTGTCTTCAAAACTGTAGGCGAAGTCGAGTTGTTTGTCTTTCTGAAATTTTTCGAGTTGCGGCGGCGTAAACATCGCTTCGACAATACCCTCGGCGGCCTCGGGAGTGAGGATGCTCTCTTGTTGGAGCGGCACCAGAACGCCGTCGACGCGAAGCGTCGGCCGACGACCGACGGCGATGTGCAGGTCGGAGGCGTTCTGCTTCGCCGTAGTGATGAGGAGTTCGTTCAGTTTTGATTTGTGATCAGCCATAAAATATGCGTGAAATTATTGGGTAGGACCGCTCTTTCCCTTTATGATACCACACCCTCCTCTATCGAAACCACGGGGGGCGAAAACTTCTTGCTCCAAAAACTTACACGCGCGCCTCTTCGGTCGTGCGAAGCACCTCCTCCATCGAAACGAGCCCCTGGAGAGCTTTTAGGATGCCGTCTTCGCGAAGGGTGATCATCCCCTGCTTCTTGGCTTCGGCGAGCACCTTGGGGATCGTCGGCCCGGCGTTCACCACATCCTCAAGCCCGGCAGTCATGCGCAGAACTTCGAATATCGCCATCCGACCGACGACGCCGCGGCCCTTGCATTCGGGACAACCGGGCGCGTGATAGATCCGATACGGCGCCTGATACTTCTCGGCGAGTTCCTTGGGGAGGGCGGCGAGGGCGGCGCCGATCTGCTTCTGGAGCTCCGGCGAGGCCGCTTCGGGAGCTTTGCAAGCGTTACAAAGTAGTCCGACAAGCCGCTGGGCGAGCATGAGGTTCAAAGACACCGGCAAGAGGAAGGGCTCGATCTTCATGTCAAGGAGACGCGGAATGACGCCGGCGGCGTTATTGGTATGAAGCGTGGAAAGCACAACGTGGCCCGTGAGGGCCGCCTGGATAGCGAGCGAGGCCGTTTCACCGTCGCGAATTTCGCCGACCATGATGACGTCCGGATCCTGACGGAGAATCTGCCGTAGGCCCGAGGCGAAGTCGTAACCGATCTCGGGCCGCACCTGGGACTGATTCACCCCCGGCACAAAATATTCCACCGGATCTTCCAGGCTCACGATGTTCACTTTGTCGTTGTTCAGGGTCTGAAGGAGGGCATAGAGCGTCGTTGATTTGCCGGAGCCGGTGGGACCGGTGATGAGGATCATGCCGAACGGCTTTTTGAGGCCCGCTTCGGCGGCAACTCTATTTCCACCGATGAGGCCGAGGTCGTCGAGATTCTTGAGACCGGTCGAAGGGTCGAGAATACGAATGGCCACTTTTTCTCCCAAGGGCGTGGGGAAGGTCGCCACCCGGAAGTCGATCTCGCGGTCGATGACCGTCGCCCGGAATCTTCCGTCTTGGGGCACGCGCGTTTCGTCGAGTTTCAGGTTCGAGATGACCTTGACGCGCGAGGTAACCGGCTGAATGAGCTCTAGGGGCAACGAGGCAACTTCCTTGAGGTCGCCATCAACGCGGAAGCGGATACGTAAGTGGTCCTGTTGCGGTTCAAGATGGATGTCCGAAGCGCGGGACTGCACGGCCTCCTTGAAGGTGTCGCTCACGATCTTGATTATCGGTGCGTCTTCGTTCCCTTTCGAAGCGTCCTCCAAACTTATCGTTCGCCGGTTATCGCCGGGCTTTAAGTTCAGCGAATTCACGACCGCTTCAATCGTCGTCTTATACGGCGAGTACTTGCGGGCAATCTGCTGCCAGTCGCCATAACTCACAAGATAGATTCCCAAACTCAAGCGCTCGCGATGAGCGATGAACTTCAGGGCCTCCTGGGCCCGGGAATCGTCGGGTTGCATCATCCCGGCGACGAGCACCCCGTTCTGTTTCCCGAGAGGCACGACGGCATAGGCGCGCACCGTTTCTTCCGGAATGAGCTCGAGGTTCTTGATGTCGAAGGCGGTGAGGTCGATTTTTTGATACGGAACCTTCAGGACCTGACTCTTCATCTCGGCCACCTTGTCGTCGGGCACGAGGCGGTGTTCATAGATGAGTTCCTCGGCGGACTTGTTCGCGATTAGGGCCTCGCGACGCAACTTCACCACGGCCTCCGGCGCAAGGAGACCGCGGGTCTGAAGTTCCTGAAGTAATTGATCGCTGGTCATGAGCTTGGCAATGCGGTCCGCCGGAATAGCCAGAAACCGCGTGCCCTCATTTTAGCACAAAAAACAACATGGAACTCTTGCCGGAACCGTCTACGCCGTCGATGGTTATAAGTCGCGGCTCGCACTGTAACACCGGCCGCTCTCTCTCGACCTTGTTTTTGCGTTCAATGAAAGACCCGAGCCCCTCAAATCGCATACAATTTTGCGAGTTCAAAAGCCTTTTTAATGACCCCTCGCGTAGCATCTGTGACCGGATATCCGTCAAGCTCGTCCGCAGTAATCCAAGCGAACGCTTGATGCTCAGAACTCAAGGCAACTGTCGGAGAGCCCTTGGGGCGCGCTAAGAAATTTATCTGGACGGAATATCTTATTTCGTCCGGCTTTTCTATCTGATAATCGAAAACCGAGATTGGAGCCACGGGCTCGACATCGAGGCCGGCCTCTTCTTTCACTTCTCTCAAAAGTGCCGACATTGAAGGCTCCAGGTTGTCCTTCTTACCGCTCGGAAGTTCCCACATGCCCGGGTAAACGCTCTCGTTCTCGTGCCTTTGCAGGATCAAAGCTTTCGACCCAGACACCACGACTGCGCCGAGAACTATTTTTTGGACTATTTTTTTCTCGCCCATATTTATGTTAGATATTTATAGTTTTTTGCGCACTGAAAGCCACAACTTCACGCCCCCATCCTAGCACTCCGCAAAAAATCGGCAACGTTGACTCCTAAACCCCTGTCGCCTCAGGCAAAATGTCCCATTATTCTCTATCGGCTAATTCGCACGAATTAGCCGATAGAGACTGGCCAGCGAAAAAGACGCGCCCCGACGTTACTGTCGGGGCGGATCAATTTATATGACTAATCCCGCACAATGCCGCCCCATTCCACTACCGTAAACCCACTACGTTCTGTTGGCGCTATGGTTAGTGGCCGAACGAAGATGGGTTTCGTAAGCGGTTTGTAGTCCATAAGCACGCGGATAATGGTGTCGGGTTGCGGAGATATAGACATTGGCGAAACGCGATCTATTTCCGATCTTAAAATAAATGTGATGAAGTAATACGGAGCGCGAGATAGTTTGGGAGCCCAAAATTCTAGGAAGTCATCGCGCTCCTGATTGTTTAATCCGAAAAGAGACAGCTTTGCATCAAGCACCGATGGAATATTTTCTTTTGCAACGACAAATCCTTG
>JBBUDB010000002.1:0-13928 GCA_038057515.1 Patescibacteria group bacterium | reverse complement strand
AGCAAGCGCAAAAATTGGTTGACGAGGCCAATAAGCGCATCGAACAGGTTCTTGAAAAGAAGCTCGCAGAGCTCGGGGAGTAGATTCTGTTTTTCTGGTTCTTTTAGCCACAATCTGGTAAATTTGACTGGTGCTCATCGGTATCATCGTTTTCCTCTCTTTATCGTTTCTCATCCTGGCTCACGAGGCCGGTCATTTTTTTGCCGCGCGATTGTTTAAGTTGAAGATAGACGAGTTCGGCTTCGGCTTCCCGCCGCGGCTCTGGACGAAAAAGAAGAATGATGTCGAATGGAGCTTGAACTGGCTACCCTTCGGCGGCTTCGTGAAGATCGCCGGCGAGAACGATCGCATTCTAGGAGAAACCGAGAAGCTCGAAGGCCTGCCCGAAGAAGAACGCCGCCACCTCTTTCTTTTTCAAAAACCGTGGAAGCGGGCATTCGTCGTTCTCGCCGGTGTTATCGTGAACTTCGTGGCGGGCTGGTTTTTGCTTTCGACCGTTTTCATGATCGGCACGCCCCAACTTCTCCTCGTTTCGGGCACGCAGTCCGGCTCACCGGCGGCCATTGCCGGTTTCAAGGGGGGAGACCTCATCGAAGATTTCAAGACCTCGGAAGACTTCATCGCTTTCGTGAACGCTCATCGCGGCGAAGAGGTGACGGTGGCCGTACTTCGTGACGGCGAACGCCTCGAGATTTCCGTCGTGCCCCGCAGAGAAACAAAAGCCGACGAGGGCGCGCTTGGCGTCTTTCTCGCCGAAAGCGGCGTGCCGCGCCTCGGATTTTTTCGTGCGCTCTGGACCGGCCTCATTGAAGCCGGAGATATCTTCCGCGCCATGGTCGTTTCCTTCGGCATAATCATCAAAGGTATCATCCTCCACGGCTCTATCCCCGAAGGCGTTTCCGGGCCCGTGGGCATCTTCGCTGTCGCCCAGGAGGCCGGCAAGCTTGGCCTGGTTCACCTCGTTCAACTCTTCGCCTTCATCTCGCTGAATCTCGCCGTCTTAAACCTCATGCCCTTTCCGGCGCTCGACGGCGGCCGCTTCGCTCTCATTCTTGTCGAAAAATTACGCGGGAAGCCGATTTCGGTAACCGCCGAGGCCTGGATAAACGGCGCCGGCTTCCTGCTTCTCCTCGCGCTCATGGCGGTCATCACCGTTCGCGACGTCATCCGTCTGTAATTTCTGGCTCTCCAGTATCTTTAGCCTTTTAATTTTCTGATTCTCCGTCTCTCCGGTTCTCCGTCCTTCTGTTTCTCTGATTCTCTGCGTTTCTGACCCCCTCATCTTCTATGTCCTGGATCGCCTTCATCCTTTTATCTGCCGTCCTTGCCTCGGCCTCGACTCTGGCCGAAAAGAAAACCCTCCTCCGTGAGCACGCCCTGCCGTTTGCGGCGACACTCGCCTTCGTCGCCGCGCTCTTTTCGCTTCCGTTCATATTCTTTGCCGACTGGGCGCATTTCACGCCGAGAATTGTGACGGCAATGTATCTGGCCTCCATCGCTTCCGCGGCGGGATTTTTACTGCTTACCAAGGCCTTGCGGCATATGGAGGTGAGCGTGGCCTCGTCCCTCCTCATTTTTAGTCCGGCTATCGCATCAATTTTGGCGTTCATCGTGCTGGGTGAGGCCCTCACCAGATTTCAATCGGCGGGCATTGTTTTTATGATAATTGGTTCGTACGTGCTCGAGGCCCGGAAAGGAGAATCGATGCTCGAACCATTTCGCACGCTTTGGAGCTCGAAGTACGTGCACTTCATTCTTTGGGCGCTCTTGCTCTACGCCGGCACTTCGCTTCTCGACCGTTTTCTCTTAAACGGCGTCGGCATTCAGCCGGTGGCCTATCTCGGTGTCATGCATCTTTTTTTGGCGGTGAACTTTGGCGTGGCCATGGCTTGGGCAGGCGGCGGTTTTCCGGGCATTGCCGCCGGCTTTCGGAGCGGCGGCTTTTGGACGTTCATTGTGGCGTTTCTCACCATCGGCTACCGGATGGCCGATACCTTTGCCATCCAAACGGCGCCCGCCGTTGGCCTCGTGCTTGCCCTGAAACGCCTCTCGACTCTCATCACGACCATTGTCGGTGGTGAAATATTCCACGAGCATCACATTCTGCGTAAAAGCATCGCCTGCGCGATCATGCTCGCCGGCGGGTTCCTTTTGATTCGTTAAGCGGACATTCCTATTCGTATCGCAACGCGTCGATAGGATTTTTCTTCGCCTACCATGGGCTTGCCCGTGGGGCTTTATTGAAGGAGAAGCGGGCCGTATCCGTAGATGAATGTTGTTCCGACAAAAGTATCAAGCTTGTAGTAGTGGGGCGTGCCGATCGTGTTGTCGACCAGTCGAATGGTGTATGGTCCGATGGCGTCGGGATTAGTTTGGGTGAGAAGCGCCGTCCATGGTCCATCCGCATCCGGGGCGCGGGAAACGATGAGGCGGTCGGTGGAGGTCGAGAGATTTTGCCAGCCAAGTTCGATGGAGTCATTGATGTGCTTCACCCAGAAACTACCGGTTTCCGGCTGGCCATAGCCCGAGATCGTTCCTTGGGGCGTGTAGTAGGGAATACCGGAGGGCGTGGTGCTCGTTGTCGACGAGCTTTGGGTCGTTGAGGTGGGGGTCGAAGTCGGCGTCGTCGTGGCCGTTTCGTTCGTCGAGGTCGGTGTTGAGGCGGGCGTTGATGTTGGCGTGCCGCTCTCCGTACTCGGCGGCGGTGGATCGCTCACGACCGTTGATGTCGAGATGACAATATCAGGCGGCGTCGAGGTGCTTGGCGCCGTTGAAGATGACGTCCAGGTCGTGTCCCCGGTTTGGTTGACCACCGAGACGGAGTATGAATACGCGAGTGCGTTCTCCCCGGGCCGAAGGACGATTTCAACGGCGCCGCTTATTTGGCCGTTTACCGCCACCACTTTCCAGAGTTGCTGCTTACCGTCGGCTTTAGCGCGAAAGATTTTTATTTGCGCCGTGTTTGCCGGGAGATTTGACCAGCGCAAGACGAAGGTCGGGCGTTTCAGTGAACCGCCGGCAAAAAATTGCATGATTGGATCAGGAAGGGCGATCGTTTCACCGGCTGGTTCGCCTGATGTCGGCGTTGTTATCGTAATATTCTGATTCAGCCAAAAACCAAGCCCTGCCGCGAGGGTAACGAGCATCAAGACGATTCCGATGATGGCATAAGGGCGTTTCATGGAACTCATTCATTATATCACGGTTCATTGTGCTAAGATTGGATCAGGAGATGGATATTATCGGCAAAACAGACGATTCACTGATCGCTTTTTTCCGGCGGGCGTCCTTGCCTGCGGCGCGCCTCGCTCTTTTTGTCGTCTTTTTCTGGTTCGGATTTTTAAAACTTCTCGACACGAGTCCCGCCAACCCGCTCGTCGCGGAGCTTCTAGGGCGCACATTGCCCCTTATCACTTTCGAGCAGTTCATCTTATTCCTCGGCACCTACGAAATGATCATTGGACTCGCGTTCCTCGTGCCGGGCCTTGAGCGGATCGCCGTCGCTCTTCTTGTGCCGCACATGATAACCACCGCGGGGCCACTCGTTCTTTTACCCGCCGTGACTTGGCAGGGGTTTTTGACCCCCACGCTTGAAGGCCAGTACATCATTAAAAATCTCGTCATCATCGCGCTCGCCATGGGTATTGCGGCCCATCTTCATCCCTGGCGGGAGCGTAACCGTTAGTTGCTTTGCTTAGCGTCCATACCGACAAAGGCCGACCAAAATAACCATTTTCACAAATCCATGATGCAGCAATTCGTGAGTAGTTGGGGCCAGCTCGGTGGTGGCTGGGGAATGATGCCCGGTTTTCTCGCTAATCCGGCGCTATTCATCCCGCTTGTCATCTGGGCGATGGCCTGGAAGGGCGCGGCGCTCTGGCGAGCGGCCCAAAGAAAAGAACTCGGCTGGTTCATAGCGCTCCTCCTCGTTAATACCCTCGGCCTCCTCGAAATCATCTATCTCTTCGTGTTCGCCAAGAGGAGAAAGGGGGGCACGATGTAGCTGCCGCTCCAAAAAACGGCTAAGAAAACCCCCTCGTTCGAGGGGGTTTTTGGTTCAAGCAGATCAGATCAATGGTTCGGGTTCCTTTTGCCGTTTGAGGTGGAACCAGTAGGGCCGAGCCGTGAAGAAGCGGAAACGCGCAAGTTCTAAAACTGCGTAGATGGTGAGGAGCGCGATGGGGAAGTGAACGAAGGCAGGATGGATGTTCATGGAGGCAAGTATATCGTCTTTCATTCACCAAGTAATCCACAGGGCTTAAATTGCGCTCCGGCGGTACAACTTCCAGTGCCGAGGCGTATTTTTTCTATTACCTCGCTTCATTCATCATCTCCCGGAGCGCGCAATACTCGCACTTCGGTTCGTCACAGCGCTTGTCCCAGAAGGCGAGCGTCGTGATCTCCTTGGCTGTCTGCTTAATAACCTCAATAAGTTCTTCGATCTCATCCTTTGTCACGAGGAAGGACTCCTTGATGTATTTGCCCCGCTCGTTCGGCTCCACGAAGTCTATCTCGCCCGAGGCCATCTTGAACCGCCGGCCGCCATCGTAGCCGTTCAAAAGAATATTGTAAAAAACGAGCTGGCGTTTGATGTCGCCCGCCGAGCTCTGGGTCTTGCCCTCGATCTCGTTCCGGCTCTTCGGCCGGCCCGTTTTGTAGTCCACCACATTTACTGCCACGCCTTCGCCGATAAACTCCACCTTATCGAGCTTACCCGTGAGGCGAACATCATCGCCCAGAAACACCGCCGGAATGGCGACCTCCGTCACGGTGCGCGTCCGCCAGGCGCCTTGGTAGGTATCAAACCAACCGCCGAGCGCCAATCGCCCTCGCGTCTTCACCTCTTCGAATTCGCCCTTGGTGAGCGGCTGTTCATTTAGGTAGTAGTCGAACTTCATGAGCAGGAACTTCCGATCGGGCTTGCGGTCGTGAAAAGCGTCAAAAAAGTCCTTGAGGGCCGCGTGCACGGCAATGCCGTACATCTGGTGTTTTTCGGGCGCCTTGGGGATACGCAGCAGGTTCGTATAGAAATATTTCCACGGGCACTCCAAGTAGTTGTTGAGCGCCGTGACGGCCAGACCGCGCTCTTTGAAAAGCGCGCTGATAAAGTCCGTGTCGGCAATCTTCGCGCCCGTCGAAAGTCGGGGCGCAAAGGCGAGATCTTTTTTTGTTTCGTATTCGGCCTCGAAGATGGCGGCGTCGCCTTCTTCGACAAGCGTGGGGGCGAGCTCCGTCACAAACTGCGAGGAGAGTTGTTCGCGCTTCGTGGCGCCTAGGCGCGCATAGGTTATTGTCACGTGCCGCTTCGCTCTCGTGAGCGCCACATAAAAGAGCCGCCGCTCGTCGTCGTTCGCCGCTTCGGGCGTGAGCTCAAAGCCGGAGAGGGAATAGACGGCCGAGGGGAGCGGCAATAGTTTTGGCCGCCGCTTGTTGCCCCAATGGCCGTCGGCGGCGTTCACGATATACACCTCCGCGAACTCCTGACCCTTCGCTCGGTGGGCGGTCATAAGGCGCACGGCGTGGCCCGCTTGCCCTGAGCTCGCCGAATGGGCGCTCTGGGTTAAGCTTTTTTTGACGAGCAGATTGTGAGCGGCGAGCGTCGCGAGGTATTCGAGGAAGTCCTTGAGATCGTAATCTTTGTGTTTCTCGACGAGCGTTTTCACCTCGTCAAAAAGACCGGAGAGCTTCGCCATTTTTTCCACCACCTCGGGTTTGCCGAGAATATGGTTCAAAAACCCCGATTCGCGCACCACTATCTCGAAGAAGTTCACGAGGTCGGTGTTCTTGGCCGCCTTCGCCCACCCGGCGAGTTTCTTCGAAAGCGCGATGAGCGCGTCCGGCGCTTCGACGCCTGCTTCGGTCAAAAGAGCTTCCTGGCGCACTATCTCGTAGGGCGAGCGGCGCTTGGCATTCGCGGCATTAATAATTTTGTAAATGTCGAGTGAGGGGATGCCAAGGAAGTCCACGTGCAGGGCCTCCAAGAGACGCTCCGGCCTGCCATGCTCGGCGACGGTGCGAAGGATGAGGATGAGTTTTTTGATGTCTTCGTCGGCCATCACGTCCTGGTCCGATTCGATAGCGAAAGGCACGCCCAGGCGCTCAAAAATGGCCGCAAAGGGCATGGCGTCCTTGTTGTCACGGTAGAGGATGGCGATCTCTTCGGCCGGCACGCCCGCTTTGAGTTTGCGCTTCACGTCTTTCCCCACCGCCCAGCACTCCACCTCCGGCTTCGAGAACGCGAGAAGCGTGATTTTCTTTTCAGGGTGCGCGGCCTTCGCCTGGAGCGGTTTTTCCCCCTTGTCCTCCGTAGTTTTTCCTCCGGAGGAGGATCCGCCCCCGGCGGAAACGAAGGAGGAGGCCAAGATACCGTGCGCGGCGTCCAAGACCGTTTGGGTGGAGCGGTAATTGTCGGTCAAAATGACAAGTTTCGCCTCCGGATAGAGCTTCTCAAAGTAGAGGAAGTTTTCAAGCGATGCTCCCTGAAAGCGAAAGATGGCCTGCTTCTCGTCGCCCACGACGAAAAGATTCGGGTTCGGGTGAAAGCTCGCCAGTCGTTCCAAGACGCGGTTCTGGGCGTTGTTCGTGTCCTGATGCTCGTCGACTAAAATATATTGATGTTCCTCTTGAAGGATGAGGAGCAGGTCTTTGTTCGTTTCAAGTTCGCGCAAAACCTCCATGATCATGTCGCTGTAGTCGTAGAGCTTCCGCTCGCGGAGCGTTTCTTCGTATGTTTTATAGAGCGCCGCGAGTTCGTCGTTCTTGCCGAGCTGTTTCAAAAGCTTTTGGTAATCCGCCTTCATCCGTCCCGCATAGGCGCCTTTTTCGTGATAAAGGTCGGGCGCGGCCTCGAACCTTCGGCGCTCTTCCTTCATGATCTTACTGAACGCTTTCGGGTCCACGCCCTCGCGCTTCAGGTTATTCACCGCCGCCAAGATGTCGCGTATGTAATAGAGAGGGTCGCCGAAGGGCCGGAGTTCTTTAAACTTGCCCTCGGCAATGATTTCCTCAAGGATGCGGATCTGGTCGACCTCGGTGATATTCGCGGAGCCGATGATGCGCGGGAATTCTTCGGGATAATTTTTGATAACGTCGTTGCAGAAACCGTGGAAGGTGTTGATGACCACTGAATAGGCAGGGGAGCCGATGAGTTCCGAAAGGCGCCGCCGCATGGCCGCCACCCCGGACTCGGTGAAAGTGAGGGCCAAAATATTTTCCGGCGCGGTGTCTGTTTTTGCGAGGATGTTCGCGATGCGGAGCGTGAGGATCTGCGTCTTCCCCGTGCCCGGGCCGGCCACGACCATCACGGGGCCTTCGATGGCGTCGACCGCCTCCCGCTGGGCGGGGTTCAGGTTCGCGTAGGCTTCGTCGAATTTCCGTGAATCCATCGAGGGTATTTTACCCTAAAAGCAGGTTTGTTTGTCAGCTACCCAGCCGTGTGATACCATAAGATTAAATAATTTCTTTAAAATGGCTTGGAAAAATACCCTACAACGCGGCTCGGTTCGCTATATAGTTTTTAAGGAGAATAAGCGGTGGTATGCCGTTGGTTTAGAGTTCAATATCGTCGAGGCTGGCGACGACCCTCGGGAAGTTCTGCTCTCGCTCTTTGAGGCCATTCAGGGATATGTTAATTCTGCTCGCAAAATAAAAGCGCGGCCGCACATTCTTAACCAAGTTTCCGATTCTGAATACGAGGGGCTGTGGCGCACCCTTCACAGCGAGCGGAAGAGTTCGCGAGATATTTCGTCCGTGTATACTTTTGGGCAAAGGGCGCTCGCGGCGGCATAATCACGACGAAGATGCCCAGGGGGATTTTCAACTGGACATTCAGCGACGTTACGCGCTTTCTCAAGGATTATCGTTTCACCCTCAATCACGTTGAGGGGAGTCATTATTTTTACGTCGGAAGCCATGCTGGAAGTTTCCGGCAGGTTTGTGTTCCTTTTCATGGCAGTAGGGCCATTGATCCGAGAACGCTAAAAAGTATTATTGCGCAGTCCGGTATATCAAAAAAGGATTGGCTGAACCAATAAGCAGCCCTGTTCGCTAAAAAGAAAAAACCCCCGGCGCGGACGGAACCACGCAAGGGTTTTTTTCGTAGTGATTGCCCTAATTGTAGCGAACGCTCGTCATTTGTCAACCCTGTGGCGGGGTAGAAAAAATAAGGCATATTTCACGTCCACCGCCTCCCGCTGGGCGGGGTTCATCGACCGCCTCGATTTCTCGGAGGTGGTCTCCGGAATGATCACAATCTTCAACGGGAAAGAGTGTGGGGTTCGTGACGTCATCTTCTGCTACCCCAACAGGAACGCGGTGAAGATTCAGGTGTACCGCGCGATTGACCGGCGATCCTGGCGTCCGTACTCCGCCTGGCCCGACATCAGGAAACGGCGCACCTACTGCCTGAACTGGGTTCCTCGTAACCCGGAAACGCCGGAGTTCCCCGGCCACTGGGCCTGACGGTAACAACTAGAAAAACATCGAGCGGTCGCCGGAGGCGACCGCTCAAAACGTTTCTGGCCGAACCTCATCTATAATATCCCCAGGGGGCCGCATATCCCCGGGTGCCGCGACACCCCATTCGCCCATTCGCGCGAATGGGCGAATGGTAAAAAGATGGCCCCCCCTCAATCCGTCAAACAAACATAAATATCAGAATTTTAGTACAATTATCATCGTGACCAAAAAAGTATTACCGCACCTCAAGTATGTCGCTTTCGCCCTCGCGGCCATAACCGCCCTCGCGGGACTTGCCGCCGCCTCGGCCTACGGCTTCTTCGCGTATCAAAAACTCGGATACGAAAAACGCGCCCTTGAGGAGAGTGTTAGTATGCTTCAAAAAACGCGCGACGACCTCACGCTCAACCTAGAGAACGAGCGCAACCAGAATCAAAGCTTAAGCGCATCGCTCCGTTCGGAGCAAGACAAGAATCAGATGTTCTCGTCGCAGATCCAGCAGATCTCCGGCACGGTGGGGAAACTCGACAAGTTGAGCAAGACGCCGCCGGAACTCCTCAAAAAATATTCGAAGGTTTATTTTTTGAACGAGAACTACGCGCCGATGCCGCTTGAAGCGATAGATTCGCAGTATCTCTTTGAGCCCGCGCGCACCCAGCTTATTTTCGGTTCCGTGCGAAACTTCCTTTTGAATATGTTGGCGGCGGCAAAAGCCGATGGCAAGCCGCTTGAAGTTGTTTCGGCCTACCGCTCGTTCTATGAGCAGGAGAACGTGAAGACCGGCTACAAAGTGCTTTACGGCTCGGGCGCGAACCGGTTCTCGGCAGATCAGGGATATTCGGAACACCAGCTTGGCACGGCGGTCGACCTCACCGTTCCCGAGATAGATGGTCTCTCGGTGAAGTTTAACGCAACGCCCAGCTATCAATGGCTTACGCAAAATGCCCATCATTACGGCTTCATCCTCTCGTACCCGAAGGAGAACAATTACTATCAGTATGAGCCGTGGCATTGGCGGTTCGTGGGCGTGGCCCTCGCGACGCGCCTCCACGACCAAGGGATACTCTTTTACAACCTACCCCAGGCCGATATCGATCCGTATCTCATTAGTATTTTTGATTAGGGATTAGGGACGAATTCGTCCTCGTTTTCTCCATGCGCATATTCGCGCGAGTTAGAGGATAGAGAAAGCAAGAAATAGCGACGAGATAAAAAGTGCCCCTTCGCGGGTCGTTTTCGCTCGAAACGGCGCAGTATCGTATACTGTTTCCTATGGTGAGAATTGAGCCAGAAGTCGCTCCGTACACCGAAGAAGACATTTCTTGGGCGCGCTGGGACCAAGAGAAGATCCATGCGACCGCTCTTGAAGCGATCGCCATTCGGCGTCGGGCGCACGAGACGGTAAAAGGCATTCCCCATGCGCTTCAGACATTCATGAACACAGTTTACGCTCTCGAACGCGCCTCGACCGAGGCGGGCTGGCGGGCGAATGTGCTCCACGTTCTTTTAAACGTGAGTCCCGAGCGCCGCGTTCGCGAAGCGGCGCAAAAGGCGATTGAGATGCTTCAGAAGACGATGATCGAACTCGCCTACGATGAGGGCGTCTATCTGGCCGTCCGCGCCTATGCCAGCCGAAAGGAACACCTCGACCCAGAGCCGACGAAGCTCTTGCACGACATTTTGCGCGATTACCGACGAATGGGGCTTGAGCTTCCTCTGGGGCGCCGGGCGGAACTGAAGGAAAATCTCCAGGTGCTCGCGAAGCTTCAGACCGCCTACAGTAAGAATCTGAACGACTATAAAGACCATATTACCGTTTCGCGCAATGAGCTTGCCGGTTTGCCCGAAAGCTATATTGCCCGCCTTGAGCGCGGGCCTAGGGCCACGCACCATGTTTCTCTGCGCTATCCAGACCTCTTTCCCTTTATGGAAAATGCAGAAAGCGATGCGAAGCGCGCCGAGCTGGGAGAAAAAGCGCTCCGCCGGGGCGGGCCGAAGGGCATCGAGCTCCTTGAAAAAATGATCGCGCTCCGCGATGCGAACGCCCGTCTTTTAGGTTATGCGAGCCACGCCGCCTTCCAGACGGAGATCCGCATGGCGAAAAACCCGGAGCATGTGCGCAAGATGATCCTCGACATCCTGCGGCGCCTCGATCCGAAATTGCGGCGGGAGCTTCGCGAGCTAACCGTTATGAAGCGCCGGCGCTTGAAGAATCAACGGGCGCGTCTCGAATCATCCGACATTTCTTTTTACAGCAACCACCTGAAACAGAAGCGTTACGGCATCGATAATGAAAAAGTGCGCGAGTATTTTTCTCTTGAAGCGGTGAAGAAGGGGACCTTCGCGATCTACGAGCAGCTCTTCTCGATTCGTTTTCGCCGCTTGCCCTGGCGCCTGTGGCACCAGGACGCCGAGCTCTACGAGATCCGAGAAAAAACCGGAGCACTCACGGGGTATTTCGCTCTCGATCTTCACCCGCGCGACGGGAAGTACGGCCACGCCGCCGTTTTCCCGGCCTTGACGAGCCACGTGCCGCTTCAGGGACCGGGGGCCGGGCATCGCCTGCCGCCGATCTCGGTCGTGGCGGCTAATTTTCCGAAATCGACGCCGGAGAGACAAAGCTGTCTCACCCACGACGAAGTGGAAACATTTTTTCACGAGTTCGGCCATATCATGCACAGTACGCTCTCGAAGACAACCTTCGCTTCTCAAACTGGCTTCTCGACTGCTCTCGATTTCGTGGAGGCGCCTTCGCAGATGTTCGAATCGTGGGTTTGGGACGAAAAAACACTCGCGCTGTTTTCTGGCCGGGCGGATGCGCCCAAAAAGAAGATCCCGCCGGCGCTGGCCAAGAAACTTATCGCTTCCCGGCGGCATATGATCGGCTATTGGGCCGTGCGCCAGCTCGTTATGGCGCTCTACGACCAGGAGCTCCACGGCGGCGGGAAGAAAAACATCATCGGGCTCTACGCCAAGCTCGTGGAACGCTATACCGGCATTCGCGTGCCGAAGAGCCAGCTCTTCGCCGCCGGTTGGACGCACATGGTGGAATATGATGCCGGCTACTATGGCTACATGTGGTCGCGCGTCTACGGCGCCGATATGTTCACTCGCTTTGAGCGTGAGGGGATATTGAATCCCAAAACCGGCGGTGCGTACCGGACGTTGGTGCTGGAGAAAGGAGCGAGCATGGATGAAAATACCTTGGTGCGGAATTTTTTGGGCCGCGAGCCCAACAATCGGGCCGTACTTCGGGAGCTCGGCTTGCGCTAGGTCGTGCCCCGGCGGGGGAATGTGCGCCTTCTTTTGGGTGGTGGTACAATAGTGGAATATGAAAAAAATACTTTCTCGGGCGACGCTTCTAGCTCTCGGCACGGCACTCATTTCCGGTTTCTCGAACTTTCTCTCGAAAACCGCAGTCACGGCTGTTAAAGACCCGATTATTTTCACCACGCTCAAAAATAGCGCTGTGGCGCTCTTCCTCATCGGTCTTTACTTTGTGCTGAAGCGTTGGCCGGAGATCAAAGCGCTCACTAAAAAGCAGGTTATCCAATTAGGCGCCATCGGCCTCATCGGCGGCTCGATTCCTTTTGCTCTTTTTTTCACCGGTCTCTCGATGACGAGCGCCTTGAATGGCGCGCTTATCCATAAAACTCTTTTTCTTTGGGTGTTGCTTTTTGCCATCCCGCTTCTCAAGGAGCGAGTGACCCGCTGGCAGATGGTCGGCGTCGCCCTGATATTCGCCGGGAACGTGGTTATCGGCGGTTTTGCCGGGTTCAAATATAACATTGGCGAACTCATGATCCTCGGCGCAACAATTTTGTGGGCGATCGAAAATATTATTGCCAAAGTAGTTTTGCGCGAGCTTTCGAGCTTGACGGTCGCGTCGGCGCGAATGGTTTTGGGCTCTTTTGTTCTTCTGGGCTTCACTTATTTTCGGAGCGGTTTCGCGCCGATATTTTCTCTCTCGGGGACGCAGTGGGGCTGGACGCTACTTCTTAGCGCGTTCCTCGCTGGCTACGTGCTCACCTGGTACTCCGCTCTGAAACTCGCTCCGGCAACTTATGTGGCCATTCTCCTCGTGCCCGCTACGCTTGTTACAAACGTGTTGTCGGCGATATTCATCACCCACGCCTACACGCTAACCGATGCCTTGAGCGCTGGACTGTTCCTCCTGGGCATCGGGCTCGTCATCTCCTTTACGCGTGACGCGGCAGAGCAGCCTACGCCAGCTTCCGTCGCTATCTAACCTGCTATCCGGCTAGTGACTAGTTGCTAACCCCTAAAATTATGGACGGTATCCTTCGGTGCACCCGCTACGCTTTTGGCCCGAACCGCCTCCATTATTGCGGCCCCGATGCCAATCGCGAGATCGGCGCCTACTTGGCTAAGGGCGCCAAGGACGCTGGCCTCACGCATCTTTTGGGGCAGTTCGAAACGATGTATCCCTATCTACGCCACATCGCGGAGGCAAATCACATTAAAGACCCGTTTGATGACCGCGTCGTGGAGGCCTATTGGGTCGGAAACGAACTTCTCGAAACCATCGAAAAAAAGAAATTTTATCATCACCTTCTCGACGGCTTGAAACTCAAGAAAAAACTCGGGGCAAAATCGTTCGGAGTGGTGGAGGGCAAGATCTCCCAAGGTGCCGTTCCTCATCACTCGTTTCACGTGCTTGATATCTGGAAGCGCACCGGCCACATCGCTTTGGCTCACACCCTAGAGAGCATGGACGAGTGCCGGGTGAGCTGGGGCACCGTGACGGCCGCCTCCGGGCCAAGCATTACAGTTTCGACTAGGCCGTTGCTCTACGCCGACGGCAAACTTTACTTGGGCGAGGAGGTGCAGAAGAAAATAAACCGGAAGCTTGAGGCGACCTATGATATCGAACAACTCACGCCCGGCGATCTCGTTTCTATTCATTGGAGCGTGCCCTGCGAGAAAATAACCGCCGGACAGGCGGCGGCGCTTTTGAAATACACCCTCCGTCACATTGAGCTGGCCAACAAGACCATATAGGGTTCTGTGCCTTGCGTTTCCATATTTTCTTATTCGCGCGAATAAGAAAATATGGAATATGAAGATGGGTGCGAGATGTTGTAATATATCTATGATAGGCGTTAAATCTATGGAAGATCGAACATGAAACAGCTTGAGCGGATTTTCAAGGGACTGGCGAACCGGCGTCGGCTGGCCGTTATCAGGATTCTTACAAAACACAAGGAGCTTTCGGTTGCAGACATTGCCCGTGCCATTGATCTTTCGTTCACTTCGACATCGAAACATCTCGCGCTCCTTCGCCAGCTGGATATCCTCGATCGTCGGCAGGAATCGCTCACAGTATATTATCGACTTGCCTCGCCCCTGCCCGCCGCCGTCAAGCCACTTCTCTCACTACTTTCTAATTCGCGCGAATAAGAAAATATGAACCCGGAAACCCATTCGACAAGTTCGGGACAGGAAAAAAT
>JBBUDB010000001.1:0-21593 GCA_038057515.1 Patescibacteria group bacterium | reverse complement strand
GAATCCGCGATTTTGGAATTATTGCCCACATTGACGCTGGCAAGACCACCGTCTCCGAACGGGTGCTTTTTTATACCGGCGTTTCCCATAAAATCGGCGAAGTGCACACCGGCGACACGGTCATGGACTGGATGGAGCAGGAGCGCGAGCGCGGCATCACCATCACCTCGGCCGCCACAACTGCTTTCTGGATCCCGACCTACGAAAATGGCAATAAACAGCGCGAGCATCGCATTAACCTCATCGACACGCCCGGGCACATCGACTTTACCGTCGAGGTGAAGCGGTCGCTTCGGGTCTTGGACGGCGCCGTCGTCGTTTTCGATGGCGTGGCCGGTGTGGAGCCGCAGTCCGAGACGAACTGGCACTATGCGGACGAATATCACGTGCCGCGCATTTGTTTTATCAACAAGCTCGACCGCATGGGCGGTAACTTCATGAAGAGTTTGGCTTCTATTCATGAACGATTAACGAAGACCGCCATCCCGCTCCAGCTTCCCATCGGCACCGAGAGCAACTTCAGCGGCGTCGTGGACCTCCTCGTGATGAAGGCCTACGAATTCCAGGGCGAGCACGGCGAACTCATCACCGAGATCCCGATCCCGGAAAATATGGCCGCCGAGGCGAAGAAGCATCGCCACGAACTCGTCGAGCGGATCGCCGACACCGATGACGCCCTGATGGCGAGATATCTTGATGGCAAAGAAATCCCGCTTGATGAGCTAAAGAGCGCCCTTCGCCGGGCCGTGATCGCCAATAAGATCGTGCCGGTCTTGACCGGTTCTGCCCTAAAGAACAAGGGCGTTCAATTCGTGCTCGACGCCGTCGTTGATTACTTGCCTTCGCCTCTTGATCTCCCGCCGGTCAAGGGGACGGACCCCGCCAGTGACGGCGCGGAAATCTTCCGCTCGGCTTCCGATGAGGAGCCATTCACCGCCCTGGCCTTCAAAGTGGCGACCGACCCTTACGTTGGGACGCTCACCTTCTTCCGCAATTATGCCGGCGTCATCCGCAAGGGTTCGTATGTTTTGAATGCTTCGAAAGGCAGTCAGGAGCGCATCGGGCGCATTCTGCGCATGCACGCCAACCAGCGCGAAGAAGTGGATGAGGTGTATGCCGGCGAGATCGCCGCCATCGTCGGTTTGAAAGACACGACGACGGGGGATACTCTGGCCGATATCGATAAGCCGATAGTTCTCGAGAAGATAATCTTCCCCGAGCCAGTCATCGGCATCCGCATCGAACCGAAGACCAAAGCCGACCAGGAGAAGATGGGCGTGGCGCTTCGGCGCCTAGCCGACGAGGACCCGACCTTCCGGGTGAAGGGCGACGAGGAAACCGGCGAGACCATCATCATGGGCATGGGCGAGCTTCACCTCGACATCATCGTCGACCGCATGAAACGCGAGTTCGGCGTGGGAGCGAATGTGGGCCGGCCGCAGGTCGCTTATAAGGAAACCATCACTGCGGAAGCCGAGGCGGAAGGCAAATATATCAAGCAGTCCGGCGGGCGTGGTCAGTACGGCCACGTGTGGCTTAAAGTGAAACCACTGGAGCGCGGCAAGGGCTTTGAGTTCGTGAATGCCGTGAAGGGCGGTGCCATTCCGCAGGAATTTATCAACCCGGTGGAGAAGGGCGTGAAGGAGGCGATGGACAAGGGTGTGGTGGCTCACTACCCGATGGTGGACGTGGAGGTGACGGTCTTTGATGGTTCTTTCCACGAAGTTGACTCGTCCGAAGCCGCCTTTAAGATCGCTGGCTCAATGGCCTTGCAAGAAGCGGCCAAGCACGCCAAGCCCGTTATTTTGGAACCGGTCATGGGCGTTCAGATCATTGCCCCGATGGATTTCTTGGGCGAGGTGACCGGCGACCTCAACTCGCGGCGCGGCCGCATTGAGGCCATGAACGACCGGGGCATGATCAAGGTGATCGACGCCAAGGTGCCGCTTTCCGAGATGTTCGGTTACGCCACCGAGATCCGCTCAATGACCCAGGGCCGCGGTTCGTTTACCATGGAGTTCTTCGCGCTCGAAACCGTGCCGCGGAACATCGAGCAGGAAATTATTGAGGGAAAACGAAAATAACGTTTTCCAGAAATCCTGAGCCGCGTCGAAGGATCGAAGGGAAGCGCAAATAGGGGAGCTCAAGCTTTCGTTTTGCGAGAACCGATGTCGCGATTGCTCCAGCGGCAATCGCGCGTCTGCTTCTCGGGTTCGCGGCCTCGTGGCGCGCTCGGACCAAGCCCGCTCACCCTCCGAAAGCTTCTCGCAAAACGAAAGCTTTCGCCGAGGTTTTCTCTTTCGTTCATTGCCGAATTGCCGAACCGGGTTAGTACAACGGCGATAGAATTGATAGTATGCGAACATGCTTTTCGTAGCGCGTGGCATCGCCGTTGTCCTACCCGGGAACGGCCCCGCGGGGCCGTTTTGGTTACGAAATCGGGTAGTGTCTGGAATGGCGATACATATAAAAATGCCACCCCGTTTATGATATACTCTTCCCGAGGAGTGTTTTGACAGGAAGTTAATATTATGTTTCCCTAAAAACATAATGGAAAAGATAATAGAGATACCAAATATTTTCTCGGCAACGAAAGACTACGTCGACAAGTGGGTTTCTTTGTCGGAGGATTATAAGAAAGTTATTGCAAGCGGAGAGACGCTTTCCGAAGTTCTTAAAAAAACACCGCCAGGGGGTAGGGCCGTTGTTTTTAAAGTACTTCCAAATTTGAATTACGCCCCGTCGCAAATCTAGGGTGGGGATTATAAGCAATGAAATTTCGATTTACGCCGCTTGCAAATCTTCTGGATTCAAGTGGGCATCTTGTTAAGCGACCAATGCTTATTTTGGAAACCCGCACCAAAGAAGGCAGGATAATAGAAGTCCCCGCCTTAGTTGATTCTGGGGCAGATAAGACACAGGTTAACTACGAGTATGCGGAAATTTTAGGGGCCAAACTTGGCGATGAATGTAATTCGATAGGCATTGGAGATGCTAAAGTTCCAGGGTATTCTGGTAGTTTTTCGTTCGGAATAAAAAACACCACCATAAAAATGGAGGTTCCAGTGACTTATTTAAAAACTAGGAATGTCGACGTATTGCTTGGCAGGGATGTTTTCTTTGATATGTTCAAAATAGTTTTCGAACAAGGTAAAAATACATTTGAGCTAGTCCAGGTTAAATGAATTTAATCGTTTCATAATCGTTATTACGGAGCAGGACGGCGCCATCACAATGCTTAATGATAGCGGTTTTAGTTACTGGAAGTTCATAAGATTGGCCTCCGGTCCATACAACACCTTGCCACGCCAGGAGACGATTACCGCCGTGCCCGTATTGACAGGATTTGAGGTTTTACCCTATAATTCGCACTTGCCGACCCTTGGGAGTCGTAATTTTTCCGTTGAGGCAAATAACAATAATAGGTCGATGGCTTCTGGCTTTTGCCTGCCTGTTTCCGAAACAGGAGGACCGCGCAGGTAGTTGGAAGCAAGAAGCTAAAAATAAATACTAATAAATCATTAATTAAAAAACACCATGGCTGAAAAAGAAAAATTCACTCGGTCGAAGCCCCACGTTAACGTTGGGACGATCGGCCACGTCGACCACGGCAAGACGACGCTTACCGCGGCCATCACAAACATCCTTTTCAAGAAAGGACTGGCGAAGAAGTCGGAGGGAGTCGACCAGATCGATAATGCCCCCGAAGAGAAGGCGCGCGGCATCACCATCGCCCTTCACCACTCGGAATACGAGTCGGAAAAGCGGCACTACGCGCACATCGACGCGCCGGGCCACGCTGACTACATCAAGAACATGATCACCGGTGCCGCCCAGATGGACGGCGCTATCCTCGTGGTGGCGGCAACGGACGGCCCGATGCCCCAGACCCGGGAGCACGTGCTCTTGGCCCGCCAGGTCGGCGTGCCGTCCTTGGTCGTTTTCCTCAACAAGTGCGACATGGTGGACGATCCGGAACTCATCGACCTCGTTGAGTCCGAGGTTCGCGAGCTTTTGAAGAAGTATGAATTTCCCGGCGACACGACCCCGGTTATCCGCGGTTCGGCTCTCAAGGCCTTGAACGCGACTTCCGCCGACGATCCGGATGCGAAATGCATCTTGGACCTCATCAAAGCGCTTGACGATTTCATTCCCGATCCGGTCCGCGAGCTCGACAAGCCGTTTCTGATGCCGATCGAAGACATCTTCTCCATTGAAGGCCGCGGCACGGTTGTGACCGGTCGCTTGGAGCGCGGCAAGATCAAGGTGAACGACGAGGCCGAAGTCATCGGTCTGAAGCCCACCCAGAAGACCGTCGTGACCGGCATTGAAATGTTCAACAAGCTCTTGGACGAAGGTTTGGCGGGCGACAACGTCGGCATCCTTCTCCGCGGCCTGAAGAAAGAAGACGTGGAGCGCGGCCAGGTGGTCGCGAAGCCGGGGTCCGTTACCCCCCACACCGATTTCGAAGCCGAGATCTATGTGCTCTCGAAGGAGGAAGGCGGCCGCCACACCCCGTTCTTCAAGGGTTACAAGCCGCAGTTCTACATCCGTACCACGGATGTGACCGGCGAGGTCATCCTGCCCGAAGGCATGGAAATGGTCATGCCCGGCGACACCGTGAAGATCAACGCCAAGCTCATTGCTCCGATCGTGCTTGAAGAGAAACAGCGCTTCACGATGCGCGAAGGCGGCAAGACCGTGGCGGCCGGCGTTGTCACGAAGATCCAAAAGTAGCTTTAAGTTTTAGGCATACTGCTCCCCATGACAAAAAAGAAAGAAGCCGAAGTCGTTCAGAAGCTGCGGCTTCGCATTAAGGCCTACGACAGTAAGCTTATCGACAACTCCGCCCGGCAGATCATCGAGACCGCCGAGCGGAACGACGCGAATGTCTTGGGGCCGATTCCGCTCCCGACGGAGATCAAGCGCTACACGGTGAATCGCTCGACTTTCGTTCACAAGAACGCGCGCGAGCAGTTCGAGCTTCGCATCCATAAGCGGCTCATCGACATCTTGAATCCGAATCCGAAGATGATCGAGTCGCTCTCGAACTTGAACTTGCCCGCTGGAGTGGATATTGAAATTAAAATTGTGTAGAGAGAGCGGTTAGTGACTAGAGAATAGTGACTAGCAACTAGTCACCAAAAACCCCCGCCTCTCGTGCGGGGTTTTTGGTTATTAAAATTCTTGGGGGATGCTCTGGTCTCCTGGCCCTGCTATGAGACCTCATAGCAGGGTGATATACTATCAAGGTCGGAAAGTAATAATAGAAATAAAAGTAATAATAGAAAAGATAATAAGAAAAACATGCTGAAGCCACTGCCGAAAACAAAAGATTTTTCCACGAGAAGCGAATGGGAAGTTGCCGCTTGGCGGGCGCTCATCAGTCAATGCGCCGCGCTTCGCGGAGAGGAGCTTCGGGTTATTCTCGAATTAATCACGAGTCCGTATGAGCGTCGCACCGTTACGCTTCGCGCGGCGGTGATACCGCTACTTCACGCCGGTATGAGCTATCGTGATATTGGCCGGGTGTTATGGGTTTCGCCGCAGATGATCAGCTCGATAAAAAAAGGATTGCAAGCGAACGGGTATGTCAGCAACTGGGGGAAGGCGAAAAACCAGAAAAGGGATCGTCGGCTCGCTTACCTTCGCAAGAAAGAAAAACGATCCCCGCCGAGACGCTATCGGAGAGCGAAGTATGGGAGAATACCGATCATTTAGTATTTCATCGTTTGCGTTTATACATTCTGCTTCCATTTTTCTTAGTGCTATGAAGCCTCATAGCAGGACAGGAGAAGATGGGGCTCTTGGGGCATGGGAACACCCGCAAACTCCGCGCGGGAGTATCCAGAGCGTATTTTCTGGCTAACGACGCTATCCCGGCTAACAATCCAGGTGACTAGTTTGACACCCCTCCCCTTTTGCCCTAAAATATCGGAGTCGCTTTAATGGACGCCCAAAACGTCGGTTAGGAGCGTTTTCATAAGGACGAAACCAGCGCCCCTGGCTCGTTCCTTGGGCGATTTTTATTGCCAAAACATTTTAAAGAAAGAAGCCACGAAACCACCATCATGACCCTCTTACTCGGTCGCAAGATAAAGATGGATCAGGTCTGGCAAGACGCGAAGGTCGTGCCGGTCACCATCATCCAAGCCGAACCCAACACGGTTTCTTTGGTACGCACCAAGGAGCGTGATGGTTATGAGGCCGTTCAGATGAAAAGCGGGCGCACCCGGGCCGAAGCCCGAGGCGCGACCACGATGAGCGTCGGCGACATCGTCGACGTTTCGGCATTTTTGCCGGGCGACAAGGTGAAGGTCTCGGGGCTCACGAAGGGCCGCGGCTTTCAGGGGGTGGTGAAGCGCCACGGCTTCCACGGCGGCCCGAAGACGCACGGCCAGAAGAATCGCCATCGCGCGCCAGGGTCTATCGGCGCGACCGCGCCACAGCGCGTCGTGCCTGGCATGAAGATGGCCGGCCACATGGGCACGGAGCGCGTTTCTGTTTTGAATCTCGTCGTTGTTTCCGTTGATCCGGAGAAGAAGCTTCTTCTCGTCCGGGGCGCCGTGCCGGGACACCGCAATACCATGCTCGAAATCCGCAAGTAACTACTAATACCATGAAGACCACTGTCTACAACTGGCAGAATGAGGCCGTCGGGGAAATGGAACTCCCGAAGGGCCTTTTCGGCGCGGCTTGGCGTCCGGCGGTTGTTCAGCAGGTGGTCTTGGCCCAGCTCGCGAACGCCCGGAAGCCCTGGGCGCACGCCAAAGATCGCAGTGAAGTGCGCGGCGGCGGCCGGAAGCCGTGGCGTCAAAAGGGGACGGGCCGCGCCCGGCACGGTTCGATCCGCAGTCCGCTTTGGTCTGGCGGCGGCAAAGCGCACGGGCCTTTGAAGGATCGCGATTACACCCAGAAGGTTAATAAGAAAGTGAAGCGCGCCGCGCTCGGGGCGGTGCTCTCGAAGAAACTCGCCGACGGCGAACTGAAGATCATTGATTCACTCATGATCGACGCGCCGAAGACGAAGATCGTTGCCCTGAAGCTCAAGGCGTTCATTGCCCCGAAAGCCAAGAAGGCCGACATCCTTTTTGTGGTCGGCCCAGAGAACAAGCATCTCTTCCGCGCCGCGAAGAACATTCCGAAGACCGCCATCTTGGGCGCTTCGACCCTCAACGTGTATGACCTTATGAACTACAAGCAAGTGCTTGTGGAGCGTGACGCTGTCTCGGTTATCGAAAAACACTACGCAACCCGCTAATTACCATGGCCGACCTCTTTCTCATCAAACATCCGCGCGTAACCGAAAAAGCCACGCAGTTGAATGCGGTGGGTAAGTATGTTTTTATGGTGAAGCCCGCGGCCACGAAAAACGAAGTCAAGAAGGCCGTGAAGGAGCTCTATCGCGTCGATGTCCTGGCCGTGAACATGGTGACGACGCCCGGCAAGCCGAAGCGCTTCCGCAACCTTCGGGGACTCACCTCTCCCTTTAAGAAGGCGATCGTGACTCTCCAAGAAGGCCAAAAAATAGATCTCGGCCGATAATTTTCTAAACTCATGAAATCCTACGCCCCCAGAACCCCCAGCCGTCGGCACATGACTAATGTAAGTTATGCCGGGCTTTCCCGCGTCGAGCCGGACAAGTTGCTCACCGAGCGCCTGAAGAGCCATGCCGGCCGTAACTCGCAGGGCCGCATCACGACGCGCCATCAGGGCGGCGGCGAGAAGAAGCTCTATCGGAAGATTGATTTCAAACAAGAGAAGCTTCAGTCGGCCGTTCTTGAGACGCTCGAATACGATCCGTACCGGACGGCCTTCATCGCCAAGATGCTTTATCCGGACGGCGAGCGCCGTTATATCGTGGCGCCGCATGGCGTGAAGGTGGGGGCCGTGCTCACGGTCGCCGAGAACGCGCCGCTTGAGATTGGCAATCGCTTGAAACTCAAGAACATTCCCGTGGGCGCCCAGGTGCACAATGTCGAGCTTCAGCCCGCTCGCGGCGGCCAGATGGCCCGTTCCGCCGGTTCGTATCTTGAAGTGCTCGCGAACGATGGCAAGTACACCGACCTCAAGATGGGCTCCGGAGAAGTGCGCCGCGTGCTCTCGGAGTGTTACGCCTCTATTGGCCAAGTATCGAATCCGGAATGGAACCTGACCGTTATCGGCAAGGCCGGCCGCTCGCGCTGGCTCGGCATTCGGCCGACGGTGCGCGGTTCGGTCATGAACCCGGTTGACCACCCGTACGGCGGCGGCGAAGGCCGCACCCAGCGGGGTACCCGGAAGCCGAAGACATTGTGGGGGAAGGTGACCGGCGGTCGGAAGACCCGCGATCCGAAGAAGCGGTCGAATAAAGTCATCGTTAAACGACGCAGTAAAAAATAAGGGCTTGGCCTACGAGGACGAGCCAACGGCGAAGTTCGAGTAGATGCCAAAACTTACCCCGCACCATTTCCAGCCATGATTACCAATAACACAAGAAACAAGAGGCGGAGCCGCCTTGCGGCTCTGATTCAAAACGGGCAGAGTTCGCGCCAGAAATGGTGCGGGGTGCTCAGTGTTGCGGCTCGTCGGGTCGCGACTGGAAAAATCTTGCCCTCCGAGGCAACACTGGCATGAGCCGCTCCCTAAAGAAGGGTCCTTTCGTTGACCCGAATGTTTTGAAGAAGATCGCGCGCCAGAAGCCGGAAGGCGGCGCCATTAAGACGTGGGCCCGCGCCTCCGAGATTTCACCGGAAATGGTGGGCTACACTTTCGCCATTCACAACGGCAAAATTTTCATTGAAGTTCGCGTGACAGAAGAAATGGTGGGCCACCGTTTGGGGGAGTTCTCGCTTACCCGGAAGTTCGTTCGCCACGGCGGCAAGATGCAGAAAGATATCGATCAGAAGGTCACGCCGGGAGAAGGCGCCGCGCCCGCCGGAGGCGGAAAGGCCGCCGCCGCTCCGGCCGCGAAGAAAAAATAAGATATCAGGATTCACCCCCACACCAATCGGAAAGACATGGATACTCAAAATAAACAACCGAACAAGCACAACAACCGGAACACGGTTGCTTCGCGCTCTTCGATTGGTGTGGGGGTAAGGCAAACCGTTCAACTGAATTACTTGCGCATGGCGCCCCGGAAGGTGCGCTTAGTGGCGAGCTTGGTCGTGGGACTCCCGGTCGTCGAGGCCGAGGCCCAGCTTATGTACGAGCGCCGCCGGGCCGCGAAGCCGCTTCTGAAGCTCATCCGCTCGGCGGTGGCCGCGGTTAAGGCCAAGAAGGGGGAGGCGGCGAAGTTCGTTATCGAATCCTTCACGGTGGACCAGGGGCCGATGCTCAAGCGTTCTTTGCCGCGCGCGCGCGGTTCGGCGAGCCCGATTCAGAAGAAGATGAGCCACGTGACCCTGACGCTCGCCGAACGCGAAAATCTGAAGCCCGCGCGCTTTAAGATAGTCGTGCCGAAAAAGGCGAAGGCGGGAGAGGGGGAGAAGGCGAGCCCGAAGAAGAAGCGCGTAGCGGCGAAATCGGCCACCGAACCCTCCGCGCCTGATGCTCCGAAGACGCCAAAGAATCCGGGATTCTTCCGCAAGGTATTCAACCGTAAGGCCGGAATGTAGCTCAATAATATTTACGACCATGGGACAAAAAATAAATCCAATTTCACTGCGCATCGGTATCGCCAAGACCTGGGGAAGCCGGTGGTTTTTCCCGTCCAAAGCGGGCACGGCTGCCGTCGGCAGGTATCCGTACGCCAAGTTCCTAGAAGAGGACGAGGCGATCCGCAAAGTTGTCAAAGAAAAGATCGCTCAAGCCGGAGTGGCCGGCGTGGAGATCGAACGCACCTCGAATATTTTGCGCGTCTTCATCAAGGCCGCGCGCCCCGGTTTTGTTATTGGCCAGGGCGGCAAGGGTATCGAAGAGCTCACCAAGGCCATTGAGGCGCGCCTCCGGAAGCTCCGCGGGACGAGCAAGGACACGACGAATGGTGCGGCTCTTTCCGTTAACGTTGAAGAGTTGAAGCGCTCCGAAATTTCCGCCACTTATCTAGCCCAGCAGATCGCCTGGGACCTTGAGAAGCGGTTGCCATTCCGCCGGACGCTCAAAAAGCACCTTGAGTTCACGATGCAGAATCGCGAAGTTAAGGGCGCGAAGCTTTCCGCTAAGGGTCGCCTTGATGGCGCCGAAATTGCTCGGCACGAGGTGATGCGCAAGGGCCCCTTGCCGCTCCAGACGCTCCGCGCCGATATTGACTACGGCGTGGCGACGGCGTACACGACCTACGGCACGATCGGTATTGAGGCCTGGATCTATAAGGGCGAAGTGTTCGCGAAAAAAGAGAAGAGCGAAGAAACTTCCGACCGCGGCGTACGGCGCTCCTAAGACACCCCATGCTTATCCCCAAGAAAGTTAAACATCGTAAGTGGCAAAAGGGCCGCTCGAAGAAAAGACAGGTTGAGACCCGCGGTCTCGATTTGAGCTACGGCGCCCACGGCTTGAAAGCCACCGAAGGTTGCCGCATCAACTCGCGCCAGATCGAGGCCGCGCGCCGCACCATCACGAACTTCATCAAGCGCGAAGGCCGTCTCTGGATCCGCGTTTTCCCGGATAAGCCGGTCACCAAGCGCCCGCCGGAAGTCACCATGGGTGGCGGCAAGGGCGCGGTGGACCACTATGTCTTTCAGGTTCGTCCCGGCCGGATAATTTTCGAGATCGACGCTCCAGACCCCGTGAAGGCGAAGGAGGCGCTTCGCCTGGCCGGTTATAAGCTGCCGTTTAAGACCAAGGTCATTAGCCGAACCGACCATAGTTAAATCCCCATTCATCCCGTTAGAAATTACGAACCATCTTATGATTACTCTGCGAAACACAATTCCGAGGAACTCTCTGTCGAGGGGTTTTTGCGCGTCGGTAAATTTCTAACGGGATGAAACCACAGGATATCGCCCAACTTAAAACTCGGCCCGTCGCCGAACTTCACACGATGCTCAAGGAGTCGCGGGAAAAACTGCGCCATCTCCAGCTTGACTTGGCCGCCGGTAAAGTGAAGAATGAGGGCGATCTTCGTGCTGTCCGGAAGGACATTGCGCGGATTCTGACGTTTATCGGACAAGCAACGAAAAACGCCACGAAATAAAACATCATGGAAACTCAAAAGAAAACTAACGCGCGTGAACAGAGCGGCATCGTCGTTTCCGACAAAATGACGAAGACCCGCGTTGTGGCCGTGTCGCGCATGAAACGCCACCCGAAGTACCTGAAGTACTACAAGGTAACAACGAAGTTCAAAGCCCACGACGAGACGAACGCTTCGCACGTTGGTGACCACGTCATTATTCGCGAGTCCCGACCGATGAGCCGCGAGAAGCGCTGGACTATCGTCGAGCGGACGCCGGCTCCGGGAACTGAAACCGAATAACACCCCATGATCCAAGAACGCTCAATTTTAAAAGTAGCCGATAACAGCGGCGCGAAGATCGTGCGGTGTTTTCGTATTCTTGGCGGCACGCGCCACCACTATGCCAAGGTGGGCGATATTATCATCGCCTCCGTACAGGTGGCCGAGCCGCGGAAGACGATCAAGAAGAAGGACATCGTGAAGGCGCTCGTGGTGCGTTCCAGGCAAGCCCTCCGCCGGGCGGACGGTTCGTATGTTCGTTTCGGCGAGAATGCCGTGGTGCTTATCGACGCCAAGAAGGAGCTCGTGGCCACTCGCGTCTTCGGGCCGATGCCTCGCGAACTAAAGGCGCGCGGTTTTGAGAAGCTCATCACAATGGCGGAAGAGATCGTCTAATACCACAATGCTTAAGCTAAAGATTAAAAAAGGAGATAACGTAAAGGTGCTCTCGGGCAAGGAGCGGGGAAAGACCGGCACGGTGACCAAGGCCATGCCCGAAACGGGCCGGGTGATGATCGAAGGCCTAAACATGTTCGCGAAGCGCATGCGTCCCCGCAAGCAGAATCAAAAAGGGGAGACGGTCATGGTGCCGCGCTCGCTCGCCGTTTCGAACGTCATGATAGTTTGTCCGAATTGCAAAAAAGCCGTCCGTCTCGGCAGTCGCGTTGAGGGATCGAAGCGCGTCCGCTTCTGCCGCAAATGCCAAGCCGCCGTTTAACCACTATTATGACTACTGCTCAAATAGCCAAGCAACAGAATGCCACTGCGGATATCGTCCGCCGGTCGTTCGAAAAGATAGTCGTCACGACCGGCGTTGGCCGGGCGAGCTCGCAATCCGGTTTTGAGGAGAAGGTTTTGCCTCAAATTGTTCGAGATCTTGGATTTATTGCCGGTCAGAAGGCGCAGGTGCGCCGAGCGAAGAAATCGATCGCCGGTTTCAAGTCGCGGGCGGGCCAGATCGTTGGTCTCCGGACGACGCTCCGAGGCCGCGCCATGATTGATTTTTTCGAGCGTTTGAGTACAATAGTACTGCCTCGCGTTCGTGATTTTACGGGCATCGATCCTCACGCCGTCGACGAGGGGGGCGTCTTGAATATTGGCCTTAAGGAACACCTCGTCTTCCCGGAGATAAACCCGGAAGAATCAACGCACGTCTTCTCGCTCGCCATCGGTATCGTGCCGAAAAAGAAAGACCGGGCGGTCGCCCTTGATCTTTATCGGGCGCTCAATATTCCGTTTCGGAAGAACGCTAAATAATATTCCATGCCGAAGACATCAACAATCGCGCGTAGCGCCAAGAGCCCCAAGTTCAGCACCCGCAAAGTGCGGCGCTGTTTTCGCTGCGGGCGCAAGCACGGTTTTATGCGAACCTTCGGCCTTTGCCGCATCTGCTTCCGCGAGATGGCCACGAATGGTCAGATCCCCGGCGTCAAAAAGGCATCCTGGTAAAGAAATTTATGTATCATAATCTTTTAGTAAACATCAAGAATGCCTCGCGGGCGAAGAAGGAGACGGTCCAGATGCCGTTCTCGAACTTTGATTTTGCCGTAGCCAGGTTCCTCCTCGCCGCCGGCTTTGTCGCCGCTGTCGATAAGAAGAACATGGGCAAGAAGAGCTATCTGGAAATGAAGTTGCGTTACCGCGATGGCGTCTCGGCGTTTACCGATTTCCGCCTCATTTCGAAACCCAGCCGCCGTTTCTATATTGGTTATCGCGACCTGCAGTCCGTGAAGCAGGGCTACGGTTTGGCGGCTATCTCCACGCCCGAAGGTGTTTTGAGCAATAACGAAGCTCGAAAAAAGAAGGTCGGCGGCGAATACCTTTTCCAAGTTTGGTAATTACGATCATGTCCAAGCTAGCTAAAAAACCAGTTATCGTTCCCGAAGGTGTCGTGATCGCCGATCGGAACGGCGAAATTGCCGTGAAGGGTCCGAAGGGCGAACTTTTGGTGCGCGTGCCGCGCGCGGTCGCTTGCGTCATTGAAACGGGCGGCGTGCGCGTTTCGACCGAGGGCACGAGCAAGCAGACGCGATCTGATCTCGGCACGACCTGGTCGCTGATTACGAATGCCATTCTCGGCGTGACGAAGGGCTTCACGAAAACCCTCGATATCGAAGGCGTTGGCTACAAGGCCGCGCTTGATGGCGAGACGCTCGTTCTGTCGCTCGGTTTCGTTAACCCGGTTAGGATGCCCATTCCGAAGGGTATTGCCGTTACTCTCGAAAAAAGCGCTATCACCGTCACGGGTATCGATAAAGATGCGGTTGGACAGTTTTCCGCCGACATCCGCGCCAATAAGAAACCCGAACCGTACAAGGGGAAGGGTATTCGTTATCGCGGTGAGGTGGTAGCGCGCAAGGCTGGCAAGAAAGCGGCCACCGCCTCAAGCTAATTATTTTTTTTAACTCCATTCATCCCGTTAGAAATTACGAACCATCCTATGATTACCCTACAAAACACAATTCCGAGGAACTCTCTGTCGAGGGGTTTTTGCTCATCAGTTAATTTCTAACGGGATGAACGCTCAAAAACTCATCAACCATAAGAAAGCATCTCGCGTCCGGCGCACCCGGGCGAAAATTGCCGGCACGGCCGCGCGCCCGCGGCTCGCGGTTTTCCGCAGCAACGTTGGGATCTACGCCCAACTTATCGACGACGCCGGGAGAAAAACTATAGCGGCCGCTTCGAGCCGCGAGGTGGCGAAGAAGGGGATGACGAAAACCGACGCCGCCCGCCTTGTGGGCGAGAATATCGCCAAGAAAGCCGTGGCCGCGAAAGTTTCCGCGGCGGTCTTCGACCGGCGTTCATATGCGTACCATGGCCGGGTCAAAGCCGTGGCGGAGGGCGCCCGTTCGGGCGGCCTGAAATTTTAACCTACCATGGCATTTCAAAGACAATCAGGAGGCGGCTCGCGCGATCGCTACGCCAAGAAGGATGAATTCAACGAGCGGGTGCTCGATCTTCGGCGCGTGACGCGCGTCGTCGCCGGCGGCAAGCGCTTTCGCTTCCGGGCGACGGTCGTAATCGGCGATGGCCGCGGTCGCGTGGGCGTAGGCGTGGCCAAGGGCTTGGATGTCGCTTCGGCCGTCGGCAAGGCGAAGTCCGAGGCCAAGAAGGCGATACTTATGGTAAACCTCCGTGACGGTCGCACCATTAATCACGAGGTAACGGCCAAATACAGCGCCGCGAAGGTGCTTGTGAAACCGGCCGCCGCCGGCCACGGCTTGAAGGCCGGGGGAGCGGTGCGTTCCGTGCTTGCGCTCGCCGGCATCAAGGACGCGACGGCCAAGTGCCTGGGCCGGACCCCGAACAAGCTTACGAACGCCCTGGCCACGATGGCCGCTCTGAAGCTTCTGAAGCCAATGCGTTCCTAAATCCATGCAACTCCACGAACTAAAAAGTCACAATAAAAAGGGCAAGAAGCGCGTTGGCCGCGGCGGCAAGCGGGGCACAACCTCGGGCCGCGGCACCAAGGGTCAGCACTCCCGTTCCGGCCGCAAGCTCCGCCCGGCGTCGCGGGACCTCATCCTGCGCATTCCGAAACTGCGCGGTTTCGCCAATAAGCCCAAGAGCCCGAAGCCAGTCGTCGTGAGCTTGGCGACGCTTTCCGCAAAACTCCGGACGCTTTCCGGCGGTAAGATGGCGCCCATCGTTAATCTCGCGCTCTTAAAGCAGATCGGCCTTGTCTCGGATAAATATCGCGGCGTCGTGAAGATCCTCTCGGATGGCGAAATGGCGTTCCCGGTCACGATCCGCGGCTGTAAGGTTTCCGCCTCCGCTAAGGCAAAGATCGAGAAGGCCGGCGGGACCATAAAGTAATTTAGTTGCCTAGAGAATAGGCGACTAGCGCACGGATGTCGAAAATAGATATACTGCTAGTCAGCTACCCCTACTAATCTCTAGTTATCTCACCATGAACCGCCTCCTCCAAATCTTCCGCATCAAAGACCTTCGGCTGAAGATATTTATTGTTGTCGGACTCCTCATCGCCTTCCGGCTTTTGGCCGCGATCCCCATTCCGGGAGTTGACGCCGATCGGCTTCGGAACTTCTTCGGTTCGAACCAACTCCTCGGCTTCCTGAACCTTTTTTCTGGCGGCGGCCTTTCGAATCTTTCGGTCGCCATGCTTGGCGTCGGCCCCTACATCACGGCGACCATCGTGATGCAGCTTCTCACGATCATCTTTCCGAAGTTCAAGCAGATGTATTACGAGGAAGGCGCCCGCGGCCAGGCAAAGTTCAACCAGTACTCGCGGATGCTCGCGGTGCCTTTTGCGGTGCTCCAGTCTTATGGTTTTCTCTCGATCCTCGCCTCGCAAGGCGTCATCGATAAACTGCCTCTTTTCGCAACCCTCACGAACGTGCTCGCTATTACCACGGGTTCGATGATCACGCTTTGGCTGGGCGAACTCATCACCGAACAGAAGATCGGCAACGGCATCTCGCTCATTATTCTGGCCGGTATCGTGGCTGGCTTGCCAAGCCAGGTGGCGCTTGCGTTTGCGTCCTACACGCCGGGGTTGCTCCCGACCTATCTTGGTTTTCTTGTTGTTGGATTGTTCGTCATCGCGGGCGTTGTATATCTTAATGAAGGCGAGCGGAAGATCCCGATCGCCTATGCCCGTCGGGTGCGCGGCAACAAGCTCTACGGCGGTGCCTCGAGCTACCTGCCTTTAAAGGTGAACCAGGCCGGCATGATCCCGCTCATCTTCGCCATCTCGGTGCTCCTTTTTCCGCAATTCATCGCCCAGATTCTTTCGGTGGTCTCGGTTGATTATGCCCTGCGCGTCAATACGCTGGTGAATAACTTCCTGAACAACCAGCTCATCTACGGCACCTTCTACTTTTTCCTCGTGTTCATCTTCACGTACTTCTACACCTCAATCACGTTCAATCCGGCGGAGGTGGCGAAGAATCTCCAGCGCGGCGGCGGTTTCGTGCCAGGCATCCGGCCGGGGGAGACGACCGCCGCGTTCTTCTCGCACGTTATCAATCGGGTGACGCTCTTCGGCGCCATCTTCCTCGGTCTCATCGCCGTTTTGCCGATTATCGTGGAGCAGATCACGGGTATCGCCGTGCTCACGATCAGCGGCACGGCGCTCCTCATCGTCGTTTCGGTATCGCTTGAGACCATGCGCCAGGTGAATTCGCAGCTCACCGTGCGCGAGTACGAGGGGTTCTAAAACCTTTCGCATTGCGATACCCGCTTCGTCGGATAAATTTATACTCTATCGGCGCGCGTTTTTTGAATAAACGGAGCGGTTCCCGTTTGCCTCCTGCGGAGTTTTCCGACCACTCCGTTTATGTGTCAAAAAACGCGCACCTCGTTCGTTAAATTTCAATCCGACTTCGCTTAGGTATTCGCAATACGAAAGTTTTTATCAAGTGGACTGAAGGTGGTTTGCCCGGATGGGCAAACCTCTATTGTTCAGATTCCCCAAGATACAGAAACTGGCTTATGGGTGGCTTGAGGTAGCTTGCCTTCGCGGAGGCAAGCTTTCATTACCAAACCAACTCACAATAACAATAATGGGAAATTATATTATATCCCACGGCCGTGGGATATAATATAATTTCAAAGTTGTAGCGCTTGCAGCGCTTCTCGGGGGCGGGGTGTGTCACGGGAATGTGAAAGCCGTCGCGGTGGTGCGCCGCGACGGCTTCAGGATTTGCGGCGAGATGTCGGCTCTAGTGGGAGATCGGGGTGATGGTCTTCGCCTCGTAGTCGAGGACGAAGCCGGCGCACTCCGACACGATTTCCGGTGCAACCCACGTGAGGCCAAGGCCCTTGATCTGGCGCTTCACGATGCGCTGAACCGACATCTGGTGGCTCACGGCGATGACGATGTCCGCCCGGTCGGCGAGACGCTTCATGAGATTCGCGAACTCATCTTCGAAGTAAAGCGGCTGGGCGACGCACTCGTCCGCGACGGTTTCGATGGGGGTGCCGCCGATCTGCTCCGCGAGAATCACCCCCGTCTGCCGGGCGCGGTTCTTGTCGGACGTGGCGATCACGAAAGCATCGCCGTTGCAGAGGGCCCTCAAGGATTGGCCGAGGCGCTCGGCCTGGAAGCGGCCCGCCTCCGTCAGGTCGTCACCAGGGGAGTTTCCATGCCGTACGACAACGAGACGTTTCATTCGTTCTCCTTCCCGCTCTTGTCGAGCTGGGTCAATTAAATATTACGCGCCGTCATGTGTCAAGTTCACGAATTGTTTATTTCGCGGTACGATATACGGCATGACACAACATATGCGGAAGATGGCGGTGATGGTGTATGGCGTTCCGGGAAGCGGCAAGGGGACGCAGGCAAATCTCTTGGCCGATACCTTCGGCCTGATTCACTTCGACACCGGCCGGTTTTTGGAATCGGTCGTGCATGACCCGAAGCGGCAAAGGGAGGCGATCATCAAGCGCGAGCGCAAGAATTTCGACACGGGAATTCTAATGACGCCAAGTTTCGTGATCGGCGAAGTAAAGAAGGAAACCATAAAACTGGCCAAGGCCGGCTGGGGCGTGGTCTTTTCCGGTTCGCCGCGTACGATGTATGAAGCCGAGCGACTCGTGCCGCTCCTCGAGAAACTCTACGGGAAAAAGAATATGTTCTTTATTCGACTCGACGTCGACGCGGAGCATTCATTCCGGCGCAATGGCGCACGGCTCCTCTGCAAAGAATGCAAGGCGGCGTTGCTTACGCAGTATTATCCTTCTAAGCATCCGACGCACTGCCCCATCTGTGGCGGGCCGCTCTACAGGCGCTCGCTCGACAAGCCGGAGGTTATCCGCGAACGCCTCAAAGAGTTCGCCGAACGCACGGCGCCGGTTTTTTCTTACGCGAAAAAGAGGGGTCACACGGTGCATCTTATCGATGGCCGGCCGGCGCCATACAAAGTGTTCGAAGCGGCCAAGCGCGCGATCCTTCGCCGGTCGCGCTAAGGAGGCAGGAGTCATGACCATCAAATCAAAAGAAGAGATCGCCCTTATGGCCGAGGCGGGCCGCCGTCTGGGCGTCGTGCTCCGCACCCTTCGAGGAGAAGTGAAGGCAGGAGTCCCGCCGCTTGAGCTCGATGAGCGTGCCAGAGAGCTTATCACGGCGACCGGCGACCGGCCGGCGTTTTTGGGGTACAAACCGAACGGCGCCACAAAGGCGTATCCCTTCACGCTCTGCGCTTCGATAAATGACAGCGTCGTTCATGGTCCGCCGGGGAAGTATGTGATAAAAGATGGCGATCTCGTGAAGCTTGATCTTGGCCTGGTGCATGAAGGTTTTTATGTTGATGCGGCCACGACCGTCGCCGTCGGCGCGGTTTCGCCCGAGGCGAGGCACTTAGTGGCGATAACCGAAGAGGCGCTTTATCGCGGCATCAAGGCCGCCTGGCCGGAGGCGCGCCTGGGCGATATCGGACAGGCGGTGCAATCATTCGTCGAGGAGAACGGCTTTTCCGTGGTGACGACCCTGACCGGACACGGAATCGGCCGGAAGCTCCACGAAGAGCCGTCGGTGCCGAACTTCGGCCAGGCCGGGACGGGGGAGCGCTTGCGCGTCGGCATGGTCATTGCCATCGAACCGATGGTCAATATGGGCAGTGAAGCGGTGAGGCAGTTGAAAGATGATAGCTTCGTGACACGGGACGGCTCGCTGTCCGCGCACTTCGAACACACCGTTGTTGTTACAAACAAAGGTCCGGTGATTCTTACGAAATAGGATTCTATTTATCTAAAACCTCGCAAAGAGCGCAGAAATCCGCTTTGTTCGTCGCGCGGAGCGACAGGGCGACAGTCACCCCCGGATGTGCTACAATCAGAGCCTATTATGGAACAGAAGAAGCCCTATCTTTCGATAATTTTACCGGCCTACGACGAGGCGGACCGGCTCCCCAAGACGCTCATCGATATCGACAGACGTCTGGCCGATAAGAAATACACTTACGAGATACTCGTCATAAATGACGGCTCGAAGGACAATACGGCCGAGGTGGTTCGGAAAATGGCGCCCACCATCAAGAACCTAAAGCTCGTCGATAACAAAGAGAACAAGGGCAAGGGCGGGGTGGTGCGGCAGGGAATGCTCACGGCGGAGGGAGAGATTCGTCTCTTCATGGATTCCGATAACGCGACGACGATAGACCACTTCGACCAGATGATACCGTTTTTTAACGAAGGTTATGGTGTCGTCATCTGCTCGCGCTCGGCCAAGGGCAGTAAGCTCGACCCGCCCGAGCCGTGGTACCGGCAGATCCCAGGGAAGCTCGGCAATCTTTTCTGGATCCAGCCGCTCGTTCTGCCGGGACTTTGGGACACGCAGTGCGGGTTCAAGGCGTTCACCGCGGAAGTTGCCGAGAAGGTCTTCGCGCTTTCTCGTATCGGCGGTTGGAGCTTCGATGTCGAGATCCTTGCCCTGGCCAAAAAGCTTGGCTATCGCATTCGGGAAGTGCCCGTTCACTGGGTACATGACGGGAAGTCGAAAGTAAAGGCCTCGGCGTACGTCAAATTCTTTCTCGAAGTGGCGCAGATACGGTGGTGGCTCTCCTCAAATGTTTATAAAATCTAAATTCTAAATACTCTTCGAAATCCCCTCATGACAAACAGCAAACAGTACGTCAGCCAGGAAAAACTTGAAGAGCTCCAAAAGGAGCTCACCGTTTTAAAGGGCCCACGGCGCCTCGAGATCGCCGATCTTTTGAAGCGCGCCAAAGAATACGGCGATCTTTCGGAGAACTCCGAATACGCCGAAGCGCGCGAGGAGCAGGCGCGCGTCGAAGCGCGGATCTTTGAACTTGAGAAGATGCTGCGTCGCACCGAAGTCGTCGTGGCCGGAGGACCGCGCACCGGTGTCGTTCAGGTTGGTTCGCACATCGTGGTGAAAAAAGCGGGCAAAGAACTTAACTACGAGATTGTTGGCTCGAACGAAGCGAAGCCGGAAGATAGCAAGATATCGAACGAGTCGCCGATCGGCAAGGCGCTTTTGGGTCGGTCCGTGGGGGAGACGGTCGTCGTCACGACACCGACGGGGGAGACGAAGTACGAGATCGTGAAAATTGCGTAACGATTGTAGCGCCGCTCGCGTTCTTTCGGAACCGCGGTTGAACTTCTCCGGCGGAAGTTCGAGGGGGGCGTCACCCGTCGGGTTGCCGACGTTGAGGTTGGCGACGAACCCAGGGAGATCTTCGCCCCGAAGGCAGATGGGAGATCGGCTGGGCATGAACACCTGCGCCGTCGGGGTTGTCGACGTTTCGGTCATCGGTGACTTCTTCTCGCCGCCGCAGGAGCCCTGGCAGGCCGCGAGGCCGATGAACATCACGACGCAGAGCGTGGTACGGAAGAGACAATTGGCCACGTTGGCCTCCTATGGTTATGCCGCAAGGCGGCGGTTAAAGGTTCCTTTTGTATTATACTATAGCATGTGTAAATAGTCAATATCGTCGAAAACCCCCAGTTGTATTAGTATTTATTGGTATTCTAGTTGCGTCGTAGCCCTATTCGCTAAACCCTAGTCTCTAAAACACTCGCATCATGCTCGACGATATCATCCGCGAACGAAAGAATAAGCTCGCCAAGCTCCAGGCGGCGGGCGTTGATCCGTATCCGGTTTCCTCGAAGCGCACGCACATGGCCGACGAGGTGCTTACGGACTTTGCGAAACTTCTTCGCGGGAAAAAGAAGGTTTTTTTGGCCGGGCGGGTGATAGGCCTCCGCGACATGGGAAATGTGATGTTTCTAGATTTGCATGATGAGACGGGCACGATGCAGGCGATACTCCGCAAGGACAATTTGAAGGATTTCGCGCTCCTTAAGGCCACGCTCGACCGGGGTGATTTTCTAAATATCGGCGGGCCGGTTTTTCTCACCAAGACCAAGCAAAAAAGCGTCGAGGCGAAGTTCGCCATCATTCTCTCCAAGGCATTGCGGCCCCTGCCCGATAAGTGGGCCGGCATCGAGGACACCGAAACGCGCCTCCGCCAGCGATATCTCGACCTCATCATGAATCCAGAAGTCGCCACGATGTTCCGCAAAAAGTCGGCGTTTTGGGAAACGTTCCGCGCGGCAATGAAGCAAGAGGGCTTTCTTGAGGTTGAGCTTCCGGTTTTAGAATCGGTACCAGGCGGGGCGGAAGCGGAGCCCTTCGCGACGCATCACAACGCGCTCGACACCGATTTTTATCTCCGCATCTCGCTCGAGCTGCCTTTGAAAAAATTGCTCGTCGCTGGTTATGAAAAAG